>JAQVXQ010000047.1 GCA_028709085.1 Salinivirgaceae bacterium | reverse complement strand
GCATTTGTATGTGTCCATACGTCAACAACTTGATTGTATCTTTCGTTATTTGTGATATCCGTTGTTGTATTGCATTGTTACTTCGTCAACTTTCGCATATCCCTCTTTTACAAGGACATCTTTGGCTGCAGGAACAATAACATCGGCAAGGTTAAAGGAGAGTCCTCCTTTGAACGCCATTTTAAATCCAAGACTTTTTATATCGTCTAGGAATTGGGCTGTTCTTGCAACGCCACAACGTTTGTAAATTTTACCAATAATGTCTCGTAACGATTTTTTCGTCAAAACTTCATTGATAAAACCCATTTCTATGGGGACTAAGTTGTTAAACATAACTCTACCAACCGTTGTTTCGATAATATGCGTTAGCATCTCACCATTGGGCTGCATCTCTTCGTATCGAACCTTGATTTCGGCATTAAGGTCGGCGCGCTTTTCATTATAAGCGATGGTTACCTCTTCATGCGAATAAAAAGTAAGTCCTTCTCCTCTAGCGCCTGGTCGTGCTTTTGTGATATAATAAAGTCCCAAAACCATGTCTTGCGAAGGCACTGTAATTGGAGCTCCATTAGCTGGATTTAGGATATTATGACTTCCTAACATTAGAAATTGAGCTTCAAGAATTGCTGCATTTCCTAGAGGAAGATGCACTGCCATTTGGTCACCATCAAAGTCAGCGTTAAATGCTGTACAGGCTAGTGGATGCAATTGGATTGCTTTTCCTTCAATCAATTTAGGTTGAAATGCTTGTATTCCTAATCGGTGGAGGGTAGGCGCTCGGTTCAGTAGTATTGGATGAGATTTAAGAACATTTTCTAAAATATCCCAAACTACGGGGTCTCTACGATCTACAATTTTTTTCGCCGATTTTACTGTTTTAACAATTCCTCTTTCAATGAGCTTACGTATCACGAATGGCTTATATAGCTCTGCAGCCATATCTTTTGGAATTCCACATTCATGCATCTTCAGTTCTGGTCCTACAACAATTACCGAACGTGCTGAATAGTCTACACGTTTACCAAGAAGGTTTTGACGGAATCGTCCTTGTTTTCCTTTTAAACTGTCGCTTAATGATTTTAGAGGTCTGTTTGCTTCTGTTTTTACTGCGTTTGATTTTCTTGAATTATCGAATAGAGAATCTACAGATTCTTGCAACATTCGTTTTTCGTTACGCAAGATTACTTCAGGAGCTTTTATTTCTATTAATCGCTTTAGTCGATTATTTCTAATAATTACTCTTCTATAAAGATCATTGAGGTCGCTGGTTGCAAATCGGCCGCCATCTAGGGGAACTAAAGGTCGTAGCTCGGGAGGTATTACCGGAACTACTTTCATAATCATCCATTCTGGATGATTAATGTCTTGAGAGCCTCTAAATGCTTCAACAACTTGAAGTCGTTTTAATGCTTCGTTTTTACGTTGCATCGACGTTTCGTTGTTTGCTTGATCTCTAAGGTTGAATGACAGTTCATCAAGATTAACTCTTTGCAATAAATCGTGTAGTGCATCAGCACCCATTTTTGCAATGAATTTATTTGGGTCGCTATCATCAAGGAGTTGATTTTCACGAGGTAATGCTTCAAGAATATCTAAATATTCTTCTTCTGATAAGAAGTCTAAATAACCTACGCCATCTTCTTCTTTGATCCCTGATTGAATTACTACATATTTCTCATAGTAAATAATAGAGTCCAATTTTTTCGATGGAATTCCAAGCAAATACCCTATTTTATTGGGTAACGATCTAAAATACCATATATGCGCAACGGGGACAACCAAATGGATATGTCCCATACGCTCGCGTCGTACTTTCTTTTCTGTTACTTCAACACCACAACGGTCGCAAACTATACCTTTGTATCTAATCCTTTTGTATTTACCACAATGGCATTCATAATCCTTCACAGGACCGAATATTTTCTCACAGAACAAACCATCTCTTTCAGGTTTATAGGTTCTGTAATTTATGGTTTCAGGCTTCAAAACTTCACCACTAGAGCGTTCCAGTACTTCCTCGGGTGAAGCAAGACTGATAACAATAGAGGAGAAATCAGATTTAATCTTCGAATCTTTTCGATAAGCCATAATATGCGTTTTTGATAATTGTTCTAAATCGAATTATAATACTACTCTAAGGAGACACTTAATCCTAATCCTCTCAATTCATGTAATAATACATTGAATGATTCTGGAATTCCAGGAATTGGCATTGGGTCTCCTTTGACAATTGCTTCATAGGCCTTAGATCGTCCTTGAACATCATCGGATTTAACTGTAAGAATTTCTTGCAGAATATTTGATGCTCCAAAGGCTTCAAGTGCCCATACTTCCATCTCTCCAAAACGTTGACCTCCAAATTGAGCTTTACCTCCAAGGGGTTGTTGTGTAATTAAAGAGTATGGTCCAATACTACGGGCGTGCATCTTGTCATCGACCATGTGTCCGAGTTTCAGCATATAAATAATACCTACAGTGGCGGGTTGGTCGAATTTCTCGCCAGTTTCACCATCGTAAAGATAGGTGCGTCCATATCTAGGAAGGCCTGCTTTGTCGGTATATTCACATATTTGATCGAGCGTTGCCCCATCGAAAATAGGGGTTGCAAATTTAAGTCCCAATTTAAGACCTGCCCAGCCAAGTACGGTTTCATATATCTGACCAAGGTTCATACGCGAAGGTACACCAAGAGGGTTCAGAACGATATCAACAGGAGTTCCGTCTTCTAAGAAAGGCATATCTTCTTGTCGCACAACTTTTGCAACGATCCCTTTGTTTCCATGACGACCTGCCATTTTATCACCTACTTTAATTTTACGTTTCTTAGCAATATAAACTTTAGCTAATTGAACGATTCCATTTGGTAGTTCGTCTCCAACTGTGATTGAGTATTTTTTTCGTTTGTAATCTGCCTGAATCTCTTTCAGTTTAATAGTATAATTGTGAATTAGTCTATCAATTTGTTTATTTCGAGATTCGTCGGTTGTCCAGCTGCTTGTTCCTATATTTAAGAAGTCGTTGATTTCACTCAATATTTTTTGAGTAAATTTAGTTCCTTTAGGAATTACCTCTTCGTTCAAATAGTTTGTAACACCGCTTGAGGTTTTTCCGTTAAGAATTACAAAGAGTTTATCAATTAGTTTTAATTTTAAATCTTGTAATTTTAAATTCTCTTCTTTCTCAATTTTTTCAATCAACGTCTTTTCCGCTGCTTTTACTTTCCGATCTTTTGTTATGCGAGAGAATAAGTTTTTCTTAACCACTACTCCATGTAACGAAGGACCAGCTTTCATTGATGCATCTTTAACGTCGCCCGCTTTATCTCCAAATATGGCCCGTAAAAGTTTCTCTTCCGGTGATGGATCCGATACTCCTTTTGGAGTAATTTTTCCAACCAAAATGTCTCCAGGTTTAATGTGAGCACCAACACGGATCATTCCATTTTCATCAAGATCTTTTGTTGCCTCTTCACTAACATTGGGGATATCACTGGTTAATTCTTCAATACCTCGTTTTGTTTCCCGAACTTCGAGTATGTGTTCGTCAATATGTAATGAGGTGAAATAGTCTTCACGAACAATTTTTTCAGAAATTACAATTGCGTCTTCAAAATTGTATCCTTTCCATGGCATAAATGCTACCATTAAGTTACGGCCAATGGCTAATTCACCGTCTTCAGTAGCATATCCTCCAGTTAAAATCTGACCCTCTTTAACATGTTGACCAATATGAACGATTGGTTTTAGGTTAACACATGTATTTTGGTTCGTTTTCTGGAATTTTGTTAGTTTATAACGTTTAACATCATCCTCGAAACTAATCAGACGTTGTTCGTCAGTTCTATTGTATCTTACGACAATTTCCTCAGCATCAGCATATTCTACTATGCCATTACCTTCGGCTGCAATAAGTATGCGTGAATCTTGAGCTACTTTTCCTTCGATACCCGTTCCTACAATAGGCTGTTGTGGTTTTACCAATGGAACCGCTTGGCGCATCATGTTTGAACCCATCAATGCACGGTTGGCATCGTCGTGCTCCAAGAATGGAATTAACGATGCTGCAATTGATGCAATTTGGTTCGGTGCGACGTCCATTAATTGTACTTCTGATGGTGCAACTACCGGATAATCGGCTTCTAAACGACATTTTACTCTGTCTTTTAAGAAGTTGCCTTTTTCGTCCAATGGGGCGTTTGCCTGTGCAATCATCGATAAGTCTTCTTCTTCAGCACTTTGGTATATTACCCCTTTATCGGATAGGTCTACCTTTGAGTTGGTTACTTTTCTATATGGTGTTTCAATGAATCCCATATCGTTCACCTTGGCATATACGCACATTGACGAAATAAGTCCAATGTTTGGACCTTCCGGAGTTTCAATAGGGCATAGTCGTCCGTAGTGTGTAAAGTGTACGTCACGAACCTCAAATCCGGCTCTTTCACGAGAAAGTCCGCCAGGTCCTAATGCTGACATTCTTCGTTTGTGGGTCATTTCCGCAAGCGGATTTGTTTGATCCATAAACTGTGAAAGCGCATTCGTTCCAAAGAATGAGTTTATTACCGAGCTTAATGTTTTCGCATTTACCAGATCAACGGGTTTAAATACCTCATTGTCTCTTACGTTCATTCGTTCACGAATGGTTCTTGCCATACGTGCTAGTCCAACACCAAATTGATTGTATAATTGTTCGCCTACGGTTCTTACGCGTCGGTTACTTAAGTGGTCAATATCATCGATATCTGCCTTTGAATTAATCAGTTCAATCAGATATTTAATGATTTGAATAATATCATCTTTTGTCAACACTTTAATTGAAGTGTCGGTTGTTAGATTCAATTTTTTGTTTAATCTAAACCGGCCAACATCGCCAAGATCGTATCGTTTATCGCTAAAGAAAAGTTTATCAATAACGTCTCTAGCTGTAGCTTCATCAGGTGGCTCGCTGTTTCTTAGCTGCCTATAGATATATACAACAGCCTCCTTTTCGGAGTTACAAGGGTCTTTTTGAAGTGTATTATATATAATAGCGTAATCGCTTTTTAAACTATCTTCTTTATGGAGTAGAATGGTTTTAGAACCAGAATCTACGATTTCTTCTATATGGGTAGCTTCGATAATGGTTTCACGATCAACAATTACCTCATTTCTTTCAATGGAAACTACTTCACCTGTATCTTCATCTACGAAGTCCTCGATCCATGATTTTAGAACGCGGGCAGCTAATTTGCGCCCTACAACTTTCTTTAAACCGGCTTTGGTTACTTTGATCTCTTCAGCAAGGTCAAATATTTCAAGAATATCTTTATCGCTTTCGTAACCAATTGCTCGTAATAGAGTTGAAACAGGTAATTTCTTTTTTCTATCAATATAAGCGTACATAACGTTATTAATATCGGTAGAGAATTCAATCCAAGAACCTTTGAAAGGAATTATTCTGGCTGAATATAGTTTTGTTCCGTTGGCATGCACTGTTTGTGCAAAAAACACACCTGGAGATCGATGTAATTGACTAACAATTACTCGTTCAGCACCATTTATAATGAATGTTCCTCGCGGAGTCATATAGGGTACTGCTCCTAAGTAAACCTCTTGTACTACTGTATCAAAATCCTCGTGTTCAGGGTCTGTACAGTAAAGTCTTAATTTAGCCTTTATTGGAACATTATAACTTAATCCTCGCTCAATACATTCTTCCATAGAATATCGAGGGGGATCGATTGAATAATCCAGAAATTCCAGAACAAAACTGTTTCTGGTATCTGATATTGGGAAGTTTTCTGCAAAAACTTTGTATAGCCCTTCACCTTTTCTTTCGTCGTGAGTGCTATCAATTCTGAAGAAATCTTCAAAAGATTTAAGTTGAAGTTCAAGAAAATCAGGATACTCTAATTGTGATTTCGTTGCAGCAAAACTTATCCTATTGGCGTTAATCGGAGTCATATTTGTGTTGTATATAATTTAACAAATAGAAAAAACAACAAAAAGGCTTAGAGCTCTTTTAAAGCTCTAAACCTTAACCCGCAAGATCGGATATTTTTACTTGATTTCAACTTCAGCTCCTGCCTCTTCGAGTTGGGTTTTTAAAGTTTCAGCTTCTTCTTTACTAACACCTTCTTTGATTGCTTTAGGTGCAGCATCAACGATTTCTTTTGATTCTTTTAGACCAAGGCCAGAAAGTTCCTTAACAAGTTTTACAACTTGAAGTTTGGCTTGTCCAGCTGATTTAATAATTACATCAAATGAAGTTTTTTCTACTTCAACTGCTTCTGCTGATCCTGCTACTGCTACTGCTGCTGCAGCTGCTGGCTCGATACCATATTCGTCTTTAAGAATTGTAGCCAACTCGTTTACGTCTTTTACAGTTAAGTTTACTAGCTCTTCTGCAAGTTTTTTCAAATCTGCCATTGTTTTATTGTTTAAATAGGGATTACTTATTTGTTTTATTCTCTCTCTTGTAGTGTTTTTACGACTCCTGCAATGATATGGCCTCCTGATTGAAGAGAGCCAAGAACACGTTGCATTGGTGATTGTAATAATGCTATTACGTCGCCAATTAGTTCATCACGTGATTTTATATTTGCAAGGGCATCTAGTTGGTTTTCTCCAACATATACTGATTGTTCTACATAGGCTCCTTTTAAGAGTGGTTTCGGAAATTTCTTGCGAAAATTCTTAATCATCTTTCCAGGTACGTTTCCAACTTCACATAATAGAATGGAAGAGGAACCTTTCAATGTAGCAAAAAGTTCTGTATAGTCGCCTTCAATGGATTCTAGGGCTTTTTGCATTAGAGTGTTTTTAACTACGATCATCTTAATGTCTTTCTTAAAACATTCTTTTCGTAATAAAAACGTATCTGCCGCATTTAAACCCGAAGTATCGGTTATATAAAAGTGTCCGTACTTTTGAATTTCTTCCTTGAGCGACTCAATGATTTGTTGTTTTTCTTCTCGTTTCATTTTCAAAAAGTTAACTGTTACTCATCAAATGACCGAGCATCAATATGAATACCCGGGCTCATAGTACTGCTTAAATAGACACTTCTAACATATGTACCTTTTGCAGCTGAGGGTTTTAATTTAATTAGAGTATCATACAATTCTTTTGCATTTTCTCTAATTTTAACTGCATCAAATGATACTTTTCCAATTGATGCATGTACGATACCAAATCGATCTACCTTAAAGTCGATTTTCCCTTGTTTGACTTCTTTTACTGCATTTCCAATCTCTGCAGTAACAGTACCACTTTTAGGGTTTGGCATTAAACCACGAGGTCCTAAAACCCGTCCTAATGCACCTACTTTACCCATAATTTGTGGCATTGTAATAATAACGTCAACGTCGGTCCAACCACCTTTAATTTTATCGATATATTCGTCCAGTCCAACATAATCGGCTCCGGCAGCTTTTGCTTCTTCTTCTTTGTCTGGTGTACATAATACAAGAACTTTAGTTTCTTTTCCTGTACCATGAGGTAAAGACACCACTCCACGCACCATTTGGTTCGCTTTTCGAGGGTCAATTCCTAACCGAACATCAAGATCAACTGATGCGTCAAATTTCGTAAAAGTAATTTCTTTTACTAATTGAGCTGCTTCAGCAATAGTGTATGCTTTGCCGGTTTCGATCTTTTCTGTTGCCTGCTTTTGTTTTTTTGTAAGTTTAGCCATCACAAATAGATCTTTAATTACTTGTTAAACGGAGATTCTCCGGTTACAGTGATTCCCATGCTTCGGGCAGTACCGGCAACCATTCGCATAGCCGAATCAACGGATAACGCATTCATGTCAACCATTTTGCTTTCTGCAATTTCTCGAATGCCTTTCCATGACACTGCGCCAACTTTTCTACTGTTTGGCTCTGGAGATCCACTTTTAATTTTTGTTAGTTCTTTTAGTTGTACGGGTACTGGTGGTTCTTTAACAATGAAGTCAAATGATTTATCACCATATACTGAAATTACAACGGGGAGAACCTTTCCAGCCTTGTTTTGTGTGCGTGCGTTAAATTGCTTGCAAAACTCCATAATATTCACCCCTTTAGAACCTAATGCTGGTCCAACGGGGGGAGAAGGATTAGCAGCTCCGCCTTTTATTTGCAATTTGATAAACGCTGCAACTTCTTTTGCCATAATGTTGTTCTCTGTTTAAATTACTCTTTTTCAACTTGCATAAAACTCAGTTCGACAGGTGTTCGTCGTCCAAAAATCTTGACAATTACTTTTAACTTTTTCTTTTCATCGTATACCTCCTCGATTGTACCGTTGAAACCGTTAAAAGGACCATCAATAATTTTGATGCTTTCACCAACAATAAAAGGGATGTTGATTTCTTCATCCATTTCAACCAATTCGTCAATTTTACCCATAATCCTCCGTACTTCACTATCACGTAAAGGGGTCGGTTCACCATTTGGATTACCAAGAAAACCAATTACATTGGTCATATTTCGGATGATGTGCGGAATTTCCCCAACCATAACAGCTTCTATTAAAACGTAACCGGGAAAACTAGATCGTTCTTTACTAATTTTCTTACCATTACGAATTTGATAGACCTTCTCAGTTGGGATCAGCACTTGCGTGACAAAATCTGTCATTTCTAAGCTTCGAATTTCACTTTCGATCAATTCTTTAACTTTTCTTTCTTTACCGCTAACTGCGCGGACAACGTACCATTTTTTGTCCATTGAATTTGGCTTGATTTACAAGTCGCTAGTAAAACATGTTATAGACAACTTTCATTAATTCTGAAAATGTAGTGTCCATTAAAAAAATGAGGAGTGCTATGATTAAGGAAGCAACCATTACTACTATACTGCTACTTTGGAGGTCATTCCAAGTAGGCCATGATACTTTATGTACCATTTCGTCGTATACGACTTTTAGATAATTTCTTATTTTCTTCATTGTTAAAAACTCGTTTTCTTAGAGTATAACATTATTTGTTATTTGCAGGGGCGGAGAGGCTCGAACTCCCGACACCTGGTTTTGGAGACCAGTGCTCTACCAACTGAACTACACCCCTTTATAAAGGCATCTTTATACATAAAGATGCCTTTTATAATCAATTTATGATAAAATCTCTGTTACTTGACCAGCACCTACAGTACGACCTCCTTCACGGATTGCAAACTGTACTCCTTTATCTATAGCTACTGGGTAGATAAGTTCTACTGTGATAGTTACGTTATCACCAGGCATTACCATTTCAATTCCTTCTGGAAGTTGAATATTACCAGTAATATCAAGTGTACGGATAAAGAACTGAGGACGATAGTTGTTGTGGAATGGTGTGTGACGACCTCCTTCATCTTTCTTCAAGATATAAACCTCAGCTTTGAATCGTGTATGTGGTTTAATTACGTTAGGGTGGGCAATAATTTGACCTCTTTTGATATCTTTTTTATCAATACCACGAAGTAATAGTCCAACGTTATCACCGGCTTCACCTCGGTCAAGTATTTTACGGAACATCTCTACTCCTGTAACAACACTTTTCTTGTTTTCACCAAGACCAATGATTTGTACTTCATCACCAGTTTTAACAACACCTGCTTCAATACGACCAGTGGCAACTGTACCACGTCCTGTAATGGAGAAAACGTCTTCAACTGGCAAAAGGAATGGTTTGTCAACAAGACGCTCTGGTAGAGGTATGTATGAGTCAACAGCATCCATTAATTCCATTACTTTATCTACCCATTTTGGCTCTCCGTTCAATGCACCAAGTGCTGAACCAGCAATAACAGGAGTATTGTCTCCGTCAAATTTGTAGAAACTAAGTAATTCGCGAACTTCCATTTCAACTAATTCAAGCATCTCTTCGTCATCTACCATGTCAACTTTATTCAAGAAAACAACGATACGAGGAACGTTTACTTGTCGTGCTAATAGAATGTGTTCACGAGTTTGTGGCATCGGACCATCTGTAGCAGCAACTACAATGATAGCACCATCCATTTGGGCAGCACCAGTAACCATGTTCTTTACATAGTCAGCGTGACCAGGACAGTCAACGTGTGCATAGTGCCGGTTTGCAGTTTCGTATTCTACGTGTGCTGCGTTAATTGTAATACCGCGCTCTTTTTCTTCAGGAGCGTTGTCTATTGAGTCGAAATCTCGTACTGCACTTAATCCTTTATCTGACAACACTTTTGTGATAGCAGCAGTTAAAGTAGTTTTTCCGTGGTCAACGTGACCAATTGTTCCGACATTGACGTGTGGCTTTGTCCTTTGATATTGTTCTTTAGCCATAATTTCAAAAATGTTAGATATGTTATTATTTCAGGTTCACAAAATACTAGTTCGAGCCAACGGTGGGAATTGAACCCACGACCTCTTCCTTACCAAGGAAGCGCTCTACCCCTGAGCTACGTCGGCAATAAAATTGAGCGGGAGACGGGATTCAAACCCGCGACCCTTAGCTTGGAAGGCTAATGCTCTATCAGCTGAGCTACTCCCGCTTATGCACTAATCCAACAGTGGGGAGAGAAGGATTCGAACCTCCGAAGGCGTATGCCAGCAGATTTACAGTCTGCCCCTGTTGGCCACTTAGGTATCTCCCCT
This sequence comes from Salinivirgaceae bacterium, assembly GCA_028709085.1. Taxonomy (GTDB): domain Bacteria; phylum Bacteroidota; class Bacteroidia; order Bacteroidales; family Salinivirgaceae; genus JAAYQU01. Next base: position 9,821 of record JAQVXQ010000047.1, on the reverse strand, counting down.
ATTATTAAATCCGAGCCGATGGAGGGATTCGAACCCACGGCCTGCTGATTACAAATCAGCTGCTCTGACCAACTGAGCTACATCGGCAATACAAAGCATTTTACCTCTTTGTCATTTGGGATTGCAAATGTAGGGAAGATTTTGTATTTTCCAAAAAAATATTGTGTTTTTTTCTACTTACCTCTTATTTTTTCTTTGTGCCTGATTATTTGAACTTTTAAGGCGTCTATACATTGATCGGTCGCTTCTTCAAAACTTTTGCTTTTTCTACTTGCAAACAGGTCATTTCCAGGAATATCAATTTTGATCTCTGCTACTTTGTTATTTGCACTTTGGTCGTTTATTAAACGTAAAAACACTTCTATGGCTACTATATTGTCATAAAGTTGGTTGAATTTCGACATTTTATTCTCAACAAAATCTAATAATTTCTGATCTGCAGTGAAATGAATAGAGTGAATTTTAATGTTCATAAGTTGTCCTCCTATATTTTAAAATTAATTTCTTGGATGGGTTTGTTTGTATGTCGATTTTAATTTTTCAAAATTATTATGGGTGTATATTTGAGTTGCTGCTAAGGAACTATGTCCTAAGATCTCTTTTATTGAATTCAAATCGGCGCCATTATTCAGCATATGTGTTGCAAATGAGTGTCGTAATGTGTGGGGACTTTTTTTGTCCATGGTGGTAATTTGCTCTAATGCGTTTCGAACTACAAGATAAACAAATTTCGGATATAATGGTTTTCCTTTGTCGGTAATAAATAACGCATTTTTTTCTTCTGATGGCTCTTCTTGTCTTCGAGCTATATAGTGTGATAAATGATTGACAAACCAATCTGGTATTGGCACATTACGCATCTTATTCCTTTTCCCTAATACTGTAATATATTTACGATTTAAGTCAATGTCTGTTATTTTTAAATTTATTAATTCTGAGCGTCTAATTCCCGTTAAGTACAAAAGCTGTATTATTGTGTTGTTTCTTAATAAACCTATATCATTGATTGGTGTGTCGGCAGGAATAATTTGGGTTGCTTGTTTCTCATTTATGAATGAGGGAAGGTGTTGTTGTTTCTTTGGTAATAAAGTATTGCTTGCCGGGTTTTTACTGATGTTGCCTATTTTGATGTGGAATCGATAGAATGACTTTAGTGACGAGATTCTTCTATGGATTGTCGAACTTTTTTCATTCTTTTTTAATAACAAAAAAAGCCACTCTCGAACATCCTTTTTAGTGGCCAAGAGTGGATTTTTACTGTTACTTGATTTTTCTGCTATGAAAGTCTCAAATAATTGTATGTCGTACGTATATTCTCTGATCGTATGTATCGAAAATTTACGTTCAAATTCTATGTGTTTTATGTACTGAGAAATTGCATAGTTCATAAGATGCAATGTAATTAAATTCAATACAAAAAACAAAAGTTTTAACTGTTTTCTGCTTCGTGTTGTAACTTCTGTATATAGACGGCTTTAAGGCGCTCTTTACGACGTTCTTCACATCCTTTTATGAATTGCTGACGGCTTCTGATTTCTCTCATAATGCCAGTTTTTTCAAACTTCCTTTTAAAGCGTTTAAGTGCGCGATCAATATTCTCGCCTTCTTTGATAGGTATAATAATCATAGGTTTGTTTATTTAATAATTTTATGATTTTCGGCTTGCAAAGATAGAAAAAGTGTTTGGTTATTGCAAAGAAATATTTAATAAAATTGATTAATTACTGAAGTTTGTTTGTGTGCGTGTTGCAGTGGCTTTATTCATAGGAAATGTAGGGTCTTAATCTTTTAATCTCTTGTTTGTTTACAACTCTGTTTTTAATTAAGTCGGCTTCCGAATTAATTTTCTCTGTAAACTTCTTATACCGCATGATCTTATCTGTGATTTCCTTTGTTGCATATGGATGCCGTATAAGTTCTTTATATTCAACCCCATTTAAACTTAGTTTTTTTATTTGCAGTGTGTCTATCCACGTGTTACTTGTTATCTTCTCAATGGTTTCTGGGGTTAAAATTTCAATATTGTTGAGTTGTTCGTAATTTAAAAACCCGCCTAGCCTATCTCTATAATTTATTATTTTGTAGGCCATGTTGAGGTCGATATTTGTACTTTTGCTTATTTCTTGCGCTGTGGAAGTATTGAGTTCTACAATTTTTATCTCCAATTTAACTTCCTTTGGTGGAATATCTATATACACCAAGATCTCGTTGTATAGTGTGGAGTCGATGGAATAAAGTTTTTGTAGGTCGGACGGGTTCTCAAAGGTGGCCCCCGATTTACGATAGTTGATTATATTTTTAGTGACCTTTTCAGAAAATCCCATTTCTATTAATTCTTTGCTTGTTGTAGTATTGGGATTGAATTTTCGATAATTGGTGATTCTTTTCTCCGTTTTTTGAATTGTTTCAGTGGGCGGAATATTTATATAAGGTTCTATTATTTGGAATATGGAATCGGTCATTCCATAAATGGTTTTTAGATCTTCTGGGGTTCGATATGTTTTTCCTGCTGTGCTTAATTTAAAGATGTTGTTTGCTATTTTTGGCGGTACTCCTTTTTCAATCATGATCTCTTTTGTGTCTATATTTGGATTGAATATCTCTTTGATTTCAATTATTTCGATCTCTTTCTTCGTTATATACTTATCATTTGCAATTTTAGTTAATACGGTGTCCAATACTGGGTTCGTTGTCTCTTTTTGTAAGTGCCGTTCATGTACAGTGTTGAAGATTACAACAAGAATTATTATAATCCAAATGAAGATCAAAGCTCGTTTTTGACCTTGGGTGTATGAATTTATGTCTTTCCAGAATGAGCTCATTTAAAAAACGCCTAGTGAGTTAAGAAAAACGCTTAAAATTGCCAAGGGGGCGATATATCGAATTATAAATAACAAACCTTTCACCCAAACAGGAATGGATTTGTCAGGATTGACTTCCAATTGTCTCAAAATAACAGACTTATTAAGTCTCCAGCCAACAAATACTACAATACATAAACCACCTAACGGCAGCATTATGTTTGAGGTTAGATAGTCTAAAACGTCGAAAAAATTAACGCCTCCGATCATAAATACGCTATTGGGGGCAAACGACATCGTACAAATTAATCCTAAAAATAGGGATATAGAGATTGAAATTATGGTGGCTAATTTACGTTTTAGATTGTATTCCTCAATTAAATATGCCACTATTACTTCTAGGAGTGATATTGAGCTTGTTATGGCTGCAACGGCTAATAAAAGGAAGAAGAATATTGCGAAAATCTGCCCCATGGGCATGGAATTAAATACCTGAGGAAGAACCACAAAGACCAAGCCTGTGCCTTCGGTTGGTGCGAATCCAAATGCAAAGACTGCTGGAAAAATGGCTATTCCTGCCAAGATCGCCACAAGACTGTCGGTGAGTGATACTTTAATTGCAATCTCTGGTAGTTTAACTTTGTTTTGTATGTAACTTCCGTAGGTAATTAGAGTGCCCATTCCCAAACTAAGTGAAAAGAAAACTTGTCCTAGGGCTCTTAGTATTACGTTGCTATCAATTTTACTGAAATCGGGGTTAAATAGGAATGACAGACCTTTAGCTGCGTTTGGGAGGGTTAATGAACGAATACACAGCATTATAATTAAGATGAAAAGAATGGGCATTAAGTATTTTGCGTATCGCTCAATTCCTTTTTCTATGCCAGCCATAACAATAATGCATGTGAGAAATAGAAATAGGATTTGCCAGAAGATGGGTAGGGTGGGACTTGCCGTAAAGTTTTGGAATAATAGTCTTAGACTTTCACTATCTAGGTTTAGAAATTGATTTGTAACGGCAAGGCGAATATATTCTAATGTCCATCCCGCTACGGTGCTATAAAATGCTAATATAAAAACAGATGCGATTACACCCATTATTCCCACCCATTTCCAACTTGAGGTGGGAGCTAATATTTTGAATGCTCCAACGGGATTCTTACGAGTTTCTCTTCCAATCATAAATTCGGAGATCATTATTGGAGCTCCAATTGCAATGAGTAATACTAAATAGACCAAAAGAAAGGCTCCTCCTCCGTTTTGACCAGCGATGTATGGGAATTTCCATATATTGCCTAAGCCAACTGCCGATCCTGCAGCAGCTGCAATTACTCCAAATTTACTTCCAAAGGAACCTCGTTTTTCCGTGTTAGAGAGATTTTTCATGTTAATGTATTTTTATTAGAAAGGATATCCAATTCCAATATGAAGTTGAAAATCGTTCCATGTATATTTTTCATTAAATGGAATCCACCCTGAATTTTCTTTTGGTGACGGATTCCGAACTTTTAAAGCTCCATCTATTCTAACCAAAAGAAAATCAAGATCGATACGAATTCCGGCACCGCTACCCACTGCTAATTCTTTGTAAAAGCGGTTAAATTTGAATATTGTAGCTTCACGCTGTTCCTTTCTGTTAATTGACCAGATATTCCCAACATCTACAAATAGAGCCCCTTCAATCATCCAAAAGAGAGGAAAACGGTACTCTAGATTACCAATGAGTTTAAAGTTTGCTGTTTGGTTGGGATATAGGGTGGTGTCTACAAAAGTTCCAGGCCCCAACCGTCCAACCTGCCATGCTCTGATATCGGCAGCACCGCCAGCTGAATATTGTTTCACAAAGGGCATATTTTGAGTATTCCCGTATGGGATACCCGCTCCAATAAAAACCCGATATACTAATTTGTTGCTTCTATTTAGAATGCTGTAGTATCGGAAGTCGACATCGGTTTTTGCAAATTGTGCGATTTTTGTTTGAGGATCAATCGCATAGCTTCCATCCACCATGGTTTGGTTGGTCAGTTTATAAAAAGCAGTCAGCAGATTGCCGGCAAATTCTATATTGTATTTAAAGTAAATATAATCTCTTGCTGAGCGTAGTTCTTGATTGCTAAAAATCAAGCTATACCAAGCCGATGAGATGAAAAAGTTGTCAAAGTCTTTTTGTCGATACAGATTATTGGCTAAATAGCTGGAATCCATAAGTGGGAAACGAACGGAGTTTAACTCAATTGGATTTACAACATGTCTAAAGTTTTTACTGCTATTCCAAAAGTACCCAAAATTTCCTTTCAAGATTGTACGGGTATAGTTTGGTTGGTTTTGATAATTATAGCCAGCTCCTGTTGATGTTTTAGGATGGTGTTTTTTATAAAAGTAACTTTTCACAAAAGGCATAAAGAACTTTGGGAAATCGATACTTGCTTCGGCTCCATATTCAAAGGAGTTAAAGCGGTATTTATTTTCAGTTTCAGCACTAACTCCTTCTGTAACAATTTGAGACGCGCCTTTAATCTTTAGGTTTAACATTTCGGCGCCATGAAATATATTTCTGTGTTGATAGGCTAGGTTAATGGCTGTTTCGTAGTTGTTTCCAGAGTTACTCGCTTCCAATTCAACGGTATATGATTGGATTGTGAATGGGGTGAGTTGCATTATACAATTTACTGAGTGGGCAGTGTCCGATAAGTTTTTGGGTTGATCGAAACGGATATTTATTAATTTAAAAAACCCGATTGAGTTGAGGTATTTATGCGTCTCTTCCACTTTTCGAATATCGTATTTATCATTTTCAGATATGGAGAGGGCTTTTAAAATTACATCCGTTTTAATAATTTGATCGGAATGCATTAAAAATGTGTAGTCCTCGATTTGGAGCGTGTCAAATTTATTACTGTATTCCTCGCCTTCAATTATTGCACGTTTTGGATCAAAGGAGGGGTATATGATAATATCGCGAATATAACATGGCCTAGTAACCATCGTGTTTTCTTCGATGTTGTTTTTGGTTCCTTTATAACCAATTTTGGTTGTAACATTTACTCTGTTTGGGAATACTGTAGTATCCGCAATATAGTTGATTGCAGAAGGGCTGAAGAAGTAATATCCACGTTCTTTCATAAAACGTGTAATTCGTTGTCGCTCCGTGTCAAAAAGCTTAATATCAAATAAATCGTTGCGTTTTATCACTGAATTAGCTGTGTCGGACATTATTAATGAATCAATAATTGGATTGCTGATTTTGTATTTATTTTCATTAATAAGATAAGCTTCGTTTGATTTGATAATATAATATACAGTTACGCTTCGATCCCCAAACACTATGCTATCTTTAATTTCAGCATCGTAGAAACCTCTGTTTGCTAAGTGGATTTTTAATTGAGTGATGGATTTTTGTGTAAGGAAACGGTCATAAATCACAGGCTCCTCACCAACAGTTTTTCCAATCCAATTTATGAATCCTTTGTCTTTTTCGTTGCTAAATATATTATAAACATGCAAATGCAATCGAAGAAAATAGGCGACCTTTTTATTGCTTTTTTGTTGCACAAAGCCCATTAATTCGTCGGTGTTTATTTGCCGATTGTCACATTTTATAATTACTTTTTCAAGAAGGTATTGGTTGTCGGGAACAAATCGAGTTGTCCGACAACTTGCCAGTATTAGTAATGAGGCAGTTAGTATAAAAAAGCTGTTTTTTGAAATTTTATGCACGGTATATTTATATCTTTGCGCCGTAAATTTAATGAAAAAGCGTGTAAAGTTTGAGTATTCCAAGAAATTTACCAATCTAATAACCCAAAAAGTGAAAATGTATGATTAGTGTATCTGAAATTAAGTTTATAAAATCCCTGGAAATAAAGAAGTATAGAATTGATAATCAGCTTTTTGTGGTAGAGGGGGAGAAGCTTGTTTTGGAGTTATTGGATTCCAATTATATAATAAAAGATTTATTTGCAACGGATGGATTTTCTCATAAAACGAAGGTTCCAATTCGTCCAATATCGGAGAAAGAGCTGCATCGGATTTCATTTCTAAAAACGCCAAACAAGATCCTTGCCGTGGTCGAAATGCCTTCGTTTGATGCGTGTGATTCTATATTTCTTGATTCAAAAATAGGGCTTACCATTGGACTCGATGGTGTTCGTGATCCAGGAAATATGGGCACTATTTTAAGAATCGCAAATTGGTATGGCATTCGATTTGTATTTTGTTCTGCCGATTGTGTCGATTGCTACTCCCCAAAAGTGGTGCAATCATCCATGGGAGCGTTGTTTCGAACCCAGGTGATTTATGGGGATTTGCCCGATTTTATTACCAAGATGAAAAATGGAAATCAATCCGCCATATTTACCACCGAATTGGGAGGAACTTCCATTTATGATCAAGAGATAGCAAGCAATAGTATGCTGATTTTTGGGAGCGAATCGCATGGCGTTCGACCCGAGATCTCGATCCTTTCGGACCAACGCCTTTTAATTCCTTCGTTTCCTCCCAATGGCCGTGATATGGAGTCGTTGAATGTTGGTGTTGCTGTTGGTATTACGTGTGCCGAGTTTCGTCGTCGTGAAATTATTTCGGGATATTTGTAGAGACACGATGCTTCGTGTCTGGAAATAATAAGGGACACGATGCTTCGTGTCTCTACAAATATCCAACATCGTGTCTCTACATTGCATAACCCTGTCAAGGTTATTGTCAATCTCCTTTTTTCGATTTAATTGATCCGCCAGCCGAAGTCTCAATGTTTTTAAGAATTGCGCCCTCTTTATAGCGAATTGAGGAGCCTGCCGATGCCGATGCTTCCAGCTCTTTGCTATTCACAAGGGCATTTGATCCCGCATTCGCCTCCACAATTAGGTGATCCGTAATTAACCCGAAAGCATAAAGCTTACTTCCTGCATTTACAGATACTTCCATCGCTTTGCATGTGCCAATTAAGGTGGCTTTGCTTCCTGCGTTAATGGCTGAAACTAGGGTGTCGAAGTTCCCCGTTAACGCAAATGAACTTCCTGCATTAACTGTAAAATTGAGCATTCCGGTTTGGATTGTATCTTTTGATGTTAATTCAGCACCCGCCGAAATTGTAATCTCTTTTACCATGGGAGCAGTAAGTTTACAGGAGATCTGTTTGCGGATCGACGTGTTGTTTTTAATCCTAAGTGTTCCTTCAATGAGGCTGGTTTCAATGTTCTGCATTAAATTTGAATCCGCTTCAATGGCTAGTGAATTCGATTCCCCTATAATATATTCAACCTCAAGTCCTCCTTCAATAGTTAATTTATCAAAAGGTTCAAAGGTTCGTTCCTGGGTTATAATATTCCCATCGCCTTCAATAAAAAGGTCTTTTGTTTTTGTTTTGAAAATAATGGCTACCGCTGTCATTAATACAATTATGACGGCCAATGATGTGAGTAAAATTCGATTGCTTGTTTTCATCTGTTTGTTTTTATGTTATTATTTGTCTGTCAGTATGTTGAACTCTTTTACGATTCCAAAAAATCTAGGAACTGTTTCTTTTTCCGGGTTGCACCTCAAGCTATTATTATTATTATTATTATTCAACCAACTCGGGGGTGGTTTTACATCAGATTTTGTCTGATAATTAATGACTTGGTTGATTTCCTTATTTACTTTTGTGTTTAAATTGTCGTTTCAGCATGGTTGTTTCAAGGAATCGTAAATCAATGTCGTTTAGTTAGGATGAAGTTTTATAAATCCTTCGCAACGTATCGTATTCCGTAAGGGATTGCGGGCTTCAAACCGATCAAGTTCCCCATCAAAAATTGATGGGGGTGAAAACGCTAGAAAAACGCTGAATCCCTTGTGAATCATATTCCTTGTCTTACTCTCGTGATTTTTACAGTTTTTATTAATCTACAATCCGAATTAAATCATTGTAAACGAGTTCTATTTTATTCGAGTCTTTTTCAACATTAAAAGTCAGTCCCTGTAATTCTGCTCCAGAATAACTTTGTCCATTTGTTCTTCTTATTCCTTCAATTTTATTCCAGTCATTAACCAGAATCTTGCCTTTTGCACATAGTGAATCATGCTGTATGTTGACAATTATATACTCCTTTTCATTTTCTTTGATATAACTTTCAAACCAAAATGTCAGATTCTGTTGTCCAATTTTTTCAATCTGTTGTATCAATTCTGTTTTATAATCCACAGAGCTAATTTCATATTTCTCGAATATCGGATTATTATTATGGCAATTCGGACGGTCACATGATACTGCTGTCAAAATCAAGAATAAAATCAAGGTCATTAGTTTTGTTTTTTGTTCCATAATATACAGGGTTTAAATTTTACTTGTCTTAATAACGAACATGCCTTCAGCGTGTTTTTTTAGCATGTAGCACAACTCTCAGATTGAATACAATTTACAAAGACTAACCATCTTTTTCGGATTTTATATACTCCTTGTCCCATTCTTATTTTTTGGAAAAGTTACGAAACTTTTATCTCTTTTTCTATTCGTTCTGCTTTAACAGATCCTATTTTCCGCATTTTTATCCAGATTCCTAAAGGGAGAATGTTGAAAATCAATCCAAATTTACCCCATTCCTAAAGGGAGTTTGGATTGATTTTTTACCAAATTTTAATCTGTTAACTAGTGTCAGGACAAGGAATATTATTTACAATTAATTTTTCAATGATCGTTTTCGATTTTAAAATCATTCTTGCAAAGACTATTTAGAGAATCGATTTTTTGTAATATAGCTCCATCTCCTCATATTTTATTCCAAGCAAATACATGTTTCGGAAAAACTCGGGAACCGTTTTATTCAAAAACTCTTCGCGCTTGTACTCCAGTGCTTTGTCGTGCCCTTGCTCGCTTACAAAATAGCCAATTCCTCGTTTGTTGAAAATAATCTCTTTGTTTTGCAAGAACTCGTAGGAACGCATTGCTGTATTTGGGTTTACCTCCATTGACACGGCAACGTCTCTGACCGATGGAATCCGATCATTGGATTTCCATTTCCCCGACAATATGTTTTCGCAGAAAAT
>JAQVXQ010000046.1 GCA_028709085.1 Salinivirgaceae bacterium | reverse complement strand
AAATATCGAGAACGGCGATATCGTCGGGCAATACTTTGTTGAGCGTAAATAGGAGATTGCTAGGCAACATCGGCCCGAAGTCGAAATGAAAAAAATATTGGCTTGCATGCACCATGGCATCGGTTCTTCCACAACCCAAACAGGTGATTTTCGACCGCAGTAATTTGGTTAAACTCTCCTCCATAATTTGTTGAACGGAAGTTGCATTTATTTGACGTTGCCAACCATGGTAGTTGTAGCCATGGTATGCCATGTGTACAAAGTATCGCTTTTCGTAAAACCTGTTCTGTTCCATTTTGTAGTGCAACGTTTTTTGGAAATTCTAGTGATATATTAAAAAAGCCTTACTTAGGAGTAATGTTCTTTCAAGTAAGGCCTCAATGAATATAAAATGCTTATTGATAGCAATTTAACTATGTGTGGATTCCTTACGTAGATTTAATGTTGCCAACTATTTTGAAAAATATACGCGGGAAAAAACGTTTAATGGGTACCATGAGTAACTCTTTACTTCCAATTAGCACTTCCGGTTTTTTACGTTTTATGGCTTTTATGTATCGCTTTGCACATTTTTCGGCGGATATTCCACCTGCTTGTCCAGCATCCATTGTACCATGGGCAGTGCCATCGGCTTTTAAGGCGTTCATCGATATTTTTGTGTTTACTCGACCCGGATAGGCAATTGTGACTGAAATATTGTGCCGTACCATTTCAATGCGGAGTGTTTCAAAAAATCCTTGAATGGCGTGTTTTGCTGATGCGTAGGCAGAGCGAAGCGGAAATCCAAATTTTCCTGAAATGCTACTTGTTGCAGCTATAAAACCTTCGCCCGCTTCGATCATCGAAGGTAGAACGGTCTTTGTAATAATGAGATATGAGAAAAAATCGATCTCAATTATTTTACGGTGCATTTCAATGGAGGTATCTATAATTTCGGAGCGCTGGCTAATTCCTCCGTTGTTAATTAAAAGATAAACGGCACCATATTTTTCAATAGCCGTTTTTGCTGATTCCTTTACCTCGTCAGGGTTTGAAAGGTCGAAAACCGAGGTGTGACATACTGATGTGTATTGTAAACATCGGGTTTTTACCTCTTCAAGTTCCTTGGGTTGATTCGACGAAAGGTGCAAATGTGCGCCCTCTTTGGCAAGTTCAATGGCAATTGCTTCGCCAATTCCTGACGACGCTCCAGTAACCCAACAAAGTTTATTTTTAAATGTGGTCATAGTTTGTTTTTTTAAGGATGATAGAATATTCCCGCTCCCGGTCCTAGTGGTAGGGCGAATAATACCCAAATAACAATAAGAATAGTCCAAGCAATAGTAAATGCAATTGAATAAGGCAACATTGTTGAAATGAGTGTTCCGATTCCAGCATTTTTATCATATTTTTCAAAATAGACAATAATAAGGGCAAAGAAACTCATCATGGGTGATATAATATTCGTGATACTATCTCCAATTCGGAATACTGCTTGCGATAATTCTGGGGAATATCCCAGTAGCATAAATATGGGAATAAAAACAGGCCCCAATATGGCCCATTTTGCCGATGCACTTCCCATAAATAGGTTTATAAATCCCGAAAAAAGAATAAACATTATAAGCAGTGGAATTAAACCAATGTTTGCAGCCTGCAGTGCCGATGCTCCTTTTATTGCAAAAACAAGTCCTAAATTGCTCCATTTGAAGTAGGCTACAAATTGTGCTGCAAAAAAAACAAGTACAAGAAACGCAACTAAGGTTTTAAAGCTATCGACCATCCCTTTTACCACGTCCGAATCACTTTTGAATTGTCCAGTTATAAAGCCGTAAACAATTCCCATGGTTGCAGCAACAAAAAACAGCACAGCAATAAATCCTTTAAGAATCGGGGAGTGGAGTATTGAGTTATCGGCTGCTCTGAGAAATCCATGATCAGGAAAGAGTCCAATAAAGATCAGTAGAAGCCAAATTCCAGCTACAAAAATGGTCCACTTTACTGCTTTTTTCTCTCTTGGAGTGAGTCGTTGAATGGTTTCCGGTTTAACATCACCGGTATATTTTCCTAAGAAAGGTTCAACAAATCGATGCGTCACCCATGTTCCTGCAAATGCAATAATAAAGGTTGATACTGCCATAAAGTAGTAATTTGCAGTAGGCAAAACGTAGTACGTGGGATCAATAATGCGGGCAGCTTCGGTGGATAAGCCTGCAAGAAGTGGATCGATTGTGCCGATGAAAAAATTAGCACTAAATCCACCTGATACGCCAGCAAATGCAGCCGCCATACCTGCAATTGGATGTCTTCCAAGGGAGTGGTAAATGATTCCGCCGAGTGGAATTATCAACACGTAACCGAGGTCTGATGCCATGTTTGAGAGTATTCCGGCAAGTACAATCACAAAGGTAATTGTGCTTTTTGGCGATTTAAGAACCAATAGTCTGATAACGGCTCCAATTAAACCGCTACTTTCGGCGATTCCAATTCCCAGCAACGCTACCATAACGATTCCCAATGGGGCAAACCCGGTGTAGTTATCCACCATTTCAAGTAGGATCCTGTGTAATCCATCTTTTGACAATAAATTTACGATGGAAACGCTTTCTCCGGTTGCCGGGTGAATTGCTGTCCAGTCGAAAAAGTGTCCAATGGAGGAAAGAATTAATATAAGCACGGCTAATAATAAGAATAGCGATGCCGGATGAGGCAGGGCATTTCCTCCTCGTTCTACAAATCGCAGAAATTTTGAATTTGAAGTTTTCTTCATTTTTTTACGGTTTGGGGATTGTCGAGTTTTTTATGTGTAGTTTTTCTTGTGTGCTGAGTTTTTTATGGTTTTATTTCGAAATAAAGGATCGTAGCAGAGCGATCTCTTCTTGCCACTTGTCGTCTTCGGGAGTTTCCAGAACTAGAGGGATGTTTTCAAATCGGGAATCGTTCATTAAACGTTTAAAAGTTTCTAGTCCGAGCAATCCGTCTCCCAATGGAGCGTGTCTGTCAACCCGGCTGCCCAGCTCTTTTTTTGTGTCGTTGATATGCATTCCCAAAAGGTATTTGAATCCAACAATTTGATCAAAATCGTCCCACGTTTTTTTCCAACCAGTGGCAGTTGCTAAATCGTAACCACTAGTAAAAGCATGGCAGGTATCGATACAAACTCCAATTCGACTTTTGTCTTGAACATGGTTGATTATGAATTGGAGGTGTTCAAATTTGTATCCTAAGTTAGATCCTTGACCCGATGTGTTTTCAATAACTGCCGTTACACCATTTGTTTTTTCAAGAACCCAATTAATGCTTTCCGCAATTTTAAGTAACGATTCTTCTTCGGATATCTCTTTGAGATGGCTTCCGGGATGAAAATTGAGTTTTGTTAATCCCAGTTGTTCGCATCGTTGCATTTCGTCTAAGAAAGCAGCTCGTGATTTTTGAAGAGGTTCTTCTTGGGGATGTCCCAGATTAGTAAGGTAACTATTGTGCGGTAGAATTTGATTTTTGTCAAAATTATACTGTTCGCAATATTGTTTGAATTTCTCAATGCTCTCGGTAGTTAGTGGTTTTGCAACCCATTGTCGTTGATTTTTTGTAAACAGTGCGAATGCATTGGCGTTTAGTTTATGTGCATTTATGGGAGCATTTTCCACTCCGCCTGCTGCACTAACGTGTGCTCCTATATAGTACATTTTGTGTTTGTGTTAATGCTTGATTATCAGTATATAATTAAAAGCGACCGTATTTTAATAGAAAACACGTCGCTTTTAAAATTGATTGTCTCTCATTGATGAGAGAATGTTTTATAATGTTTATTTGTCTAAATCGTCAAATTCGACATTGGTGAATTTCTCTTCTGAATTAATTTCCGTTAATTCTGTGGTAGAATCTTGTGAATCAAGATTTTCTTTTATATAGCCAAACACCTCTTCAAGTCCTTCGGTAAATTTCTCAAAGTCCTCTTTGTAAAGAAAAAGCTTGTGTTTTTCGTAACTGTGGCTACCATCGTCTTCGAATTTCTTTTTGCTTTCTGTAATCGTCAGATAATAGTCGTTTTTCCGTGTCGATTTAACATCAAAGAAGTAGGTTCTTTTTCCCGCTCTCACTGCTTTCGAGAAAATTTCATCCCTCTCTTTACCATACCCCGTATTCTCGTTTTTCTCCATGTTTTTAGGTTTTGTATTCGTTTGTTCTTACGTGTCTCTTTGGCAAAAATAGAAATATTTTTTATATTTTATTTGTTCTTTTCTCAAAATGCGGTTTTTGCCTATTTTTTATAATCCATTTTCAATAAAAAGCTGAATAAAGTCTTGATCGGTTTCTCCAAAATGGTTTTCGATCCATTGTTTCATGAATACCATAATTTCCGCCGTATCAAAGTTTTTGCCTGTTTGATATGCTTTTCTGAAATCGTTAATTTTATCGATAAATAATCGGTGTTCTTGAATGTGATATATTGCATTTTCGTACCCAAATTGTTTGAAATATCGCTCTTCGTTACTAAAATGATATGCCGTGAAATCGGCCAAGTTTTTGAGGAGTTCTTTTATCTCCTTCTTCGATTTTTCTTGAACAAACGCTTCATACAATTGGTTTGTCAACATTATTATTCTGTCGTGTTGTTCATCGATTTCGTTGATGCTGGTCAGAAGATCCGGCGACCCATCAATTAGATTCTCTCCTTTGGGCACAATCAAATCTAACGTTATCTCTTGTTTTTCTGGTGCTTGAGGGTTGTTTTGTGTTGATTTCAAGCTGTTTCGAAGCGATTCAAGTTCAGCATTTTGTTTTTCCACTTGTTTCTGTAATGCTTCTATTTCTGAGTTTGCACTATTAACTTCTGTGTTTTTCTTCTTTAAATCCGTTATGTCGAAACCAATTTTAAGTACTTTGTATGGTTTTTCGTCATCGTCAAATATTGGGGTATATGTTTCCGATAGGAAAATTTCACGTCCGTTGTACATTAAATGCGAAATCTCTTTTCGTGGAATTCCATTGCGTAAATCGTTCCAGAATGATTCGTAGGCTTCTGGCTCAAGTTTTCTGAAGTCGGATCCATCTTTGTGATATGTGCCTACAATTTGGTCTTTACTGAGTCCGAAAAGTTGGGCCACGGCATCGTTAACGGCAATTATTCGACCATTTAAATCGTATTCAATGGTGTATGTTGATGCGCTGAGTGCCTTAATTAAACCGCGCATTTCAAATTCCTTTCGAGCCGATTCTTCTTGTGTTGCTTGAAGTTCTTCCAAGTTTTGTCGCATCTCTTCTTCTTGTGCCGATAGCTCCTCACGTTGTTGTTGCGATTGTCGAAGCAGTTTTTGGGTTTTTTCGTTTATGCGCACACTTGAAATTGTGGATGCAACACTTTGTCCTATTTTCTCGATAAACTCAATTTGATATTGTTCTAAAACGTTAAATGATGCAAGTTCAATCACTCCATACACTTGCTCGTTCAGTAAAACGGGCACAATTACCAAGCATCGCGGGTTTGCAGTTCCCATGCCCGAAGTAATTTCGATGTAATCTTCGGGGATATCGGTCATGAAAATAGTTAGTTTTTCATGCGCTGCTCTTCCAACTAAATCCTCGCCAATTTTGACTCGTTTTTTTACATATTTTTCCTTGTTGTATGCGATGGCGCTCGTCATCTCCAGATAGATATTTCCTTGCTCATCGTCATCGTTTACAACAAATAATGCTCCTTGGTTTGCTTTGAGGTAATTGACTAAATTTGACATCAAATGGAACGATAGATCTTTAAGGTCGTTGTTGTAGTTACGAAGGATTTCGCCAAATTTTGCAATTCCTTCTGTTGTCCAACGTTGTTTTTCATCTTCAATTTTTCGCTTATCTTCTTCTTGTTCAGCGTGTTTCAGACTTTGTCTCATGTCGATTAATGCATTCCCAAGTACGTCATCGTCGCTTAATAGGTGAAACTCTTGGTTTAGATTTCCATTTCCGATTTCTCGGGCAAAATGCGCAGTTCTATCCAGTCCTTCAATAAGTCTGTTTAGAGATTCAGACATTTGTCCAATTTCATCTTCTCTTAGAAGTTCCAATTTTTCAACGGAATCAATATCTCCCAATGCCATTTTTTTCAACATTGCGGTTGTATGTTGCATGGGTTGACTAATGGAGCGTGCAATGCGCACAATGACAATGGTAAGGATAATTAATCCGAGCAACGCTACAATCATGCTGATCATAAAACTACGATTGGCATCGGCTAAAATTACTTTAGTTGGTATAGTTATTCCAATGGACCAGGGCGTTTTTGTAC
This sequence comes from Salinivirgaceae bacterium, assembly GCA_028709085.1. GTDB lineage: Bacteria > Bacteroidota > Bacteroidia > Bacteroidales > Salinivirgaceae > JAAYQU01. The sequence goes on along the minus strand of JAQVXQ010000046.1, from coordinate 14,138 downwards.
GACCTATTTGAACTTGATAAAAAACAACAAATGTTTCTTGGTTTGTTTCAGGGTCTTTGGTTGCTATTTCAATTGTTTCGCCATTTTTAATTCGTTCGGTAAGTTTGTATTCTAAATCAAGTTCTGGAACGTATTCGCTTATTGATTTACCCACAATTTCAAGGGATGGATGGCTTACAAATGTGGATTGATTGGAGAGCAGAAAAGCATAACTCCCTTCAAATGGTTTGATTTTACCAACAATCTCTTGAATTTTATCCATGGTAATATCAATGGCTACAATACCCATATATTCACCTTTAAATAGAAGGGGCACCGACATACTTGTCATGAATTTTTTCTCTGTAACATCGTCGGCAAAAACGTCCCAATATGGTTCCCAAATTGACTCGGTGGCTTCACGTTTTATTTTTGCATATAGGGGCGGATCGACATCCATACTACGGTGTATTGTGTGGTATTTAATTGCATTTTTTTCTTTGAAATAGGTAATTACAAATCGACCGTGATCTTTTTTGTAGGTTGAATCAATGAATCTTAGTTCCCAACTGTCCCAAAGCTTATAAAATTGTGGGTTTTCTTCATAAACATTGCGATACATTTGAATAAAAAGTGGCTTCCACTGATTCTCAGGAAGCATATAAAAAGCACTGTTGGTTTGAGCAAGGGTTCGTACAATATCCATGTTTCTATTAAGTTCTTTTTCAACATCTTGAGCTGAAGATTGACAAATCTTTTTAGCCAAGGCTACGGACTCTTTGTACGCCATTTGATGTGAACTATAACTAATGTACCCAATGGAAAGGATAAAAATTAACAACGTTGTGCCTAATACATAGAGCAACATTTGCCCGTTGATATTCAGATTCTTAAAAAACTTTGACATCTTGCTTTCTCCTTAATTTCGAAAATACGGAACGATTAATATTGTAACGAATAGATGAGTATGTCTAATCAATTCTTTATCTTATTTATCCTTCAAATATCGCTAAAAAACATTAAAAGCCAATAAAGAGTTGTAAGTTTTTACCGCATTGAACAAATTCTCAATATTTTAATTCCAGTTTTGGCGTTCTAATATTTCATTTAATACAACTTTTTATATCGATTATTATCTTTCATATCCGTTTAATAGATAATATTAACTATACCTTGTTTCTTGTATCTTTTGCCAGCAATTGAATATTCCGATTGCCAGATGTATCCTCCTTGTTGGACTAGTTTACCATTGAATTCGCCACTCCATTTTTTATCTACCGAGCTTGAATTAAAAAGGAGGAGTCCATTTTTGTTAAATATCAGGAGCGTATAGCTTTCTGGGAAAAACCGACTAACTACTGGCCCAAATTGGTCGTCAAAACCGTCGCCATTGGGCGTAAATGCATTGGGCCAAATTAAATCGTCGGTTAAGGTCAAACAGACTGTATTGCTTAGAATTTCAATGGTATCGTTGGAGGCTAAAATTTGAAAACAGATTTTGTCGGAATCATAGGAACCCGAATTTAGCGGGTGTTCGTACGTGTTCCCTGTTCCTAAATTGGCAATAAATTCAGTATCGCTATAGAGCGAGTACGTTAAGTTGTTAACGTGGTTAACCGTATTCCATTGTAGTCGAATATGCGTTGTTTCGTCAGTTGCCGTTACATTGATGGTGCCTACTTTTTTACCGTTATTGTATTTGTTTTGACAACTGTCGGATAGGTGCGTTTTTATTTCTGTAATTGGAATTGTTTTTGGAACTGAAACTTCAATAATGTCTTTTTGTTCGGGAGAAAACGCATATTGGTTATACGGTGTTTCTGTTTCGGGGGAGTAAAGTTCAATATAAATAGAATCTCTGTGCTGTGCTGCTCTGTTTTTTAGGTTGATAACGTATTCACTGTTTGTATCTTCGATACGTGTAATTGATATATTGGGATCGATCCGAATGGAATCAGCCACATAAGTTCTGAATGCCGATATTGAGCTTCCTCCGTCCCATGCCGCTCGAACTGCAATTTTGTGTTCTTTTCCATACATAAGATCAAGATTTCCTGTTCGGTTCGTTCCTACTTCGTGTTGATCGAAGATTTCGTTTTCCAATATACAAACGGCAGTGTATTCAATATTGTTGGCTCCAATATATTGATTCCATTGCACATTGATACTTGGATCGCAAACGTTAAAATCTAAAAAAGAGAGCACCATATTGCCGTGAAAGGTTGCTAAATTTGAGAGACTGTCGGTATTGCTCATTGCGGCAATTGTGTACTGCCATTGTTGAAACCCTATGTTCGATTGATGAACGGTGTATGTAAAGGGCAGGGTGTTTGATATTGTGTCAAAGGCAATGAATCCACTTCCTTCGGGTTGCTTTTTGTAAATTACAAATCGGTTAATTCTTGAATCGTTTTCAACGTGCCATGCAAATTGAATTTCATGGTCGTTGATCACTGTAAGTGAGTCTATTACCGGTATTGGCAATGTCTGTGCTTTTATTGGAATAACAAAAATCAGAAAGAGGGCTATAAATCCGATTTTGTATGGGGCGCTTTTAGTTAAATTACTCATTTATATTCGTTTAACAGTATGATATTTGTTCCTTTCAGACGAAGTATGAACGTTGTATTCTCGATTTTCTGATTATTAGATTAGGAAATAATCCCCATTTTTTTCATTAAAAAAGAGGCGTTCAATTTTTTACTAATACCAGGTTTTATCTTATAGTCAAAAATTAGGTCATTGTTATTGAGTTCCACTTCGAAGCAAAAATTATGGACAATTTCCGGATAGTCGTGTTCCATTTCGCCCATGGAAAGGTCGTGGGTTGCTATCAGAACAACGGCATTGAGGCTAATAAGTTGTTTTATGAGCCCTATTGAACCCAATTGTTTGTCTTTGGTATTTGTTCCGCGCAATATTTCGTCCAGAATTACCAAGGTTTTTGGGTTGGCTTTAACATGTTCTAAAATCTCTTTTATACGAAGGAGTTCAGCGTAAAAATAGGACTCATTTTTTGAGAGCGAATCCTCGATTTTGATGCTCGATTTTATGTCGCAAGGCGTAAATTCAAACGATTTTGCACATACGGGGGCACCAGTCATTCCTAAAATGAAGTTTGTTGCAAGGGTGCGCAAAAAGGTGCTCTTTCCTGCCATATTGGCTCCCGTAATAATTGAAATATTTGGATTGTTATTGATCCCAAAATCGTTACAAACTCGCTCATTATGAGGCAACAACGGATGTCCCATTTCAATGGCACAATACAAAAACGATTCTGAATCTACGAGCGTGGGAAAGCAAACCAAATTTTGGTTGTTGAAGGTAAATGTTGCAAGGCTGATTTGTGCATCATATTCTGCAAGGCATTCAAACCATTGTGGAATAATGTTTTTATGGGCTTTTTTCCATCGAATTAGTTTGCAATAAACGTGTAAATCGAATAGGAAAATGGAGTTTAAAATAATGGATAGAATAAAGTTATATCGGATATCAAAGGCATTTAAAAGTTTAAAAAGTGCTGTAAGGGAGACGCTTGACCTGTTTTTATCGGATATTAACAGCGCTTGGCTTTTTATTAAAAGCGAAGATTGGAATTCTCCGTTTTCAATCTCTTTTAGCAACGATGAATAGAGCTTCAGTGCCTGTGCTTTTTTCCCCACTTTTGAATGGGCTATATTTATTTTTCGAGTATATAGGGCAACAATTGTTAGACTTAAAACAATTGGAATTACAATTAAACTGGGGGGAATGAATCCGAAAATGGCTAGGGCAAAGCAACTTAGATTAAATACGGGAATCAAAAAACGCAAAATTTGCATTGTTGTTGTCGAACGATTGTTTTGCGAAATCCACGCCTCAATATCTTCTATTTCGTTTCCTTTTTCATGAATATACAGACCCAGAGTTCTGAAGTTGATTGCAAATGAAGACTTGCCCGACAACTCTTTAATTGATTTTTGTTGTTCCTTGATTTGGTCGATGTTTTTGTTGGGGGCACTAATTCTTTGTGCTAGTTTTCGGCGGCCAATATAGGTCGATGTTCGATTTAAATATTGAAATAGAGACTTGGGTCCAAAAAGATTAAAATCGACGGACAGATGGAGGTTGTTTCTTTCAAATTCAGTGCCCGAATCGTTGTTTTGAAATTCGTGATTGAGGAAACCCAATTCGATTTCAATCACCTTTTTGCGATGCAAAAGATATTTTTCCCTCGATACCTTTTTTTGATCAATTCGCACGGCAATAGAAAACAGGATGGTGCTAAATATTAAACCAAGAAGAAAAAGTGCGTTTTCCCGTTGTTGTACATACAATACAAGGAAAACTATTATGGCTATAAACGTTGTAAGTCGTCCAAAAAAAAGATGCGAAATAGTTTGCTTTATTTTGATCAACTCATTCTCAATAGCTTTATTTTCAGTTAAGTAGTATTCTTTTGGGGATCTATTCATTATAAAAGCTATAATTTAAGTTTAATGTATGTTTTGTAATTGCCAAGGCAAAGGTAACTAAATTGAAGTTTTACGCACTTTGTTTGTTAATTGAATAAAAAAACGAGGCGTTACTAGGCAAATAAAATCGATATTTGTACTTTTGAAAAATACATTTACAACACTGATTTATTATGCACCACAACATACATTTGAGCGAACCACAAAAGTCGGGATGGATTGAAGTAATTGTTGGCAGTATGTTTTCCGGTAAAACGGAGGAGTTAATTCGCCGATTGCGCAGGGCTCAATATGCAAAGCAAAAGGTCGAAATATTTAAGCCCCGCATCGACGACCGCTACTCTAGCGAGGAGGTGGTTTCGCACAACGCCAACGCCATTCGATCAACTTCGGTTGATTCGTCGGGAAACATTCTCTTGTTGACTTCGGATGTGAAAGTTGTGGGAATCGACGAGGCGCAATTTTTTGATAAGGGGATCATTGAAGTGTGCGATACACTTGCAAATCAGGGGATTAGGGTGATTGTGGCGGGTTTGGATCTCGATTTTTTAGGCCGACCTTTTGGACCAATTCCACCATTAATGGCTAAAGCCGAATATGTAACCAAAGTACACGCCATTTGCGTTCGCTGTGGCTCTTTGGCCAGTTTTTCACACCGTTTTGGTGGGAGCGAAAAACTGGTTCAAATTGGCGAGTCGGATACTTACGAACCACTATGCCGCCAATGCTTTAATTTAGCACTAAAAGCGCAATTATGATATATTCATTACGGGAAATTGCCGATATTGTTGGAGGTCAATTGTTTGGCAAAGAAGACCTTACCGTTTCGCATCTGCTTTCCGATTCAAGAACGTTACGTTTTACCAATTCGGTTTTGTTTGTTGCTTTGAAAGGCGAATCGGGCGATGGACACAAATATATTAACGAGCTGATTGATCGCGGAATCCAATCTTTTTTGGTTAGTTCATGGCCTTTTGATGAACCCATTCCCGATAATATAGGCGTTGTGGTGGTTGACGACACCTTGATGGCATTGCAGAAATTGGTCTCAATTCACAGTCAACGATTTTCGTGTTCAGTGATTGGAATAACCGGAAGCAATGGAAAAACAGTCGTTAAAGAGTGGATTAATTCATGTTTAAATGCCGATTTTGTAATAACCCGAAGTCCTAAAAGTTACAACTCTCAAATTGGAGTTCCCCTTTCGGTTTGGGATCTGTCGGTTCATACCGAACTGGCTATTTTTGAGGCTGGAATCTCTCAGCCGGGTGAAATGGCTTGTTTAGAGCCCATTATAAATCCAACTATTGGGGTTTTCACTAATTTGGGGGATGCGCACCAAGAGAATTTTATCGACAAAAGCCAAAAGCTTCAGGAAAAAGCCATTCTGTTTCGCAATTCTAAAACAATAATTATGGCATCGGACGATCTTCCAACCTTGGAGGCGATGCGTGCCATTTATCCAAAAAAACAATTTTACACTTGGGGTAAAAATTCAACGGATAATGTTTTCATCGAAACCGAGATGTTCTCGTCAAGTCACACAAAGATATCCGTTACCATAGCGGGGAAACATGCCACAATGACAATTCCATTTCGTGATTCAGCATCGATTCAAAATGCTGGACATACGATCGCTGTGATGTGTTTTCTAGGCATCGATTTGAAAATTATTGCGCTGCGAATTGCATTGTTACAAAGCATCGATATGCGGATGGACATGAAAAAGGGTCGAAACGGATGCACAATCATTAATGACAGTTACAACTCGGATTTAATTTCACTCCAATCGTCGCTTGAGTTTTTGGCGTATCAGAATCAGGCGCAACATAAAATTGTGGTTGTGAGCGACATTGTTCAAAGTGGTCTGGCAATGAGTGCTTTATACGAACGAGTGGCTAAAATTGTTGATTATCATGGATTTGATCAGCTAATAGGCGTTGGTCCACAGATTAAAGCCTATCAACATCTGTTTACTACCAATTCGCTGTTTTTTGAAACCACACAAGATCTGCTGAATCATTTTGAAGCATTGCCTCCGCAAAACGCCATTGTTTTGTTGAAAGGAAGTCGAGTGTTTCGCTTCGAACGAGTTGATCGGTTATTGCAAGACCGACAACATCGAACAGTAATGGATGTAAACCTCGATGCTATGGTGTCCAACTTGCGGGTTTTTCGTTCAATTTTAAAACCGGAAACCAAAATTATAGCCATGCTCAAGGCGTTTGGATATGGAACAGGATCGTTTGAATTGGCCAACCTCTTACAACACCACAATGTTGATTATCTGGCAGTTGCATTTACCGACGAAGCCATTCATTTGCGCGAAAATAATATTCAATTGCCCATTATGGTCATGAATCCGGGCATTGAAACCATTGCCGAAATAGTTCAGTATAAACTTGAACCAGAGGTGTTTAGTTCCGATTTCTTGACCGCATTTGAATTCTATCTTGCCAACAATTCAATAACCGATTTCCCGGTACACATAAAGGTGGATAGTGGAATGAATCGTTCTGGATTTAAAAAAGAGGACATTGCAAAATTGATTGTCGAATTGAAAAAATGCACTCATATAAAAGTAAGTTCAGTTTTTAGTCACCTCGTGGCTGCCGACGATCCTCAATTCGACGATTTTACGCGCCAACAAATCCAAGAATATGAAAACATGTGTCAAGAGATTGGCAAGGCGTTGGGCTATAGTTTCTTCCGTCATATTTTAAATTCCGCTGGCGCTGAACGATTCCCTCAATCTCAATTTGAAGCCATTCGTTTGGGCATTGGGCTTTATGGCGTTACGTTCGACAATAATAAAGCAATTAAACAAGTTGCAACCCTTCGGTCGCGTGTAATGCAAATCAAAGAGATTACACAGGATCAAACGGTTGGATATGGCAGAAAAGGAAAACTGGCTCGGAAATCAATCATTGCCACCATTCCCATTGGATACGCCGATGGATTTCGTCGTCATTTGGGAAATGGGAAAGGCAAAATGTTGATTAACGGTCAATTAGCTCCTACCGTTGGGAATGTTTGCATGGATATGACCATGGTCGATGTAACCGGTATGGATGTCAAGCCCGGCGACGATGTCATTATTTTTGGACCCGATTTACCTCTGGCTCACATTGCCCACGATATGGAGACCATTCCCTATGAAGTTTTGACCGGAATTTCGTCCCGTGTGCGACGTATTTATTATCGAGAATAGAACGGTATATCAACGATATCAGTGTTTATTGAACAAAATCACAAACCCATGAAAACTTGGTTGCAGAAAAACAGAAAGGAAATAAACCTGACCTTCTTTTCCGAAATCATAGATATAATGTCCGATTGTGTATTTGTAATCGACCATCAAAACAAGATTGTTTCTTGCAATCGCGTTGCCAGCGAGACATTTGCAATTTTACAACCCATTTCCCCGTTTTCAATCAATGAATTGCTTGTTGATAAATCGCAAGCCCAATTCGAGACCCTTATCAATGATGCGAGAACCCAAAAACGTTCGTCTGAGTGCGGATTGTATTTCTCTGTAAAATCGACAAGCCAATGGTTTTCAGCAACTTCAATCATATTGATTGACAATCAAAACAGGGATTCCGAACATATCGGATTGATTTTAACACAGAATAATTCGAACGATGAAAAAGTGGTTTGCGAACAGAAAAAAGAACGGCGGATACAGGAGTTAATTTTAAATCGCGATTTTAACGTTATTTCTAATCGGATTCCTGCCTGTCTCTATTGCTATGAAGAACCCACTGATAAAACATCTTTGGAGTCGTTTATCGATCTGGTGAATCCCGATTTTATCGAAATCACATTAAACACCCTTGCTAAATGTGTGGAGGAGTTGCAGCTTTCTGATTGCGAGGTTATTATGCCCATATCGGGAGAGGATACTTGGGTTTTAATTCGATTTTATCCACGTAAATTTGATCATAAATTTTTTATAGAAACGCATATTATTGATATTTCGCATCGGCGATATAAAACTGGGATTAAATCCAATGAATTCCACATTACCAGTAGCTTAGTTCGCATTGGAACCATATTTTCAAAAGCAAAAGATATAACCGTTGCAATCCAACAATCGATGCAGTATATATTGGAGGAACTGCATTTAGACACCTTGGTAATATATCGCGATGTTCCCGAAGAGCATAGTTTTATTTTAGATAACAGGGTTATATACAGTCAGTTAATTGTAGGTTATCCTTTAGAATCGATCATTAATTACAGTACCGTTTTGGGATTTAAAAAGATATTGGAGAATTACGAACTCATTGTCTCTGGATCCACAAGCGAAAGTATGACGAAATCACTCCAAGAACGAATCGAAAAAATAGGCATTTGTTCCTATGTATTGGCTCCAATATTTATAGCTGGAAAGTTTTATGGAGCTTTAGTAGCGGGAAATAATAAGGATCGTATTTGGACAAATATTGAAGTTAGTTTTCTGCATGGTTCCTCCTTAATTTTAGGACAAAATATCGACAGAGAAATTACCAAACGTGAGATATTATCGACGCGCAACGATTTTATTAACATTTTTAACAACGCTTCGGATTTAGTGTTTATTATCGCTTTTAATGGAACAATCCTAGAAGCCAATCGTACAGCCATTCGAGCCTTGGGCTATAATCGCAGAGATCTATTGGGGAAACATGTGGAAAGGATCTCCACCGTGTCGTCAGAACCCGATTCTATTCTGGCAGGGGAGATGCACCAATCGCGACAATTGACATTTGGAACAACCTTGAAAAAAAAATCAGGAGAGACGATTCCCATTGAGGTGAAAGAAAAAATTGTAACCTACAACAACCAAAAGTGTATTTTAACCATTGCCCGCGATATTACCGATAGAAAATTATTCGACCGACTTATTCTTCAGACAATCATTGAAACCGAGGAGCGAGAGCGTAAGCGTTTTGCCGAATCGTTGCACGACGACTTGGGTCCGTTACTTAGCGCATTGAAAATCTATGTTGATTTGTTGGTAAGTAAGAAATTTGATCCGCATACCGATCAATTGGCAATGGATCAGATGAAACAGATTATTGAGCAAGCCATTGCCACTATCCGACAAACGGCACACAATATTATGCCAAATGTACTCTCCGACTTTGGATTATCGGAAGCACTCAATGATTTTATTAATAAATTGAGAACAACTCAGGTGGTTGAAATTGAGTTTTTTGAGTCGAATCCAGAATATGTAGTAAAGAACAACCGGGCTAAGATTTTATTTTCTGCCATTAAAGAGCTTGTTAGTAATAGCTTACGTCACGCAAATGCAAGAAAGATAGGAGTTAAGCTTCTGGTAAAAGACGAAAGCTTTGTGGTTGAATATACCGACGATGGAATTGGGTTTGATTTTAATGCCGTTGCGCGAGGCGAACACGATGGAATGGGAATAAAAAACATTGTTAGCAAGATCGACTCCTTGGGAGGGAAAATTATTTCGAAAAAAGTAAGCGGTCTCGGCATCTTTATTGAGATAACCATAGATAAATAAGTTTTTCATGAAGCATCTTTTTTAATTTTTACACTGCCGAGAAAATCACGATGAAAAAGTAATCGAATTTCAGGCAAAACAAAGGGAAGTTAGATTCTTGTCTTTATTAAACTGATTAATGTCAGTATTATAAGATTGATATAAAAAACCGGTTAATTTCCCTTGTAGAGTCAAGTAAAATAAAAACAAAAAAAGAGTTTGGTATGTGGTAATAAAGCTTTAATTTTGCACAAACATTAACAAATAATTCAATACAGAATTACTTAGTCGAGCAAGCTGCTTAAAGAAATCAAAAAAATTATTTTCAATCAAATAAACGGTTAAACTATTTTAAATAGTTTGACCCGAAATTGGGAAAGAATAAAATCTCTTTAAGCGGCTTCTGCTACTTTTTAAAATTAATTAACTATGGCAGATCAAAAAACTTTAATCGAGAAAGAGGAAGTAGTAATCCGGTTCTCGGGCGATTCCGGCGATGGAATGCAGCTAACCGGAACACAATTCTCCAACACATCGGCACTTTACGGTAACGATGTATCAACATTCCCTGACTATCCGGCGGAAATACGCGCCCCTCAAGGAACCGTTGGTGGAGTATCAGGATTTCAATTGCACTTCGGTAGCAAATTGGTTACAAATCCAGGCGACTATTGTGATGTATTGGTTGCCATGAACCCGGCGGCTTTAAAAGCCAATTTAAGATGGGTTAAACCAGGGGGAACAATTATTGTAAACATCGATACGTTTAACGATAAAAATCTTGAAAAAGCAGGGTACAAAGAAAACCCAATTCCCGAGTATCGAAAGGGAGACTACAACATTGTTGAGGCACCTATTACAACCCTTACCCAAGGGGCAATGCAAGATATTACTACCGACAACAAAAGTGTTCTACGCACTCGAAACATGTTTGCTTTGGGGATGACGTACTTCATGTTTAATCGTACACTCGATTACACAATCGACTTCTTGAATCGGAAATTTGGCAAGAAACCCGATGTGGCACAAGGAAATAAACTGGTACTACAGGCTGGTTTTAACTATGCTGAAACCATTGAAGTACTTGCTAGTAGAAGAGTTAATGTTGTTCCTGCAAAACAAGAAAAAGGAGTATATCGCAACATTAACGGCAATACAGCTACAGCGTGGGGACTTATTGCTGCTGCTGAAAAAGCTAAATTGGAACTCTTTTGCGGTTCTTATCCCATAACCCCCGCAACAGATATTTTAATAGAGCTTGCTGCTCGTAAAGACCTTGGCGTAAAAACATTCCAAGCTGAAGACGAGATCGCCGGTATTTGTACCGCCATTGGAGCTTCTTTTGGAGGCGACTTAGCGGTTACATCCACATCGGGACCCGGACTTTCGCTTAAATCAGAAGCAATAGGATTGGCCGTAATGACCGAACTTCCTTTGGTTGTTGTTAATGTTCAGCGTGGAGGCCCTTCAACAGGTCTTCCTACTAAAACAGAACAATCGGATTTATACCAAGCTTTATATGGTCGTAATGGGGAATGTCCTGCTGTAGTTGTTGCTGCAAGTACTCCTTCCGATTGTTTTAAATATGCCTTTGAATCAGCAAGAATCGCATTGGAGCATATGACTCCAGTTATTCTACTCACCGATGGTTTTATTGCCAATGGAACAGAACCATGGAGAATTCCTGCAATGAGTTCACTTCCAGAAATTAAACCTCCATTTGCTAAAAAAGGCGAGAAATACCAACCCTATGCTCGTGACACTGAAAAACTGAATCGTTTCTGGGCAATTCCCGGAACTCCTGGTTTAGAGCATCGCTTGGGAGGTCTTGAGAAAATGAACGTTACAGGAACAGTTTCTTATGTGCCTGAAAACCACGATGTAATGACTAATTTGCGTGAGCAAAAGGTTAAGAATATTGAAAATTACATTCCAAAACAAACTGTTTTTGGCGATGATAAAGGCGATTTATTAGTCGTTAGCTGGGGCGGAACATATGGACACGTTTTTAGTGCTGTTGATTCAATGAGGAAAAATGGACATGATATCCATATGTGCCATATCAACTATATTAATCCTCTACCTTCGAATATAGGTGAAATTTTCAGTCGTTACAAACGTATTGTTGTTTGTGAAATCAATCTAGGACAACTTGTAAATTACCTAAGGGTTAAACATCAAGATTTCAAGTATTTGCAATACAATAAAATGATGGGACTTCCATTTACGGTAAATGAATTAGTTGAACATTTTACAAAAATTTTACAGGAGAAATAATCATGTCAGATTTAAAAATACAATATAAACCCGCAGACTTTAAAAGTGATCAGGAAGTGCGTTGGTGTCCAGGTTGTGGTGATCATGCAATTTTAAATTCAATGCTAAAGGCAATGGCAAATATTGGTTGCCCAAAAGAAAAAGTAGTTGTGGTTTCCGGAATTGGATGTTCCTCACGTTTTCCATACTACGTTTCAACCTATGGATTTCATGGAATCCACGGTAGAGCAGCAGCAATTGCTTCAGGACTTAAAGTAGCCAATCCAGATCTTTGTGTGTGGCAAATTACAGGCGATGGCGATGCAATGGCCATTGGTGGGAATCATTTTATCCACGAAATTCGACGAAACATTAACCTTAATATTGTTCTTTTTAATAACGAAATTTACGGACTAACCAAAGGACAATATTCGCCAACCTCAAAAAAAGGAGCGATTTCAAATACATCACCTTTTGGAACCATAGAACGACCTTTCCGTCCTGGCGAATTAGTTATGGGAGCCCAAGGACGTTTCTTCGCACGTACCATTGATATGATGGTTCAACTTTCGGCAGACGTTTTGGAAGCCGCAGCACGATTCGAAGGTGCCGCTGTTGTTGAGGCATTGGTTAATTGCGTAATCTTTAACGACGCAACCCACGAAATGTTCTCGGCAAAAGAAAATCGCGACGACCGAACCATCGTACTTCGTCATGGCGAAAAGATGATCTTTGGAAAAGAGAAAAATAAAGGGCTAGTACTCAAAGGTTTTACCTTAAAAGTGGTCACTATTGGCGAAGATGGATACACCATCGATGACATCCTAACCCACGATGCAGGCGAACCCAATCCGGCAATTCATCATCTGCTTTCAAATATGCAATACCCGGAATACCCAGTTGCTTTAGGAGTTATACGTGAGGTAAAAGACGATACGTATGAAAATCTACTGGTACAGCAAATTGCGGATGTTCAGGCAAATACGAAAATTAAAAAAATGGACGACCTGTTAAAATCAGGAGGTATTTGGGAAGTTAAATAATCATATTGTTGGTAATGAGGCTGCCTGCGAGTTCAGAGAGTTGTGTAAACATTGAAGAACATCCTATTTTGTTCATTAACTGGGAAGTTGAAAACGATTTAGTGATATTTAGAAATAAAACCTTCAATAAAAAACGATGTATTCTGGATTGTTGGGCAGCCTCATTTTTATGGAATACCAGGCTTATAGATCAAGTTAATTATTATACTTTGTATGAAAACCCAGACGATATAAGATTGGGTTTTGTTTAATGATGCTTTTTAATTGTTCTACAAAATTAAATATCCTTTTCAAGATAATTATTTATAGTCTATTGTATTTGAGATAATCACATTATGAAAATTAATGATTATTAGCAATTTTGACCCTCTATTTAGAGTACGCTTTTAAACTATATCTAGTTATCGCTGTTTATTAGAAAAAAGAAACATGATCTCTATCAAACAATTTGTTTTTAATCCTTGGCAAGAAAATACATACATTGTCTATGATAAAACTGGTGAATGTGTAATTATTGATGCTGGATGTTTTAATAAAAATGAAGAGCAAACACTTTTAGATTTTATTGAAGCGAATAATTTAACCGTAAAACACGTGTTAAATACCCATTTGCACATTGACCACATCATGGGAAATGCTTTTGTTTATCAAAAGTTTAAAATACAACCTACAGCACATGAAAACGACGAGTTTCTAATTGATCAAACTCTAGGTTATGCTGCTCAGTTGGGATTGGATATTTCCATTGAGCCCCCGTATCCCGGTAAATATATCGACGAAGGACAAGTTATTGAGTGTGGCGATTTTCAATTTGATGTGCTGCATGTTCCAGGACACACTCCCGGTCATTTGGTTTTTCATATAAAAGATGCCAATGTTCTTTTTACAGGCGATGTTTTGTTTAAA
>JAQVXQ010000201.1 GCA_028709085.1 Salinivirgaceae bacterium | reverse complement strand
GTTGGGTTCTCTTTTCGGAGCTCTTCCAAAATCGGTTTTACGTCGCGTCCTCGATTGGGCTGTTCGGTGAAAATATCTCCGGTGTAAAATCCCAATCGTAAATGGCGCACATTTTTCACCTGCACGCCGGAATGAGCCCACACAAGTTCCTCCTCAAATTCACGAATCATCCCTTTAAGCATCTGAATTTCAGGTGGATTTTTTTGTCCGTCATAGCTTTCGGCGATATTGTTCAGAATAGCATGAATGGTATCATTTAGTTCTTCTTTGTTTTTGACTTTCCAGATATCCACTATGGCTCGCACCACACGGTGGCATAAACCGCGCTCTCTTTCTGTCTCCTCTTCGGAGGCTACGTTCATTAGAAAATGATAGACGTCTTTGTCCCATTTGTATTTATATCCAGTATCAAAAAAGTCGGGGTATTCAATCATTTGAATACGATCTTCGTTGAGAAATTGTGTTGTGTTGTTTAATGTTTTGGTGATAAAGTCGTTGGTGACGGCAGTAAACCCGGATGTCAAAACCGAAAAAAGTGATTGGTTGCTTTTTTCTCTCAAAAGTCGATTTACGTGGGGCTGAATACCCAGTTGAATATCGTCGTGATGCGGTCCTGTATGATAAAATACCTGATTTTCTTCGAGTTTTAATCCCGATTCAATTTTGGCTTTTATCGAATTTATTACTTCCTGAACCGTTCCCAACGATAAATTAGGAATCAGACTGCAATAGGGATCGTTTGTGAGATCCGATAATTCTAAATTTGGGCCATATTTGTTAATGCGTTTACAGAGGTCAATAATGGCTCTTTCCGTTTTTTCTGGTTTCCACGCACCATCTCTGTAATAAGCATTCACGCTGTCGTTCAGCTTTATTCCCGCACTTTTTGTGATATAAAATCGACTGTTTGGCAGACGTTGTAGTACGGTTGCAGGAAAGAGCACTGAGGGTTCGGATTCCAGGGCATTTTTGACCACGTCGGCTTTGGCTTCACCAGCAGCAAAAATAAGCGCCACTGCATCTTTATTATGCGTAATGGTATCCAAGCCAATGGTAATGACTAATCGATTTCGGGAGATTTCAATACCTCCAAGATCACCGGCTGCTTGAGCTTGCGTCTCGAAGTTGGTTTTAGTGAGTCGGGTTGTGGAATAATGGTTTGAACCTCGTGTGTTAAAAGCAATGTGACCATCGGGACCTATTCCTCCCAAGAAAAATCCGATTCCTCCTTTTTTACGGATTTCACGTTCATATTCCATGCACCAATCGTCGATCATAAAGATAGACTCTTGCTGTACTTTCTCTTTTTGGTTTTTTGCCGCTCGATAGCGAAGCGAAATGTCTACAATATTATCGGGAAATACCTCTGAAAAGTGTTTTCCGTCAACCAGTGGGATTTCATCGGAATTGATTAGTAAAGCTCGTTTTGGATCAAGTCCAAACCCGTTGATATAATATTCATTTATATAGTAATTAAAGCTGTTTTTTTGTGTTGACTGGATGGGATAAAATTCATCGATTTGTACAAAATGCAGTTTGCTTAAATTGGGCTTCTCTTTTATGTTTAGACCATTTTCGAGCCTGATTTCTCTGCCTTTATCGTCGTTCCAGTGCTCCAGTAGATATTGTGTCCATCGAATAAAATATTCGGGTGTTTTACCCGTAGGCAAGCTAATTACGCCTTCTGGGTTTTCCGCCACCCATTCTAAAAATCGGAGTGCAGTGAATAAACCCAGTTTTGGAAAGTTATCGACCGGGATATACGATATTTTTGTTGTTCTATTTTCAATTCCTGATTTTAGGAGAAAGCTTTTCTCTACTTCTGTATAAGTTTTGTTGATCATAACATCAGTTTTTTGTTTCAAAAACGTTTTCACGGATAAAGGTAAACAAATAGTTGCTTTGCTTCAAATAAAAGGTTATAACAAAGGTAATCGTCCAATTGCCATTTCACGTGCGATATTTCGATTTACAAAAATCGGAAGTGTATAAAGCTAAGGTATTCTATGGTTAATTAAAGCTTGCAGGATAACGCCAATTTCGGTGTTTTGTTTGATTTTAAAACAGTCATCCTATGCCTTACGCTTTATTTCTTTTCTTGTCAAGCATTTGACAAAACAGACGTTTTCTTGCTGAAATTAAAGAGGGCTTACAAGCGGAGATATGCCCTTTTTCCAATATTAAACGAAATTGAAGTATGAATCCAAAATTTCGTATATTTACATTTTTAATAATCACATATCTTTAAATTTTTAATGTCTAAGCAATGAGGAAAATCCAAATTACAATTAGCCTACTGTTGATTACCTTAGTTTCAATGGCGCAGCCTGCTGCATTAAATGTTTTCTCTGAGGGAGAACTTTTTCAAGTAAGTATTAATGGCAAGAAGATCAATAGTAAACCTGAAACGTCAGTTATGGCCTTTGATATTACCGATGAAAACATTCAGATATTTATTACTCTTCCGAATCAAAATAACCTTGTAATAAAACAAGCAATAATGGTTCGTCCCGGACAACTCATGAAAACACTTGTTAAACAAACCGGTAAGGGCAAGTGGGTAGCCCGATATCAAGGAGAAGAGCCGTTACCACACAAAAAAGAGGTTGTTAAAGAACCCATGAAATCGGAAACGTTAACCATTAATTCTACAATTGCACCCGCAAATCAGCTGAAAGTAAGTACAACGACAACTTCAGTTCCGGAGAATCAGGTGCAAATTATTACCAATATAAATGAAAAAACAGGATCTGTTACGGCAACCGTAAATGATGAAAATGTTGGTAATAATGTATCGATTAATACATCATTTGATGGAAATAACCTAAATATGACCGTAACCGAATCAACTACCACAACTATTACCACCACAACCACAACCACTTCAACAGGAGGTAAAACAGTTGATAATGCAGCTGTCACCATAAACACAACATCGCCTCAAACAGTCATTCCAGTGATGGATGTATCGGTTGTAGAACCCACCAAAGGATGTATTCCAATGAATTCGGCTGATTTTAGTTCTGCCAAAAACAGCATTGCCTCAAAGTCTTTTGAAGATTCTAAAATCACAACAGCAAAGCAGATTATTAAGGCAAACTGCCTAAAGGCCGATCAGATGATGCAGATCATGAAAGTAATGGGTTTTGAAGCATCGCGCCTCGAAATTGCAAAATTTGCATATCAATATTGCTACGATAAAAACAACTATTTCAAGGTAAACGATGCTTTTGAGTTTGAATTTTCCATTGACGAGTTAAATGAATATATTGAAGCTCAATAGATTGGAGACCAGTAGATTAAAGATAAAAAAGAGCAGCTGAAGAGTTGCTCTTTTTTATGGAGTTCTCATGCGTATTGTTTCAACTACTGAGTTAAAGAAATTAAAATTTAATTCACAGCCATAACGATGGTGGTATAAGGTTAACTGAATAGTCCTTGAAATAGATATATGATTGAATTAAAGAGGTGTAGCAATTCAAAATCAATAAAATATTTACTTAATCAATGGTGGTGTAAACTCATCTTGACAAGAAAATGACGCCAAATTGAAGTCGTATAATATAAACTCAATCGAGGTGTAATACCGATCAGAACGTCTTGTATTTAAGATAAATAAATCAACATTGTTATTTTGCATTTGAAAAAAGAGGCGCTTACAAGCGAATTATCTGCGCATTACTCGACATGAAAAATCGATCCAAAAATCGTGCTATTTCAGGATCACAAAGATCGCCCCTGCAATCATCACCGCAATTGCCAACGCTTTGTAGCCAATGTTTTTCTCCTTGAAGATTGTTCCGCCAATAATGGCTGCAAAAAACACCGATGTGCGCTTTACCGATAAAGCCAACGCCACAGCGCCTGTTTTTATGGCCCAAATATGGGTATAACGATAGGCAATCGTAAGAATAGCTACAATTAGAATCCATTTCCAACTGATCTTGAAACCATCGACAACAGCACGGGAGGTGGTTTTTGAAAAGATTATATAGACGGAAAAGAAACCTGCCATAAATAGGTGTTGAAGTGGAAGATAACTCTCTGGTGCCACCCGATAATCGCTCAATAACCATTTGTCGAGAATGGATGTAAAAGTGAAAATAAGCACAGCGCCTAAAATGTAGAGGTATGCCTTGTTTTTCATCCCAAAATAAAATGGGGTTAGTAAATTCGATGGCTTTCCAACCTGCAGCATATAGGTGCCGATAAGCAAAAACAGAATCCCCAAAATCTCAACAGATCCCAGTTTCTCGCCAAGGACAATCCAGGCAAAAACAGCAACCAATCCCGGGGTAATTGTTAGCAACGGCAAAGCACTACTCAGTTCCAACCGTTTTATGCCGTTCATTACCAGAAGAAAAGAGATGCTTCCCAAAAACGACTTAAACGCAATAACAGCATAGGTTTGCAACGAAATTGATTGAAAATCAGCATATATGAAAAACGGAATGGATAATAGAAGATTCGCTAACGCCAACAAAAAAGAGAAATGAAGTGCATTGATTTTAAACAGTGCTTTTTTCTCGAAAATAGCAGCGGTTGCTGACAGCAAGGCAGAAGTAAATGCGAATATAAACCACATAAAATAGGATTAAAATTGTTTTGTAAAAGCCGTTTTGTTTTCACAAACAAAGGAGCTGAATTATTTTTAAATTAACGAATCATCTGGGGATATAAATCAAGGGTGTAGGGTAAAAGTGGGAACAATTTTTGGCTAATTCGTTATTGAGTTGTTGAGCGTGTTCAAAAATAGTTGTTCCAATTATGCCCGATGTTGAAAATATTTAAGCATATTTAGTGTCAAAAATCGCTCCCTCTGGGGGCTTGCTTTGCTATGCACTTTTTTGCTCGCTATTTTTTCCTGAAAATAAGCTTGACTTCTAATAGTTAGTCACCTACCTAAATCACTATATTATATT
>JAQVXQ010000045.1 GCA_028709085.1 Salinivirgaceae bacterium | reverse complement strand
GCTCTTCCGATCTATGGTTGCACCATGGTCAATGTTGCCAACAGGACTTGCTAATTGATGGACACTAAAATAGTATATTAGTGTGGGAATAAGAGACAGAATTACAATGGATAAACCAGCGAGGTATTTGGCGGCTACAATTTGAAAATCAGAAATGGGTTTAGTAAGCAATAAGTTTAATGTTCCGCTTTTCGCCTCTTCGCTAAACATTCGCATGGTAACAGCGGGGGCTAAAAATAGAAATACCCATGGGGCAATTGAGAAAAGAGGAGCAACATGTGCATAGCCCATATTTAGGATATTCAGGTCGCCGGGGAATACCCACATAAATAAACCCGTTGATAATAAGAATATTATGATAACTATGTATCCAGTTAATGAACTGAAAAAACTCACGAGTTCTTTTCGAAATAAATTATACATGAATTTCAAATTTTTATTAAAGGTTTGTGGAGGGCAAAAATAACTTTTTTAAGTCATGTAGCAAAAAAGAATGGATTCATTTCGTAAAGTAAATGGGTTCTAAATGGGAATCACTTTAACCAACCTTTTAATTCTTTCATCTACTTTTTCAAAGTAAAGTGAAATGTGCTGCCAACTCCTTCTTCACTATTTACGGTGATGGTTCCTTGGTGTAGTTTTACAAATTCACCACACAATATTAAACCCAATCCGGTACCCTTTTCTTCTCCGGTTCCAATTGTGGTTGGGTTCGTATCGATTCTGAAGAGTTTTGTTTGATCTTCCTCGGAGATTCCAACGCCGGTATCTTTAATGTAAACATGTACCATATCAGTATCTTCGGCATAGGTAATTGAAATCTTTCCTTTTTTAGGGGTGAATTTCAGTGCATTTGAAATCAGATTTCGTACTACGGTGGAAACCATGTTTACATCAAGATCCATATAAATAGAGTGGTTGTCGTGCTCTATACTTATCTCTTTTTGATTTGCAACACCGATCAAAAGTTCGATTGTCTCTTCAACAATATCCTTGATGTTGTAAAGTCCTTTTTTTAGTTTTAACCTTCCCGTTTGCGATCTGGCCCATTGCAAAAGGTTATCCAACAAACTATACGCACTACCTGAATATTTGTGTATCTGTTCAAGAAACATTTTTATTTGATCCCGATCATATCTGTCAAAATCGGTAATTAATAATTCACTAATGCCAATTATAGTGCTAAAAGGATTTTTTAAATCATGCGCTACAATGGTCATGAATTTGTCCTTCGTTTTATTTAGTTGGAGCAATTCTAAACGTTCCTCTTCTAAATTATCCCGTTGACGCATTATTTCAAATTTGTCGCGTTGGATATTTAGGGTGCGCTGTGTGAGTTTCTCTTCAAGGATATTGGTGTCGCGCAAACGATTTACCAACTCCTTTAGAATGGCACGTGCCACTTCTGGAATGTCGTGTAATATTTTCTCAAATGAATCACAACTAAGTTCGTACAAATTACAATCTGTAATTGCTGTAACAGAGGCACTTCGCTTATCATTGTCAATTAAAGAGT
This sequence comes from Salinivirgaceae bacterium, assembly GCA_028709085.1. Lineage (GTDB taxonomy): Bacteria > Bacteroidota > Bacteroidia > Bacteroidales > Salinivirgaceae > JAAYQU01. The sequence continues at coordinate 18,948 of JAQVXQ010000045.1, read as the reverse complement.
ATTCTCCAAAATACTGTTTTCTGCTTAGCGCAGCATAGATATACTCTTGGTCGTGAACCTGAACACTCCCATCAATAACGATGTACATCGCTCTTGCCATGTTTTCTTTCGATATAATTACATCGTTTCTTTTAAAGGATACTAATTTAAAGTATTTGCATAATGCTTTAAAGTTGCGTTCAGAGAGATTCCGAAAAAGGGAAACCTCCTTAATAAAGTTTAGCTTTTCATTTTTTTGAGCACGTCTAAATAGCATGGTAAGCCTAGTGTTGTGTGTGATGTTTCTGTACTGTTTGTAAAGGTAACTTTTTTTGGTTAATTCCAAAGTTGTTTTTATTTCTTTTTAGCGTTGGCAGTTTCAAATTCTTTAACGAGTTCTTCGGGTGTTTTCCCTAAATTCCGGATCAAAATATGGGTGTCTTTTACTAACGGATGATCAGGATATTTCTCAATAAAAAGTTCGTAATATTGTTTTGCTTTTGTGTAGTCCTGCATATTGTTTTCGTAGGTGAATCCTATTAGGAAAATTACATTTCCCATGTTTTGAAATGTTGGGAATTCAGATTCGATACACGTTAAATATGAAATTGCTTTTATACCTTGATTAATGTAGAGCGACGATTCGGCTGCACGATATAAGTATGTGGCACTAATGCTATCAGTTGGATTTTCGTCATAGTAATTCCAGTAAAGATTAATTAATTTATACATTTCATCGGGCGATAAAGTGCGTGTTTTTCTGACACTATCCACTATGTTTTCCATTGTGGCTATTTTTTCTTTGATGCTTTTATTTGGTTGTTTTTGCGAACAACTGGTAATAATTCCAACAACTATGGCAAATAATAATAATTTCTTCATAACGGTCTAACTTGTTTGGTATTTGTAAATAAAAGTTGTAAAATTTAACGCAATCGTATTTTATAGCTTACATCGACTTTGCCTTTTGAGATGTCTGTGATTTTCCCTTTTAGCATTTTCTTTTTCAAAAAAGACAGTTTATCTGTAAAAAGAATACCTTGCAAATGATCATATTCGTGCTGGATTATTCGTGCCCTAATTCCATCGAAGGTGTCGGTGTGTTTCACCCAGTTTTCATCGTAGTATTCTATCTTTATTATGCTTTTTCTGGAAACATCTTCGCGAATACCAGGAACACTTAAGCATCCTTCATTAAAAAGCCATTCTTCGCCCGACTCCTCTAGTATTTTGGCATTGATAAATACTTTTTGGAAATCAACCAGTTCAGGAGTCTCTTCGTCAGCAATTGGGGATGCATCAATTACAAAAAGTTTAATAGCCTTTCCTATTTGTGGCGCAGCTAATCCAACGCCGTCTGAATATTCCATGGTTTCGAACATATCCTTAATTAATACATCCAATTGTGGATATGATTTTTCTATGGGCTCGGCCTTCTTCCTTAATACTGGATGACCTGCAACTGTAATAGCATATATCATAATATTTGTTTTCGTTCGAGGTATGTTTGTAATATTATTGTGGCACTAATGGTGTCCACTAGTTCCTTGTTGCTTCTCTGTTTTTTTGTCGCTCCCCCCATGATTAAGGCTTGATGCGATAAGATCGAAGTAAATCTCTCATCAACCCGAACAATCTCTATTTGAGGATGTTTCGTTTTAAATCGTTTTGTAAATCCTGCAATGTGTGGCTCTATTTCACTTGGAGTATTGTCCATCTGTTTGGGAAGACCTACAACCAATATTTCAAACGATTCTTTGTTCAAGAAATTGTCAAGATAATCCATAAGTTCACTTGCTTTGACCGTAGTTACTCCTTGAGCAATTATCCGCAAAGGGTCGGTCATGGCTATTCCACAACGTTTTAATCCGTAATCTATGGCTACAATTCTTGACATATTTAAGCTGCAAATTTACAAACAATTTTGTAAGAAATTTAATATTTTGGCGATCAGTTATTGATTTAGGGTGTTTTACTCTTTATATGTAAAATTTATTAACTTTACAACATAAAAATGAATTGTGCTTGACCCTTATGGCTGAACATCTCATGGTTTTTTAATGGGCAAATATCTGGATGTAATGCTTTTAAAGGAGATACGTTTTAAAACAGAACACTATGGGCTTTTTCATCTCAAATTTCATCAGTATTGTCGCAGCTATCATTGCCGCAACCTTTTTATTGACACGGTTTTTTAGAAAATCGGTTTTTATTAGAGTTGGGATAATTTGGTTAATCAACCTTTTGGTTCTCATGTTTACCGTGGGATTGCGTTATAAATTTTTTGATGGAAACGTAGTTGCCGGAATTGTAATCCCTTTATTTAACATTTTGTTCAGTTTAGTTTGTTTCTATGCAGGCTCCATAGTTGTTGTTCAACCATTGTTTAAGGCGGTTGGTAAATTACAACAGTTATCGGATGGAGATTTGACGTTAAAGTCGGATCATGAACTGGCTAACAATAAGAACGATGTTGGGATGCTCCATTTGTCCACGGATAAATTAAAAGACAATCTTGTGCGAATTATGATTGATATTAGTGGAAATATTAACTATTTACATAATTCAGGGAGTCAATTACAAGACACATCACTTCAAATGTCCGAGGGTTCGACCCAGCAAGCAACGTCCATTGAGGAGATATCCTCTTCCATGGAGGAGATGGTAAGTAATATACATCAAAGTTCGGAGTTCGCTAAACGCGCTGAAAGGATGGCTTTGGATACTGAAACCAGCGTCGTTTCAAGTACACAGGCTTCCGAACAAGCAAATATTTATTCCGATGTTATCAGCGAGAAAATTAAAATAGTTCGTGATATTGCATCACAAACCAACATCCTTGCATTGAACGCTGCTATTGAAGCTGCTCGCGCCGGAGAACATGGCAAAGGATTTGCCGTGGTTGCAGCCGAAGTTCGGAAACTAGCTGAGAGAGCTTCTTCCTCTTCGCATGAAATAGAAGAAGTTGCAGGGCTTTTGAAAAACTCTTCCGATAATACAGGGAATATGTTAAATGCCTTGATTCCTAAAGTGCAAGAAAATCTTAAATTAATTCGCGATATTGCCAATGCAAGTGTGGAGCAATCTGCGGGTGCAAGTCAAATTAATAATGCTATTGTGCAGTTAAATGAAGTAGCTCAACAAAACGCCACAAATGCAGTGAAGATGGCTAAGGATGCAGAACAATTTATTATTCAAGCCAATGAGTTGCAGGAAACAATTAACTATTTTAATTTTAACTTCGAGTAAGAAAAATCTGTGCAAACAAATTAAACTTATTAGGTGTATTGTGCTAATGTATATTGTTAGAGGATTTGTAGAAATAATCATTAAATTTATTTTGTAATGTCTGATGTAGGTGGCAATGAAAAGGTTCTCTGGGATGGTAATTGCTTTTCCAGATTTTTTATATGGTGTAGTGGAGCGCGGATATATATATTGAAACAATGTCCTACTGAAATCAATGTTTATCTGGGTATTGGGATTATTGTCTTTTTAACAGGGGTATTGGCCTCTGTATCTGGAGGATATGCTGTTTGGATGGTTTTTGAAAAGGGGTGGATATCAATTACGTTTGGATTGTTCTGGGGAGTCCTTATTTTCTTCTTAGATTGGTACTTAGTGGCCTCGCTCCGAAAAGAGAAAAAGATTTGGAAAGAGATATCGATGGCGTTGCCAAGAGTTGTATTATCGTTGTTTATAGCAGTCGTTGTTGCACGTCCCATCGAGATGCGACTTTTTGAGCAAGAGATAGAGGCAAGAATGGCCACGGGACAGATTGAGAAGCGAATGGAGGCCGACAGTTTGTTAATGTTACAGTTTTCGGAGATCGAACAATTAAAGTCCAAAAACGATTCAATACAAGCACGAATTGATGAAACTTCAGCTCGAAGGGATCAGCTTTTTGCCATGTATATTGCTGAAGCGGAAGGCACTGGTGGAACTGGATATGTTGGAAAAGGACCTGTTTTTCGCGAAAAGAAAGCGGAATACGACAAATCGCAACAAGAGTTCGACGATGCAAAACGTCGGTTTATTCCGTTAATTGAACAAAATTTAGAACGGGTTCGGTTTTTGCAAAAAGAACGGGATCAATTATTGACATCGAATCAAATAATAATTACACGTAGTAAAGGGTTTTTGTCTCGGTATCGAAGTTTGGACGCTCTAATGGCTGAAGATGCTGCCGTAAATGGGGTAGCTTTATTTATCTTGTTGCTGTTTGCAATTATTGAGGTATCTCCAATTTTCGTTAAGTTAATCTCAAACAGAGGTCCCTATGATGATCTTTTGGCATTAGAGCAATTGCGCATAAGTGCAGAAGCTAAAAAAGCCTACACTAGTATTCGTAATCAATTGTTGCGCGAACTCGATTTAGAACATGAAATGGTGCAAGCTGAAATGTCAATACACCAAGAGTCAAGTAAAGAGTCGGTGGAGCAACTCGCATCGGCCCAACGTGAAATTAATTCCCTCAGAATATTAAAATGGAAAGAATATCAATTAAGTTTGAATGGTGATAATACGATGGGCGATCGTCCAGTTTTAATTGATTTTATAAAGAAACCAGAACCCGAACGTGTGAAAGAGGTTGATGAAAATGGGGATAGAAAAAAAGAGCGTTGATTTAATCAACGCTCTTTTTTTATGTGCGAAATATAAAAATTACATTTTTGTCTCTATATATCTGAAATTAAAGTCCACCATCTCCGATAATTCTGTTCCTACGTCTAACATATCTTCGTCTCCCTCTTCGTAAAACCAATCAATAGCTGTGTTTATATCGCTCATGTATATTTTATTGATTAGCAATAGTATATCAAGAATAAATTTGGCGGAAGCTGAATTAAAGTAGGACAATTTAAATTTAAAAACAACGGGGTTTTCCTTGAAATGCTCAACATGCAAAGGCGCCTCTGTACAGAAACCCTCTAACCATTCTACTATTGGGAGGAAAAAATGCCGGACGTTTTCAGGCCTAGAACATCCTTTTATTTCGAAATGCGAATTTTTAATATCAAAAATTACCTGAGGTGTTGAGTTCGTTTCGTCAATTAATAGTGGTTTCATTGCAACTCGTTTATTTTGTTGTTTACAAATATAGCTTATTTAACAAACAAAATTCCCTTTTCCCTATATAAAATGCAAGATGGCAAATGTTATCTTGCCTTTTAGATTAAAACTGAAATGCAAAAATAAGCATAATCATTATCTATACCCTCTGTTTTGAATGAAATTTCGTGGGCGGAATTTCTCCTAATAATATACAGTCCTAATCCTGCACCTCCCTTTTCGCTAAGTTTTCTGTTCATTAAATTCAAACTAAACATTTCAGATAAATTGGGTAGATTTTTGTTTAAATAGTGGATTTTTTCTTCTAAGTTTTCTCTATCCTCATTTCTCATTATGTTGCAACTCTCTATTCTAAATTCTTTGTTTACTAAGGAGAGTTTAAACGTTGGTTTTGGATAATCACTGTTGACAATACTATGCATTTGTATATTTTCCAGTATTTCAACTGCCGAAGAGAAGAGTCTTTTGTACCTGAGCTTTTCAATGGACAATGGCAGAACAATATCCTCGAGCTTGTTTAATAACTCGGAAACTACACCAAAGGTTATAATACCTTGAAAAAAAAGCAGTTCGGTTGGGTTTATTATTGACATTGTTTACTTTCGCATTCTCAGATTGTATGTGCGAAAGATACAAAATGGTTTTTATAATTTTATCATTATTAGCAATTATATCGCTGAGGTGTTGTTAATGATTTGTTAATGGGGCGGGTACTCTGTTGTGTTATGCGAAGTGTTTGAAGTTTATTCAATTGTTATATGTTGCCAATTTGTATTGTTTTTTATTCTACTGATTTGCATTGCACTAACTGCGAATAATTGTGCTATTATCTTGCTCTTAATCCCTTTTGCAAGCATCTTTTTAATCTGCACAACGTCGGAGGCAGTGAGTTTTTTCCCGTCATATTTTTCAGGGGTTCGTTTTTTCTTCTCGTTCAGAAGTTTCTTGCTGTGCTTAATACTTTCCTTGCGGGTAACCCATTTTAAATTTGAAGTTTGGTTGTTTCGTTTGTTACCATTAATATGTATTACTGAGTCTAGTGATTCATCTTCTCGTGGAATAAATATTTCGGCCACAAGGTTGTGAATTAAAAAGGTTCGTAATTTGCCAAGACATTTGAAACGTACAATGTGAAAATCCCGGATTTTTCCCAGTTTGATAATTTTAGGTTCGCCCGATTGAGATCTGAAACTTCGTACTCTTCCGTAGTTGCTTACTTCGTAATGATTGTCAGCATATGGGATTACAACCCATATTTCGTCCGTGAGTTTTCTTAAACGAGTTTCCATGGTTTAATAATTTGATGTTTTAGTTGCAGATAGTTACTACTTCAAAATTCATACCTTAATTAGCACTCTTTGAACCGTGTTGTTGTTTAATTTTCTTTAAATCAATACAAACCTCGCTGAGCAATCGAGTTGTATCTGCTACATATTGCTGTGTTTCATCTGAATCATTTTGTTTTTGCGCGTGGCTTTCAAGTTTTCGGATAATTGTATTTAATGGAATAATGTCGAATGTATCAATCGTTGGTTTTATACGATGGGCTGTTTTATATAACATTTCCCAGTTTTTTGTTTTATAGGATTCATTTAGTATTTCAATACTACTCGTTGTTGTTTCCAGAAATGTTTCAATAAGTTGATTAATCTGAGATTTGTTATTATTTGTTAAGTACCTTATTTTATCAAGACTAAAAGTGGCTCTTGTGCGATGTGTTTGGTTGTTGATGCTTAATAGCTCATTAATCGAAGTTATTAATAAATCCAGATCAAAAGGTTTTGGGAAAAATGAGTTCATCCCAGCATTTATATAGGTTTTGATTTTTTGCTCCTCTGTTTCTGCCGAAAGTCCAATTATGGGGGTTGATAACTTTAAGTCTTTTCGGATTTTTTTTGTTGTTTCATAACCATCAAGGATGGGCATTTGGATGTCTAATATTATTAAATCCACCTTCTGTTTCTTCAAAATTTCTAAAACTTCAGCGCCATTAGTACAAATTATTGGTTCGTTACCATGGTTGCGCAGTGCTGTTTTTAGAATTAGAATATTTGTTGGGTTGTCATCGGCAACTACTATTTTGGCAAATTTGTTAATATTATTATCGGTCAGTTTTATTCTGTTTTTTGGGAGATCGTTGTTTGTGCCTTTTTTAAGCTCTAGGCTAAACCAAAAAATGGTTCCCTCATTTTCCCTGCTTTTCACATAGAGCGTACTTCCCATCAAATCAACAAGTTGCCTACTAATTGCTAATCCCAATCCAGTTCCACCATACTTCACTGAGCTTTGTTGACTAGCTTTGTTATAACGCTCAAAGATATGAGTAACGTCGTTTTGTTTTATTCCGATGCCATTATCGATCACCGAAAAACGAATTTTTTGTGACGTTTCACTTTCTTGTTTACAAGTTATTTTACACTGTACAGTACCGTTATTTGTGAATTTCAGGGCATTGTTAAGAAGGTTAAGAAGAATCTGATTAATCCGGACAGGATCTCCAATGGAGATTGTAGCTATTTTTTCATCTAGTTCCCACGATAATGTGTTGTTTTGTTTAGTCGTTTGACCTTGCAATGTGTAATATAGGGTTGATACAATGTTGGTTAATTCAAATCCGGTATTTTTAATCGCAAATTTTCCTGACGTTAGTTTGCTGACATCTAAGAGATCATTCAATATTGTTAACATGTTGTTTGATGATGCTTTTATTGTATTCACAAACTTTTGTTGGTCTTGGGAAAGGGTTGTGTTTGATAATAATTCTGTTAATCCAACAACACCATACATGGGGGTGCGTATTTCATGACTAATATTTGCTATGAATCTCGATTTTATTTCCGTTGCTTCTTCAGCTTGTGCTTTCTGATTTAATAATTCTTGCTGTAACGCCTTTTGTTGTGTGATATTGGAGATAGTTCCAACTACTCTGTAGGGATTGTTCTCTTTGTACTCTGTTATTTTGCCTTTTAGTAATATCCAAATGTTCTCGTTTTTAATTTGAATTTCGATTTCGATACGGGAACATTTTTGAGTTGTCAAGTTGTTTAGTGTCTCTTCAGTTACCGATTTATACTCTTGGGTAATTTGTGAAAGAAAATCATTGATCGATTTTATCGAATTTGCATTCGTCCCTGTAATTTCTGTCCAACGGGGACTTAAGTATAATTCATTGTTGGGAATTGTCCATTCCCAAAGGGCCTCTTTCGCTGCGTCTAGCGCATAGTTTAGGCGTTGTTCGTTTTGTTTTGTAATCCACTCCGCTTGTTTTTTCTCCGTGATGTCTCGATATTGCCAGAAATGCCCTTCTGTCTCATTATTGAATAATATGGGCGTATAATCGCGTTCATATATTTTGCCATTTACTAACGTCAGTTCTTCGTTTATGTAGGGCTTTGCCAATTGTTTTAATTCTTCTCTGCGGCGTATGTACTTGTTGGAATTCGCAAATAGGGTTGCTTTGGTTTTAGTCAAAAATTCTTGGTCAAGAAGCGTCGTTTGTGGGGAGGTAATATTGAATAGATCAAGATATTTTTGATTCGTTTGTTCTATGTCATGATTTTTGTTCTCAAGTAAAACACCACTATTTAGGTTTTGAATAATCGTCTTGATTTTGCTCGACGTTGCGTTTAGTTTTTCACTCGTTGCTTTTCTATTCAATGCATTTGCAAATATTTCCGACAACATTTTAATAAGTCTTGTGTGATGTTTATCCCATTTAAACGTCGATGTATGCATTGCAAAACCAGTGAAGCCAATAAGCTTGTTCTCGGTGATAATGGGAGCGATGTTTATTGAGTTGACAAAAAGTTTTTGACTTAGAGCACAATTTGATTTATTTTGGTTGATCTTGTTTTCGGTTTTATATTCGTTCCCTTGTGATAGAGTTTTTATGATATGTGAAATGTCGTTTTTATCGATTTGATCAGGCAATTCACTTGTGATAATGTAGCTCTTTTTTTTCCATTTGTGGTTTTTAATATAGGTATTGGTGTTGGAATCAAAAAGATAAGTAAATCCATAATCGGCAGAAAAGTACAACCCAATTTGCTCCAGCACTAATTCGATCTCGCTATCCACTTTTTTTGAGGGAATATTAATGAATCGGGTTGATGTGTTTGCGATGATTTCGTCGATGTTTGATGATATTTTAAGTTCCTCTTGTGCATTATTTCGTTGCGTTATTTCACGCACATGGATTGCGATTCCGTCAAACTCTGTTTCAGCACTGCTGCGTCTGGTAATGATTAAATTGAACCATAAATTTGCAGTTTCCGTTTTGATTTTCACATCGTAGGAAATGGGCTGAGTGCTATATTTTAACACTTGAAATGCGTGTAATATTAGTCGCGACACCTCTTTTGGAATGCGCACTTCTTGCAGATTTTTGTTTTGATAGTTGTTAGGTTGGAATGAAGGAATTTGGCTGATTATCTTTTGATTGCTATCAACCAGGAATAGATAATCCTTCATTGCTGTAACGGTATTTATGAGTTGCAAACTTGTTTCAAATAACTTTTTCTCGGTCTCTTTTTGTTGGGTGATGTCCGATGCAATTCCAGCATATCGAATCCGTTTTCCGTTCTCTTCTATGATTTGAGACCCCTTAATTCTAATCTGTTTTATGCCGTTTGAAGCAGTTTTTATTCTGAATTCAATTTTTATCTCTTTATGTTGTACGGATTGTCTAATTGTTTTTGTGAGCTTCGAAATGTCTTCGGGATGCACAATTCTCAAAAATTGAAAGGGCGATTTCTCGGGATTTGGTGCTTGGGATCCAAAAATCTTGTGATAATTGGGACCCGTATAAACAAGAACTCCTTTTTGTACATCGTATATCCAGAAAAAATCATTAATCGAAGCAATTAATTGGGACATTAACTGCTCTTTTTCAAACAATAGTGTTGTGGCTGTTTTTTTATCATGAATATCTAAAAATGTACATACTATGAGCTTTCTATTACAAACATCTTGATCTACATGTGCTGTATTTACAAGAACCCAATGGGTTCCGTTTTTCGACTTGACTTTTATTTCAAATGGTTTTTCTGTTGTTTTATTAATATTTCGAATAAATTTCTCATAATATTGTTGATCCATAAATTCGGTCAATGTTTTAGTTTGGGGAATCTCTTTTCCCCAACCAACCAGGGCAGCAAAAACAGGATTGAAATAGATTATTTCCAGATCTTCGTTTAAAAATAGAACTCCTTCATTTACACTGTCAGTTATTGTATGGTAACGCAATCTACTTTGTTTATCAACGTCAATGTAATCACTAATGTTTGTGGTTTTTGATTCTTGTTGCAAACAATTATATAAAGTGTTCCCTATTTTAGCTAAAAGATCTTTGTTGTTGAATATAATTGGAAGCTCCGGCGATCCTTTGCCTTCCAATAAAAGTATTCCATAGTTTCCCAATGGAAAAAGAAAGTATTGAGAATAATCTGAGTAGGAAACTTTAAAATAAGAGAGCAGTAATGATTGCTCTGTTATTTGATTGTTTTTCGAACGTTTCCAGTTTATAATTTCAGGGTTCGATTCCCATATCTCAGGATTTAATTTGTCGTTGATATTGTTAATTAATATATGATATTTTTGATCATCACGAGCATCGTTATTCCGAGAAATATATATCCAGCATTTATCTATAAAAGACAGATTTAGAATAAATGAGCATATTGTTTCTCTGTTCTCTTCCAGTTTATAAGAATTACCAATATTTAAAAGTAGATTAATAATATTCCACTCCAGATTGTGCGACAATTTGTTTTTTTGTGTGTGCATTGCATCTAATTTATATATCGGAAAGGCTTGTTTTGCAAATAATCAATGTTGTTTCAAATATTGGATTTGGGTTTAAATTTCCTTGTTTTTCAACATTCTGTAAATTGTGGATTTTCCGACACCTAACTTTTGAGCTACTAACACCACGTTGTTATTGTATTTACTTAAAAAGTGAGCAATTATTTTTCTTGTATACTCATGTAATTTCAACTCCTCTAGAACTAAGGAGTTCACTGAATAAGTCTCACTAAAATTCATTTCGTCACTTGTAATAATGTCCCCTTTCGATAGGACACAGGCTAAATCTATAATAGCTTTTAGTTCTCGGATGTTTCCCGGAAAACTATATTGCATGAGTTTTTTCTGAGCGCTTAAATCAAGCGACTTTTGTTCCAAACCATTCTCTTTACAATATTCGGCAATAAAGAAATTGGCAAGAATAAGGATATCGTTGTTCCGTTCTCGCAAAGGTGGCAGATGTACAGGTAATCCAAGTAAACGATAGTATAAATCTTCTCTGAAATTATTGGACTTAACCATTTCAGCAAGATTTCTATTTGTGGCAACAATTAATCGGAAATCGGTTTTTATAAGCTGATTGCCACCTATACGCGTAAACTCTTTTTCTTGTAAAACACGCAATAGCTTTGCCTGCATATTTAATTCCATCTCGCCAATTTCGTCCAAAAATAGAGTTCCTCCATTGGCTTCGTCAAACTTACCAATTTTACGAGTGTATGCCCCGGTAAAAGAACCTTTTTCAAATCCAAAGAACTCACTTTCAATGAGTTCATGCGGAATAGCGCTAACATTGATGGCTATAAATGGTTTTTTCTTTCTTTCCGACGAATAGTGAATCGCTTTTGCAGCCAACTCTTTGCCAGTGCCAGTTTCTCCAGTTATTGTTACGGTTATTTTCGAGTCGGCGGCTTTTTCCATAAGGGCAAAAACGCGTTTTATCTCTTGACTTCGACCTTTTATGGCGTTGTTGAAGGAGTATTTTTGAGAAACTTCGCTTCTTAAATCCTGTATTTCCTGTTTTAAAGAATGATTCTGACGAATGTTTTTAACCGTATTCCATAGACGATCCTTTGTTTCATCGTCCTTGGTAATATACTCCCATGCCCCTTCTTTAAGGAGCTTTACTGCAGTGCCAACATCCTCTTGACCAGAAATTATAATAATAGCAGTATCGGGGTTGGTTTCCAGAACCTTTTTCATCAAAAAGTCGCCTTTCATGTCAGGCAGCGAATAGTCAATCGTTATAATTGCGGGGTTTTTATGCAAATTTTTTAATGCCTCTGATCCTGTGGAGAATAGCTCTACTTTATAATCTGGGTTTAAAGTTAGATGAAACGACAATAATTGTCCGTAAAATTTATCATCTTCCACAACAAAAATGGTAAAGTGTTCCATTTGCAAATACTCTTTAGTTTGAACTTTTGACGAAGATACAAATATTTCTCAATTTTGGAAAATTCTTGATTTTGGAATAAAATAATGCTTAGATTTTACATAATAATCCATTAATTTCCTGATTGATTGATGTATAGAAGCTAATTGACTACAAGTGCTGACTGATGTTATTGTATTAATGTTCAACGTGTGAAATCTGTTTCATGGAGTTATCAAATTTTATTGTCTTGATATTGAACTGTTTATTTAATTATTTTTGAGACATTAAAAAAAGGTGTGGAAATGGAGGAAGCCAAAGAAATTTTTATTAAGTCGTCGAAGTGTTGACTTTAAGACCCCAAATCTATACCCTTGTTACGGAACAACGCTTTAATTGATGCAATGATTCAAGAAATGCATTAACTTAGCACGTTAAATATTCTGAAAGAATGATTTCGAAAAAAAAGAGAGATAGTGTTGGTCAGCAACATATTGTATGTGTGCATTTAATTAATGATTTTGGAGGTACATCATTAATTCTCTCCGAGATTATAGAGGGGTTAATTGTGAAAAAGTATACCATTGAAGTATACACATCTACCTCATCAGAAGAGGGTTTTTTGTCTTCGTTCATCAATGTGGCGTATCATAAATTTTACCACCGAGCTGCAAAACGAAGCTTTTTTGTGGTTGTAAATCTTTTTGTTTCACAATTCTTGTTGTTTTTTAAGTTGTTGAAATATTATAGAAAACCAGTTGTGTTTTATATCAATACTTTAATGCCATTTGGAGCAGCTTTGGCAGCACGGGTTATGAGAAAAAGAGTTGTTTTTCATATTCACGAAATTTCGGTTAAGCCACAATTTTTAAACTGGTGGTGTAAATTGATTGCACATTATTGCGCTAACGATGTTATTTATGTCTCTCAGTTTATAAAACGTAAAAAAGAGTTGAATATTAGCCGAAACCATGTAGTTCGTAATGCGTTAAGCCCTAGTTTTATTACAAAAACAATTCACAATCGACACCGGGAAGATTTCACCATTTTGATGTTATGTAACTTGAAAATATACAAGGGAGTAATTGAATTTGTGCAAATTGCAAGACTCCTCCCTCAGTATCGATTCGAAATGGTACTCAATGCCCACGAAGATGAGATAAATGCTTTTTTTAAAAATATTCGCTTTAGCGAGAACCTTATTGTTCATAGTTCGCAACCATCAGTCCATCGGTTTTATGCCCGGGCAAGTTTGGTTATAAATCTATCGCATGCCGATAAATGGTTAGAATCTTTTGGAATGACCGTACTCGAAGCCATGAGTTATGGACTTCCTGTTATTGTTCCTCCCCGTGGTGGAATTTCTGAATTGGTAGTTGATGATTATAATGGATATCATTTATCCTATAACGATTTAGACAGTATTGTGGCAATGATTATTCGAATTGCCGAAAACCCCGAATTGTATCTCCGTTTATCGAATGGATCGCAAGAAGTATTGTCGAAATATAGTTACGAGGAGATGATAGGGAAGGTTGATTCGATATTAAAAACAGGTTCTTCCGACCAATAAGTGGAGTATTTTGAGCCATTCGTCAAAATGCACTTCTAATAATTGATAATTTAGTGTGTTATTTACCCATGAGTGTTGCTGAAGTTATTAATTAAAGTTAAATTTGTACAATAAATAGAAACGCTTTTAATGATGTTTTACTTATGTGGATAAAATGGCGTTCCCCATTGAAAAATGTCTGTAAAAACAATATTATTAACATAATTTTTTGTATTATTGCGAAATAACAAATCAATTGCACTTTCCTGATATTTAGAGCATTTAGGTGAATTGGCTTGTTTAATACGATTTTAACATGATCTAATAGGTATCAATATGCTCAATTTTAGCGCATTACACCCATCTTATATAAAACAAACTACGATATTAATCCTTCTTTTATTCGTATTTCATTGTGAAAACGTTTTTGCTCAAGAACAAGAGTTAGAGTTGGCACGAAAATATGCCGAACATAGCTTTCGAGAAGGAGATTACGATTTTGCATTGGAGAATTATTTGAAATTATATGCCGTAAACAAAAAGGATTTGAACATTAATTTTCGAATAGGGGTCTGTTATACCGAAACAAATGTGAATAAAACCGGAGGCATTCCCTATCTTTCGTATGTGGTATCCCACAACAATTTCCCTCGCGAAGCGCTGTTTTATCTTGGAAAAGCATATTTATATAATTATCAGTTTACTGAAGCAGTTGAATCTCTATACGAATATAAAGTTATTGGAACCGACGAAGTGCTATTAGCCTCCTCTGAACGTTATATCGAGATGTCCTATAATGCGCTGGAGTTTATAAATCAACCTAAACCAGTTCGATTTGAATTGGTTGACACGTTGGTGAATTCAATATATAATGATTTCCGTCCGCTTGTAACCGCCGATGAGAGTAAAATCTTCTTTACCAGCAATCGCCGATACGTTGATGGCTTGGGAACATTTGTTAACGATATATACATGTCCGAAGCAACCCGAAGTGGGTGGGGACAATCTGCAATGCTAGATATAAGCACCATCGATCATGACGAAATTGTTGGAATTGCGCCCAATGGGGAACGAATAATGATCTATACCCATGGAGATTTGGCAACCCACGAAATACGCATGGCTCAGCGCAAAGGGAAACAATATAGATTAGTGGAGGAAGATCAATTGCCTGTTGATTTGAATTCTAAGGCAAAGGAGCACGGAGCCTGTATTAACAATGAAGGGACAATGATCATTTTTTCCAGCGATCGACTAGGGGGCTATGGTGGAATGGATCTGTATAAGATAGTGAAGAAGGATAGGAGAACTTGGGGCCCAGTAGAAAATCTTGGTAGTGAAATCAATACTCCATTTGATGAAAATTTCCCCACACTTTCTGTTGATGCCCACAAACTGCATTTTTCATCAAATGCACATGCTTCCATTGGAGGGTTTGATCTTTTTTATTCGGTTTTTAGTGCCGCCGATAGTGCATTTCAGCGTCCCATAAATCACGGATTCCCCATAAGCAGTCCATTCGACGATATATCTATATCATTTAATGCAGATGAATCCGTTGCCTATGTTGCAACCAATCGCAATGAAGGGATTGGGAATCTAGATATTTATAAAGTTCATATATCGAAAACTTCCGGAAGTGGAATGGTTGTATTGGGAATTGTAATGGTGGGGGATGAATCGGATGCTGTTCCCTATTCCTCTGATTTTATAAAAGTATATCCAACCCTCTATGATACAGAAGGGAATATGTTTTCGAGGTATCAGATTTCAGATGAGGGAATGTTTTTTGCAACATTGTATCCGGGAGAGTATATTCTTGATGTACGTTTTGATAAATCCGAGGAAGGATATCGAGAAAAACTTATTATAACTGAGCCCAATGAGGAGCAGATGGAAATTAGTTTAATGATCTATCTCAAACTACCTAAATAAAAATAGATCAGTTCACAAAATATTAAAACCCTGTATATAATGCAAGTACGAATTATTTGTATCCTTATTTTGTTTCTATCAAGTTTGTCCGTATTTAGTCAAATAGATTTAAAGTTGGCCAACGATTATTTCCAGTTTGGAAACTATGAGAATGCACTAAAAAGTTATGAATATCTTTACGAAAAGGACACCACTAACGCAGATGTTATATATAAACTAGGGGTATGTCATTTGATACTTATGAAAGATCGCTCAAAGGCGGTTCCCTTCCTCGAGAAAGCCTCAACCATGAAAGGAGTTATTGATTTTGTGTGGTTTGATCTAGGTTCTGCCTACCGATATACCCATCAATTCGACAAATCAAATGAAGCTCTAACGAAGTTTCTCTCCTTAACTCGGAATTCGACCGATAAGGAACTGTGTGAGCTGATGCTTATTCAGAATAAGAATGCACAGCAGTTGCTTAAATCGCCACATGATGTTGAGTTTATTAATTTAGGATCGAATGTTAATTCAATATATGACGATTTTGCTCCCTATGTTTCGCGCGACAACGAATGGATGTTTTTTAACTCCAACAGGATTTTCAATAAAGTAGAAGATATGTACATTGTAAACGTTCATAATGTGGAGTTTAAGCGAAATAAATGGAGACAAGCGGGGCGATCAAAATATGTTAATAGTGCCGAGGATAATGTTGTAGCCGGAATGAGTGCAAGTGAGGATATTATTTTTGTAAAACCCATGCGTTATACTCTTTTTGGAGATATTATTTCAGCTCCAATTTCAGACGGAAACATCAGCGGTCGTTCTTATACATTGCCGGCACCCATAAATACTAGAGACGAGGAGAGCGGTGCAACACTTTCACCCACAGGTGACACGTTAATATTTTCCAGCGATCGAAAAGGGGGCGAAGGAGGATTGGATCTTTACATGTCCATTAAATTACCCGATAATAGTTGGGGAACTCCACAAAATTTAGGCAGTCATATAAATTCAAAATTTCATGAAGATTTCCCCATGTTTTCTGCCGACGGTAAAACCCTTTGGTTTGCTAGCAATGGCCCCGCAAGTATGGGAGGATTCGATATATTTGTATCAAAATGGAATGCTTCCGAGGGGAGATGGTCGTCACCCAGAAATCTTGGATACCCAATTAATAGTTTGTACGACAATCTAGCGATCTCTTATACTAATAATGAGCGTTATGCCTATGTGTCCGATGTTCGTTCTGAAGGATATGGCGGAATGGATATCTATCAGGTTGTATTTAAAAAAGAAGCCCGAAGCATTTATATACTCAGAGGCATAATTAATAAAGGAACAGCTTCAGAACCTATATTATTGACAGATAGTGATTTAGTTCAGATCGCCCTGCTGGATTTCGATTCAAAAGATGTAATTGGAAAGTATAAGTTTGATTATAGCTCTAACAGTTTTTTTGCTGCTATTCCTCCAGGAAAGTATATCCTAAAAGTTGAATCGTCAAGTTGCATAGCCTTGGAGTATGAATTTGATATTGCAGATATGCATGCTACTGAAGAATTTGAAATCGAAACACTTTTTTTGAATAGTAAATAAGTTTTTTGTTCTCACCTAAACTATAATAAAATTTACAATGGACATTAATTTAAAGAGGCCGTTAATATTTTTCGACCTCGAAACGACGGGCATCGATGTAGCCACTGACCGAATTGTTGAAATTGCTTTACTCAAGATCTTTCCTGATGGAAGAGAGGAGACTTATGAAAAAAGAATCAACCCAGGCATGCCAATTCCTCCTGAGACTACTGAAATTCATCATATTACCGATGCCGATGTTGTCAATGCTCCTGTTTTTAAGGAAGTTGCGAAAGAAATTGCGAGGTTTATTGAAGGTTGCGACCTTGCTGGATATAATTCAAATAAGTTTGATGTTCCACTTTTAGCCGAAGAGTTGATGCGTGCAGAGGTTGATTTCGATTTGCGCAAATGTAAATTTGTGGATGTGCAAAATATTTTTCATAAAATGGAAAAACGCACTTTGGCAGCGGCTTATAAATTCTATTGTAATCAAGATCTCGTGAATGCACATTCTGCAATGGCAGACACCCGAGCTACCTACGAAATATTAAAAGCTCAACTCGATCGGTATCAGAATGTTCCATATGAAGATAATAAGGGGAATACGTCAATCGAAGTGGTGAACGATGTAAACGCTCTATCGGAGTTTACAGCACATACGAAAAATGTCGATCTTATGGGGCGTGTTGTTTTTAACGAACAGGGAGTTCCGGTGTTTAATTTTGGAAAGTATAAAGGTACGTCAGTATTGGAAGTATTTGACAAAGACCCAGGCTATTATGGTTGGATATTGAACGGTAATTTCCCTGCATTTACCAAAAAAGTACTTACGGAAATCAAGTTGAGTCGTTTTCAAAAATAGATCTGTTCTGATATCCTTGTTTTGACTTATATGCTGTTTCAACTCCAAAGAAATTGTTTTCAGTTATGAAAATTATATGTATTGGTCGGAATTATTCGGAGCATGCTTCGGAATTAAATAATCCGGTTCCAACAGAACCGGTTTTTTTTCTTAAACCCGACACCGCTTTTCTTAGAAACAATCAACCATTTTTCATGCCCGATTTCTCCAACGACGTGCACTACGAAGTTGAATTGGTGTATCGTATATCAAGAGTTGGACGCAATATTTCGGAACGCTATGCCCACAGATACATATCCGGAATTGGAGTTGGGATTGATTTTACTGCGCGTGACATTCAGAATCGTTGCAAGAAACTAGGTCTTCCATGGGAAATTGCCAAATCGTTTGACGGTTCAGCACCAGTGAGTAATACGTTTATTAATGTCGAAGATTTTGACGATCTGAATCAAATATCTTTTCATCTCGAAAAAAATGGTGTGCTTGTGCAGAAAGGAGTTAGTGGCGATATGATATTTAGTATTGACAAAATAATTGCCTATGTTTCTAAATTCATAACCCTTAAGATTGGCGATCTGATTTTCACGGGTACTCCTACGGGTGTTGGAAGTATCGCTATTGGAGACATCTTAACTGCTTATATTAATAACGAATTATTGCATAAAACAAAAGTCTGCTAGCCTGTAACTAAAAACAGACGATCAATGGCAAGGTAAAGTTCGTTGCGAATAATTGGCTTTTGAAGAAAATCAGCAAATCCCATTTCGATAAAGCTTTGCTTTTCAGATGCTAAGGCATGGGCTG
>JAQVXQ010000200.1 GCA_028709085.1 Salinivirgaceae bacterium | reverse complement strand
ACAATACGAAAAGTAGAAATCCAATTACTGCAATCCATGTATACTTTTTTTGCATTTATTTCTGAGTTTTATTCGAACATCTATTTTTTAATCTAATGACATTGATGGTAAATCCGAAAAGAGTTTTTCATGTAATTTACTGTTTGAAAATAAAATCACCCAAGCAGTCAGTATTATTATTTTAATATCTGTAAAAAACGAAATATTATTCTGATACCACATTTCCAACGCTCCTTTATACGGAAATATTTTATGTGCATACACCTCTTGAGGATTCCCTCCAAAATTGGCAACAATTTTTGCTTCATTTCTAAAAACAACAGATCCAATTCCTGTAAGTCCAGGCTTTACGTTGTAAATATTATCTCTTATATTATCTGGATATCTTCTCCACCCTTTTTTAACCATTGGTCGAGGACCAACAAAGGACATATTACCAATAAAAATATTTATTAATTGGGGTAATTCATTGATTTTTGCGAAACGTAAGAAACGTCCAAAAGGCAAGACTCGTGCATCGTTTGGAAGCGTAATTGTTCCTGTTCCGATTTTCGCACTATTCTTTTGCATTGTAGCAAACTTCCATATATAAAATGGCTTGTTTTTGTATCCAATCCGAATTTGATAATAAAAAATGTTTCCTTCGCCTGTAAAAATAAGGATCATGGATACTATTAAAAATAGAGGCGAAAGCAATAGAATTACAATTGAAGAGACGATTAAATCAAAAACACGTTTAAAAATTTGATAATTCATTTAAAAATTGAAGTTAAGCCCTTTTAGGATTTTATGAAATAACACTCTGTTTTATACTATTTTGCAACATAACCACCATCGATAACTAGATTAGTACCTGTAACCCATTTGGAGGCATCGGACAGTAAATAAACACAACCATTGGCAACATCTGTTACGTTACCTAACCCAAGCGGATGCATATTGGTAACTCTTTCGAGCATTTCTGGATCTTGGCTATAAATAGCATTTGCTGACATTGGAGAAATTACAACTCCCGGAGAGATACAATTTACACGAATTTTTTTTCTCGATAATTCAATTGCCAATGACCGAGCACCAGACAATAAAGCACCTTTTGTCATACTATATAATGATTTACCGCTTTCACCAACTACGCTCATGACGGAAGACATAAAAATGATACTTCCCCCTATTTTATTAAAACCACCTGGTTTCAGCAATAATTTCGTTAAATGAAATGCTGAGAAAACATTCGTTTTAAAAAACTCTTCCATTTTGGTATTTGTAACCAATTTAATAGGTAGCGTAGTTGATATTCCAGCGCAATGTATAATACCATCGACACTGCCGATTTTATCTTTTATTTCATTAACCGTTTGTTCCAATATCTCTGTATCGTTAATATCTACAGAATACATTGCATGATAATCTGGATTAACCATTTGCGATTTCGTTTCCTGTAATCTCTTTGTATCCCTTCCAATAAGAATGATCTGAGCATTCATTTGGCTACATGAAATACAACACTGTCTTCCAATTCCAGAAGATGCCCCTGTAACAACGATTTTTTTTCCGCTTAAATCAAATGGATTCATACCTCAACAATATCACTAATTTTACAATCGTGCATTTTAACTATTGCTGATGCCCACGTCATTCCAACACCAAAAGCACTTAAAAGTATGGTTTTGCTCTCAATAAGATTTGTTTTTAGCTCACTGATCATAGTAAGGGGTACCGAAACTGATGACGTATTCCCAAATTTATGAATTGTAGAAGGGATTTTCGCTTTATCAAGTTTGAGTTTTTTTGCTAAATAATTATTAATAAAAATATTAGCCTGATGGAATATATAATAATCAAGTTGTTCTTTTTCAAATCCAGCAAACTTTAAAATATTTTTAAAATCAGTAGGGATTTCACGAATAACGAAATTAAAAACATCCCCCCCATTCATATATCCATGCTCATCGGATCGAATATTTCCATACTCATCAACCACTTTTTCTTTGACGGTTTCACAAGAACTTGGATTTCGATAACCACCCGCTTTAATTTTTATAAGATCTTCCCTTGACCCATCGGAATTTAGCGAAAACCAACTATCACCAAAATAATCTTTTCGCTCAATCAAAGCTGCAATGCCTCCGTCTCCAAAAAGAAATGCTGTATTTCTATCCTTTGGCGAATAAATTCTAGATCGAGTTTCTCCATCTAGGATTAATGCTTTACGAATATTCTGCGTTTGCATTAAACCATAAACCACACTTAAACCATATATAAAAGCAGAACAGCCTAAATTAATGTCGAAAGCAATTGTATTATTAGACAATCCCAATCTACTTTGCAGTATTACAGAGGTTGCTGGCATTCTATAATCTGGTGTTTGAGATATAAATACCAACAAATCAATTTCTTCCCTATTTATTTTATTGTCATTAACAAGTTTTTCAGCAGCGGCAAAGCATAAATCAGACGAACATGTATCTTTATCTACAAATCGGCGCTCAAAAATCCCAACTTTGTCAACAATATCTTTTACCTGATCTGCGGGAAAATTTTCCGTATATTCATAATTGTTTATTACTGTTTTTGGAACAGCCCCCGCCATAGCCGTAATACCAACATTTTTAAATTTCAAGAATGCCATAAATGTATGATTTAGATTTTTAAACATTCAAATCAATGAAACGATTAATTGTGATACCTACTTTCGTTTTTTGACCTCTTCTATCAAATCATTTATTGTAATAAGTTTTTTAAAATCAGCCGTTTCGACTATTACGCTGTACTCTTCGTCGAGCATTGCTACAACAGAAAGATATGCCAATGAATCCCACTCAGAATAATCTCTAAACTTGTCTGTTAAATATAATTCCCGTCCTTCTATTTCAAGAGTCTCTTTAAAATTTTCAATAAATTGCTTTTCCATTTTTCTTGATTTATAAACCTGTTTAACTTATGTTAATTATATGTAGAAAACAACTAAGAATACTATTAGTTCATTAAAAATCAACAATTTTAGCAGGATTTCCCATATATAATTTGTTCTCTTTTGTATTTCGCATAACAACACTTCCCGCACCAATACGAACATTATTGCCTATTTTGATACTCTGAATTACAGTTGATCGAACCCCAAAAAAGTTTGAATCTCCAACGGTGGTGTCGCCAGAGATTCTCGTTTCTGGCTGAAGCATGTTGTAATTGCCAATTTTTACATCATGTCCTAAAGAGATTCCGCCATTAAAGGTGTTAAAATTACCAATTTTTACATTACAACTTATCCTACAATTGAAGGTAAATATATTGCCTTTTCCCATTTTACAGCTCTCTTGGTCAAAAAATAGCACATTTGGAGCTATGAGATTCGGAAAAATAATGTTTGGATTTGTAATATCGTTCGGGATTTTATACAATTTCCCGGTTGACGCAACCCCAATAATAAAACACAATGGGGTTGCCCAACTATTATATTCAGCAAAGTCACCCAATACTTTTCCATATCCCAAATCAGTTCCCACGGGCACAGAGAAGTCAAAAAATCCAATTAAGTTATAAGTTGGTGTAACGCTGTTAATCGCTCTGATAATACAAGCTAATTCACGTCCAAATCCTCCAGCACCTAGAATTGCAATGTCTTGCATAATTGAAATTATTAATTATTTCGTAATATTTTTCAGATAGTCGTTATATGCTATGGTCAAAGCATCCGCTAAGCTATGTTTATGTTTGAATCCCAATGCGTGCAATTTGGTTACATCTAAAAGTTTGCGTGGAGTTCCATCAGGTTTTGTATGATCAAAAACTAGTTTTCCAGCATAACCAACAACCTCTTTTACTTTTTCAGCGAGTTCTTTTATACTAACTTCATCACCGGTTCCAATATTTACCCATCCTGCTTGATCATAGTTATTCATCAGGAAACAACACGCATCAGCCAAATCGTCAGCAAACATAAATTCTCTAAGTGGAGCTCCAGTTCCCCAAACAACCACCTCGGGCAAATTATCACTCTTTGCTGCATGAAATCTCCTAATTAATGCTGGAAGCACATGTGAATTTTCAGGATGATAATTATCGTTGATCCCATATAAATTTGTAGGCATTACTGAAATAAAATTACTACCATATTGATCACGATATGCGTCACACATTTTTAGTCCCGCAATTTTAGCAATGGCATAGGGTTCATTTGTAGGCTCAAGTTCCCCTGTTAAAAGATGTTCTTCTTTCATTGGTTGTGGGGCAAGCTTTGGATAGATACATGAAGATCCTAAAAAAAGAAGTTTCTTAACCTTATGAAGATAGGATGCGTGAATGATATTAGCCTCAATCATTAAATTCTCATAAATAAACTGAGCTTTATATGTATTGTTAGCCAAAATGCCTCCCACTTTTGCTGCCGCAAGAAAAACATATTCCGGTTTGTTTTCTTCAAAAAACTGAAAAACATCGTTCTGTTTTGTAAGATCCAAGTTGTTAAAATCAACGGTTAAAATATTATGATATCCTTGGTCAACCAAATTTCGATGAATTGCAGATCCAACCATTCCTCGATGGCCGGCAATGTATATTCGTGATTCTTTATTCATTTCTATAAAATTTATACTTCGCTGTTCAATAATTTTGAAAGCAATAATTCGTCCTAATTAATATCCTCTTTTTACAACTCTCTTATAATCATACTTTATCATGATTTTAACAAGTTCTTGTAATGTAGTCTCTGTTTTCCATCCAAGATCATTGCGCGCTTTTGAAGGATCGCCAACCAATAATTCAACTTCTGTAGGTCTGTAGTACGTGGGACTGACAATCACAACTGTATCACCAACTTTAACGTTTTTATTTTCATACCCAACATCTGTAATTGACGATATTATTCCTTTCTCGTTTTCTTCTTTTCCTTGCCATTCCAATTGAATTCCGAGTTCAGAAAAAGTAAGCTCAACAAACTCTCTAACTGTGTTAG
>JAQVXQ010000044.1 GCA_028709085.1 Salinivirgaceae bacterium | reverse complement strand
AATATAAACCTGGGCATTGCGCTTAGACCCATTGATAAGTTAATGATTGCCGTTGATGTTCACTATGTTGGATGGAGTGCCTACGATTCACTAAATTTCGACTTCTCAACCAATTCAGCCGCCCTTCAAGACTCCTACAATCCACGAAAATATGAAGACTCATGGATTTTCCGCATTGGATTTGAATACCAAGCCATTAAAAAGATGACCGTACGAGCTGGATTCTATTTTGATCAAACACCAATTCAAGACGACTATTTTTCTCCCGAAACTCCTGGAGCAAACAAACTAGGGTTTACCGGCGGACTTTCGTTCTCTTTGGTTGAAAACTTAAAAGTCGATCTAGCATTGATTTATATCTACGGTATGGAAAGAGAAGCATATTACACTCCAGATAACTTTGGAGGAAAATATAGTACCGTTGCGATGGTTCCAAGCATTGGAATTAGTTATAAATTTTAATATCAACAAACGGATAATCGATTAAACTATGATACAAAAATTATTATACATCGCTTTAATGGCAACCCTACTATGGAGTTGTGAAGCAAAAATTGACGAATTTAAAGCCAGCAGTGGCACCGCCAATTTCGAGACCGTTGTTTTTATAGGAAACAGCTTAACTGCCGGATACAGAGATGGCGCAC
Organism: Salinivirgaceae bacterium; assembly: GCA_028709085.1. Lineage (GTDB taxonomy): Bacteria > Bacteroidota > Bacteroidia > Bacteroidales > Salinivirgaceae > JAAYQU01. Next base: position 19,987 of record JAQVXQ010000044.1, on the reverse strand, counting down.
TTTACGAATCGGGTCAAAGAGAGTCGTTTCCTGCAATAATTGCTCAACAATTGGCTTTAGGAGGTTTAAATACGAAAGAATTTAAGCAGCCTTATATGCAAAACGAAGCCGGTTTTGGTGGTAGAAGAGTTCTAGGACCATCTACGGATTGCTTGGGAAATACAAGCCTTGGTCCTGTATTAATGCCTTATACAACAGCTGACAGTATTGCTAACACCGTCAATATTTCAGCAGAAGGACCCTTTAATAATTTAGGCGTTCCTGGTGCTAAACTGCAGCATCTTTTTACGCCTCTATTTCAAGCCAATCCCCATTTTGCACGTTTTGCATCAAACGCAACGTCCACTATTATTAGTTTAGCCCAAGAACAAGAACCAACATTTGCCGTTGTTTGGATTGGGAACAACGATGTGTTGGGATATGCTTTAGCTGGTGGAGCTGCTGATGCAATTACTCCTACAGAAACATTCCGTTCAATGTTTAATGCGTTGGAAGACAGTATATTTACAGGTGACACAAAAGGAGCGATTTGCAACATTCCTTCAATAACTGCAACTCCATTTTTCACAACCATAAAGCCAAACAGCTTAGTTTTAGCTGAAGCTCAGGTTGCAGGTTTAAATGCAGCTTATGAAGCTCTTTCGCACATCAATTTCGAAGTGGGCAATAACTTCTTCGTAATAGAGGATGCTACAAGTCCAGGAGGTAGGCGACAAATTACTGAAAATGAATTGCTTTTACTATCGCTTCCACAAGATTCTCTAAAATGTGGCGGTTGGGGAACAGCAAAACCAATCCCTGCAAATTTCGTTTTAGATGAAACAGAAATTGCTAATATTGAATCGGCAATAACTTCATACAATGCATCGATTGCTGCCTTAGCCTCTGGAAATAACAATATCGCTTTAGTTGATATGAATTCTTTTTTTAATAATGTACATGCAAATGGAATTAGAATTAATGGACAATCGTTTTCAACCGCTTTTGTTAATGGACAACTTTTCTCGCTTGATGGCATCCATTTAACCGGACGCGGATATGCAATTGCTGCCAATCAGATAATAAAGGCGATTAACAATAAATTTAATGCCAACGTACCGGAAGCTACGGTAACAAATTATACAGGAGTAGTTTTTCCATAAATAAACAATACTTTTTTTCATACAAAAAAGGGGAAGATTATGACTAATCTTCCCCTTTTTATTTTCCTACAATTGTGGAGTTATGTATTGCACTCCCGGTGCATGCTTTGATTCAATTATAATGGAAGCAAGGTATTCAAAATGAGTGCTATTCTCAACAAAATCAAGCTCTTTACAATCAATTACCAATAGGGGAAACGAATGAGTATGCTTAAAATAATCAAAATATCCATCTTGAATACTTCTCAGATAATCCTCCGAAATGTTTTGTTCATAATCGCGCCCTCTCTGTTTTATATTTTCCAACAGCTGAGGTGTTTGTTGATGCAAATAGACATAAACGGTGGGTATGGGAAGTTGGCTTAGAATAATATTGAACAACTTAAGATAGAGATGGAACTCATCGTCGGCCAAAGTTTTGCGAGCAAAAATAAGTGATTTCGGGAAATAGTAATCTGAAATAACAAAAGGGCTGAACAGATCGGGGGTTAATTCCTTTTTTAACTGAGAATAGCGATCTGCTAAAAATGATAACTCAAGGGGAAACGCAAACTTATCTGGATCATCATAGAACTTTGGGAGAAATGGATTATTCGCAAATTGTTCAAAAACTGCTTTCGATTGATAACGTTCAGCAAGCATTGAAACTAACGTAGTTTTGCCAACCCCAATATTACCTTCAATAACATAAAACTGCATAGCGAAATAGGTTGTAAGATCAAGACATTAACACTCGTTAGAATTTTTATGGCCTGTATTTATCCATAATCGAACCTTTGCGCCGCCTTCTGGCTTATTGGATAATTGAATGTCGCCATGATGCGCCGTGGTTATACTTTTTATTAAGGCCAGGCTAAGTCCCTTATTCTTGTCAGCCTTGTGTTCTCCTCCAAAAAGTTGGAACGCATTTTCAAGGACGTTAGCAGAAAAACCCGCACCATTATCACTCACCTCGACAAAACAATGATTGTTTTCGGAAAAGACTCTAATATCAATTTTCGTGCATTTTGGTGCTTGTTCCATCGAGTTTTTAATAATTTCGATAAAAGAGTATTGAATTAGATGTTGATCGCCAATAACAGTGCCTTTATATGTGTTTGATAAATTTAGCGTTATATTATTACGTAACACACTATTGTTGAGCTGTTTAACACAATCATCAATTAAGGTTGACATACAAAACTCAACTTTTTTCAAACGATATATTCCTGCTTTAAACTGTGTAATTCTTTCGGCAGTAAGCAAAAACTTTTCGAGTCGATCAACCGATGTTTCAAGAATATAAAGTAGCGAACTAATTGAATTTGACTGTTCTTCATCCAAGTTCATTTTCAATAGATCAACAACCCCAACAATTCCATTTAACGGTGTGCGAATTTCATGACTTATAAGACTTAGAAAGTCGGTCTTTAGATGGTCTAATTCGATTAAATCTTGGTTAAGCTTTTCAAGTTCAATGTTTTTATCTATTAAGGTTTGAGTTAAAGATTCATTTTCCTGTCGTAGCTCATACACTTCCAATGCTTTTTCAATAACATTTTTCAGTTGCCCCTCGACCCACGGTTTTTGAATATACTGGAATATCTTTGCATCGTTTACAGCATTACACAAGGCATCAAAATCAGTGTACCCAGTTATAAGTATCCTATTTAGGTGTGGAAATTGATTCATAGTCTGTTTCAAAAACGTAACCCCATCCATCTCCGGCATTCGTTGGTCAGTTAAAATCAGATCTATTTTTTCGGTTTCAAGTAAATTTAATCCCTCCCGTGCCGTTTTTGCAACCAATACATTATAGTCACGACGAAATGTATTTTTAAAGATATTCAAATTACTCTCTTCGTCATCTACATATAGTATGGTATATTCTTTAAGCTTTCCCATGTTCTATTGCTTTTAGAATTAGTGTTTTCAAATCATTTGCGTCCCAAGGCTTTGATACAAATGAAAACAATTGGTATTCATTAAATGCACGATCAACATCTTCATCTTTAGAAAACCCGGACAATATTAGTCTATTTGGAGGAATTCCCGGATGTGTTTCATGTATTTTCTTCAGTAATTCAACGCCGGTCATTTCGGGCATTCGTTGATCAGTAATAATAACGTCAAAATCATTATTTGAAAATAGTTCAAACCCATCCTTTGCCGATTGAGCTAAAGTAACATCAAAATCGCGTCGAAAAGTGGATTTAAAAACTCGCAAATTGATCTCCTCGTCATCGACGTATAAAATCTTGGGTTTCTTGGCATCAAACATAATGGTGTAATTTTAGCGAAAAAATGTTAATTATATCTTATTTTGATTCCTAAGTTCCTACAATTATAAAATAATTAAATCCGTTCTTGCTTAATGGGCAGTGTAACTATAAACTCCGATCCTTCACCCTCTTTACTTAGGACATCAATGGTGCCTTTATGTTCCAAAATAATTCCAAATGAAATAGATAGCCCCAAACCGGTACCCTTGCCAACATCTTTCGTTGTAAAAAAGGGATCAAACATTTTTGATTTCACATCGCTTGGAATTCCTTTTCCTGAATCACTGATTGCAATACACACTTTCGAGTTGGTTTTTTTTGTTGTGATAGAAATGGAGCCTTTCATTTCAATGGCATCAATTGCATTTGACAGCAGATTCATTATAACTTGGTTTATCTGACCCCCGCGACTTTCAATTTGAGGCAGATTTTCATCGTACTCTTTTGTTATTTCTATGCGTCCTTTATAACTATTTTTCAATAAAATAAGAACTCCATCAATGGCTTTGTGCAAATCGTACATGATCCAATCGTCAGTTTCTCCTCTCGAGAAACCACGTAATCCATCCACAATTTCGGCAGCCCTAGCAGCACCCAATTTAATATCTTTAATTGTTTGTTCAGAGGCTTCTACAGCTTGGTCGAACTCAAAATCCTTCATAGCTCCCCTTATTTTCATCAACTTTTGTTCCGCTGTAATGTTCTCTTGGTCCACCATTTCCAGAGCTCGCACAACCTCCTTTATATCTTGGAAATCGCGTGTTAAACTATTCGAACCGGCAAAAACGAAGTTAATGGGATTATTAATTTCATGAGCTATTCCAGCGGTCAATACTCCTAAGGAAGCCATCTTTTCCGACTGAATTAATTTCATTTGCGATTTTTTAATTTGTTCATTCTTTGTTTGGAGCTCTTTATTTAGTTCGGTCAAATGTCCGTGTTGTGTAACAATCTCTTCGTTGGCCTTATTCAGTTCTTCGTTCCGTTGTGCCAGAAGATTATATGTCAATAATCGTTGTTTCATAAACCGAATCAATAAACCCAACAAAACGAGGACAATAACAAATGCTATTATGGAAATTACTATTATAACTTTCTGTTTTCGATTTACCTGTCTGTGTCTCTCAATAATCTGTTTATCAATCTCTTGTTCCTTTTGAATTTTCTCTAATTCGTGTTTCGCAATAATCTCATCCAATGATTTGTTAATCTCTTGTTGAAACAAGCTATCTTGTGTTTCAATATAAAGTACCGCATATTCCAAAGCTTTTGAATCCAACCCTAATCCTTTATAAGCATTCATCAAATGACTCGAATTCTTGTTAATTTCCGATAAAATCCCTCTCTCTTTTGCTAGCAACAAAGCCTCCTCGCTAAATTTCACAGCCTGTTGATAATAGGAGATTTTTGATATTCTTGAAATTGATTTACTCAATGCAAACGAATTATAGACGGATGCCATATTACCACCAACACTAATTTTACCAACAACATCGTCAATCTCTTCAAATATTTTAAGCGATCGCTTAAAATATTGAATTGCTTGATCCAAATTGTCTGTATTTTTGAACATTAATCCAATATTGGAATAACAGGCACCAATTCCTTTCTTATCGTTCATTTCCTTTAACAATGGCAATGCTTTTTGAAAAAAATCAAGTGCCTTTTCATATTCTTTGGTTGTTTGATATAAACTCCCAATATTATTATAGATGTAGGCCATGGCAATGATATTCGTTGATCCCTCGACGATTTCAAGAGCATCAAAATAGTATTTTAAAGCCTCTTTATACTTTTCCTGAGTTGATAGCACAACAGCCATATTACCGTAGGTTGATGCAATAGAATTGGTAATTCTCAAGGTTCTAAATATATCAAGAGCCTGCAAATAAGCTTTAAGAGATAAGTTGTAAAGGCCTTGATAATAATACGTTATACCAATATCAATGTAACTATTTGCGATTCCTTCCTGACGGTCAACAATAGTAAAAGATTCGATTGCTTTTTCAAATAATTGGAGTGCTTTTTTAAAATCCCCTCTATTTAATTCAACCGCACCAAGGCCTCGTAATGCATTTGCCTTTAAACGCGTATATTTTGAATCTTGTTTCTCTTTTTCAGAAGAAATTTGAATTGCTAAATCATAATAATAATGGGCTGAATCCAAATTAATGGGTTCATAATTATAGCCGAGTTTATTGATCAAAAAATCAATTTTCGCAGAATCATCAACAATTCCAACATAAACAGTCCTTAAACTATCGAAATTAACTTCTGCACTAAACGTCTTCAGCGCTAATAAAAACGTTAAATATATTAATATTTTATATCGCATTTTAAAGTCTGGTTTTATGTAAAGTTAAAGATATTTTTAAATATCAAGTTATAAACCCATCTCATTTTAAGAAAAGATTTATAATAATAAACAGATTTTTAATACGTTTTAAGGTTTTATTTTAAAAACCAGAGTGTCTCTTGTCGAATAAACTCTGCAAACAATAAAAATCACCTTCAAAATGCAATACAAAACAAAAAGTTCAAAACAATTTTGTAGATTTGTACCTTAATAATCTTTAAAACGAATAAGAATGTCAAAACAAGCTGAAATACACACTGATAGAGGTGTAATGACCGTTGAGTTTTATGAGAACGATGCCCCTAAAACAGTAGCAAATTTTTGCAAATTGGCCAGTGAGGGATTTTATGATGGTTTGCGATTCCATCGTGTAATTCCTGACTTTGTAGTACAAGCAGGATGCCCACATAGCCGCGAAAAGAATAGTTCGCGCGCTGGCACTGGTGGTCCTGGATATCAAATTGATTGCGAAACGCAAGGCGAAAACCAATATCACGACAAAGGCGTTTTAAGCATGGCGCATGCTGGTCGTAACACTGGAGGATCGCAGTTTTTCATTTGTCACGGACGGCAAAACACATCACATCTGGATCGTCAACATACCGTTTTTGGCAAAGTAGTGAAAGGCGTTGATATTGTAGATGAAATCCGTAAAGATGATCTAATCCTAAAAATTGTAGTATTGTAAAACCACACAAATAATTAAATCTATGAAATTTTCAAAAATCTTTTATCTAGGACTCAGTGTAGTTCTATTTGCATCTTGTCAAAACAATCAAGAATTCCCAACAACTACCCCACTTGCAACTAAAGCGGATAGCGTAAGCTACACTATTGGCATGCAACAAGGAGCTAATCTTTTAGGTGGCATTAAACAAATGAAGCTGGAAGGTGAACTTAATTATGAAGCAATTACCCAAGGATTTTTAAATGCGTTAAAAGAAAATCCAACACAGGTTGAAGAGGCAATTGGAAATATGCTTGTTCAAACTTACTTGCAAGAAAAAATGATGGAGCAACAAGCTCAACAACCACAACAAGAGATGACAAATCCAGAGGAAGATGGTAAAGTGAAAGCAGAAGGAGAAGCATTTTTAGCCGAAAACGCTAAACGTAAAGGGATTACGGTTACTCCATCGGGATTGCAATATGAAATCCTTAAAAATGGAAATGGTCCAAAACCACAAGCAAACAACACTGTTAAAGTACACTATCACGGTACATTAATCGATGGAACCATATTTGACAGTTCTGTGGATCGTGGAGAACCCGCTGAATTTGGAGTTACACAAGTAATCCCAGGATGGGTTGAAGCGTTACAATTAATGCCAGTTGGTTCAAAATGGAAATTATATATTCCACAAGAATTAGCATATGGAGGTCGAAATAGTGGAGGCCCTATTAAACCATTTTCAACTTTAATATTTGAAGTTGAATTAATTGCAATTTCAAAATAATCCGTTATATTTATTAATAAAAACGGTTCTCTTAAAAATTTAAGAGAACCGTTTTTATTTTTAATTCAAATCCCAATTAAACCATTTGGAGTTATCTTTGTCAAAGCAGAGATTATGAATTCACAGAAATGAAAAACATCCTAAAAAACAAGCATTTAAAAGCGAATCCATTCGTTATACCAGAAAATTACTTCGAGAATTTTTCTGGTAAAATGATGGTAAAGGCAGGGATTTCCGAATCGTCAGGATCCATCAATCTGAGTATAAAGCATAAATCAATAGCGCCTTTATGGTACTCTGCTGCAGCGTCTTTTTTGCTAATTTTAGCATCGGGCTGGTATCTATACAATACAAATCAAATGAATAATCGCAACGATCTGTATTACGCAAGCATTGCAAATGCCATTGGCGAATATTCAGAGAACACCATCACCGCCTATTTAGACGATTACCAAATCCTAGAGATTGACCAAAATAGTGAAAGTCTACTCTATGAATTAGAAGAGAGTGCCATACTAGAATCAGAAACCACAACACTAAAATAAGCAAATCATGAAAATCAACTTCAATCTAATTGTTTTTCTAATTGCTATTCCACTCTTATTTGCATGTAAAGAAGAACAACCTATGGATATAGAACAGGAGGATGAAATATTTACGGAATTTAAAGAGCGGGATCAATTTATGGAATCAGAACGAGTAGCATTTTTAACTCGACAACTTGAATTAACCCCTGACGAAGCGGAGCTGTTTTGGCCTGTTTTCAATCAATATATCGATATAAAAAATGATTTATGGGAACAACATAAATTATTATTGCATAACACAAGAAGATATCAAAGCTTAACCGACCAAATTGCTAAAGAAACCCTCGACAGTTTATTTTCAACGCAGGAAGCAATTCTGGCCAATGAAAAACATTTAACTTCCGAGTTATTAAAAACACTATCTCCACAAAAAGTGCTGAAAATACAACACGCCGAGCACCGATTTAAAAGACACTTGCTAAGACAGGTGAGAGGTGGACGTAGGCAAAGGGGTCGATAGATTATCGAGATCGCTCAATTTCAATAATATACTTATATGCAATATTCCAAACGCTTGAATGTGCTGTATTTCTTATTTCAGTAGCGTTCAATACTTCCGAAAAGTCATATTGAGCAACAAAAGTAGTGTCTGGAATACAAATATCAAAATTACATTTAAGTGATCTGCTGGAGACGTAACGATTTTTAAAATATCGGTAAATAGCTTGCCCAAATACCCCCCTAATTTCAGTTTCTTCCGACGAATCATCAAAAAACAGTGTGTATTTTACCTTTTGATCGGTTACTGATATTGCATTTTCATGTTGCTTATAAGCCAATTCACAGGCGGGTACTATACTTTTATCCTGTTGTAAAAAATTTCGAACAATGTCGAAATTCTCAAACTTAGACAATAAAAGAACGAGACCCAACGCTGTATTCCCAGGATCTTCAGAATTAGTAATTTGATTAAGAACACGTTGACACTCCAAACTACTGCATTCAAAATCGTCAAAAACTTTCTTAATCATGTTTTCCATGGAACGGGAAACCGCATTCAAATCCCGCGTTAGAACTGGGCTGAAAAAAAGGCTGTAAAATTGCGAAAAATGGTCCTTGTATTTCAAAAACTCACACGCATATACGGTCCCAAAGCTATGAGCAACCACATAAACTGTATCATAACCGTAATGTTGAATTACTTTAAGTGCATCACACGCTATGTTGTTAAAATCATCTCGAGCAATTGTCTCATGCTCTTGTCTTGAGTTTTGGGACTCGTCGTCAACCCCTCGATACCCAACCATTAATATGCTAAAACAATTAATTAGTGAATCAGAATAGGGTAATGTTGACAAATTTGAGGCTCCAGGGCCACCATTAAAAACAACAATCAATGATTTTTTATTTGGCGTGTTACCTTGAAGGTAAATAAATGGTAACGACTTATAATGCTCCATTTGCGGACGATGTGCAAGCAGTCCATATTGGGCGTTAAATCCCTCAAATATACCATTTCGTGTTTGAATGCTGGAACTATTATTAAATATTGCCTTCCCCGTCCACGGGTCAATAACTTGAGCTATAATAGGTTTATTAGTTATTAAACCTAATATAAAGAAAAATATAATGTGTGATATGTGCCTCAAAATAGATATCAAAAAAACAACGACAATAATAACTATGTAGTTTTCGGCAAACTCTCATTCACTACGATCGAAAACAAGCTGCAATAGAATAATTATTTTAGTATGAAATCAGCTCAATGGGGACATCAACAATTCCATCATAGGAAGCCCCAGCATCCTCCATATCTTCATCGTCGTCGTAAAAATACCAACGAATGAGTACTTTTAAACCTTTTAAGTGTACCTTTTCAAAACAAGTCATTATATCCATAATTTGTTTTGCTGAAGCAGAATTAAAATAGTCCATTTTAAAATTCACGATGGTTTCCGGATTAGGTTCTGCAATGTACCCATCGAGCCAATCCAAAACGGGACCATAAAATGCTTTAACATCTTCCGGTAAGGATTTACCAGTAAATTCAAATTTTCCTGCCGATTTATCAAGCATAATATCCGGCGATTCATCCGTACCTTCAATATATAATGGATCCATATACCTATTAATTTTTAAATTTATACCAAACTACAATTTAGTATTTCAACCCTATTTAAATTCAGGTGGCTAAATTAATAATTATTTTTGACTTTTCACATTCAATACCCCCATAGTATCGTCTTCTTTAAAATTTATTTTTGTTCGTAGAATACGATTGGGCAAAACATTCATTTTAGATCTAAATTATGTTTGGGATTCAGTTTCAATAATAATAAAAATAACCATCTGTGTTGATCATAGATGGATACAAATGTCGCAGTTTAAAAACTTATACTCGATCTAATTCCGTGACATTCTTTTTATTTATTGCTCCACTGTTCCTTTAGAAGGGGAATTTGATATCTTTGTGGCATTGTGAAATTTAAGCTTAGAAAAGCACATCCGATTTTTCAAACTAAAACTCCCATAATATTAAAATAAAGTGAAACGAGTTATTCTTTGTGTAACAAATGACCTTGAAAACGATCAACGAGTGCATAGAACCGCCACTACACTTCATGAAGCGGGATTAGCGGTAATGGTTTGTGGTCGGAAAATTGCCCAAAGTTCGAAATTCACCCGATTATATAAAATCAAACGTTTCCGCCTACCATTTAACAACTCGTGGATGTTTTATGCTGTTTATAACATTCGGTTATTTTGGTTTTTGCTGTTCACAAAGTGCGATTTTATTTTTGCCAACGACATGGATACATTGCCTGCTGGATGGCTTGCCGCTCGCATTTGTCGAAAAACCCTAATCTTTGACAGCCACGAACTTTTCTCAGAAGTTCCTGAACTTCAAAATCGCAAAAAAATAAAACAATTTTGGTCTCGATTAGAAGACTTCTTAATTCCTCGCGTCGATTTTGGAATTACAGTGTGTGATCCCATAGCCAATATTTATAAGGAGAAATACAACATCAATTTTCGCGTAATACGTAATGTCCCCCTAAAAAAAGAAAGCATTAAAAACCCAAACTCTGAAAAAGATCTGATTTTATATCAAGGGGCATTAAATAAAGGTCGAGGATTAGAATTATTAGTAGAGTCATTGCGCTATTATCCGAAAGCAGAACTAATAGTTGCAGGTAGAGGCGATATTGAGAAAGAGATCAAAACTTTGGTAACAACTTTAGAACTAACTGATCGCGTATCCTTTTTGGGACACGTCCCCTACGATAATCTACACACTATTACTGCAACAGCAACCGTTGGAGTTTCGATTGAAGAAGATATGGGACTGAACTACCGATTTGCGCTCCCCAATAAATTATTTGATTATATTCAAGCCAGAGTTCCTAGTGTAGTAAGCAATTTGCCTGTAATGTCGAAAATTGTTTCCGACTATGATATTGGCAACATATTATTAAACCGTACACCGCAAGCATTGGCACAAGCCTTGATGCTCGTGACAAAAAGAAGGAAAGAGGGCTATTACACTGAAAATCTGAAAATAGCTGCCGAAACATTAAACTGGGACAACGAAAAGCAAAAATTGTTGTCTATCTTTGTCGATTAAATTAATGCTATTATGCTACTGGTATATTCTCATAAAATCACAAATAGATTAACGTATATTTTAGATTTCGTAATTGTACAAAACCTAGGACTTGATTACCGTTTAACAACCCTACGGGACGAATTCATGAACTTTGAAGGAGCTCGTTTAAACTACTCCTACGAACCCATTCCAAACACTGTACACATTAAGCCTGCCCTTCTTTTATCACAGGAAGACATTGTCCCTCAATTAATTGAAGTAAAAGAGCATTTAGGGAAGGTGATCTTTTTTTGCACCGATCAAGGAGAATTGCCTTTTGATATTTTCGCAGCGTCGTTTTATTTAATATCTCGCTACGAAGAGTATTTGGTCAGCAAACTTGACCGATTTGGACGCTACGACCCTCGAAATAGCATTGCATGGAAAAAGAGTTTTCTTTTTGAACCCATAGTTAATATCTGGATTGGATGGTTAAGGACAATTCTTCAACAATCTTTTTCAGAGTTACCCATAAAAGAGCCTGTTTATAAATTCATGCCAACCATTGATGTTGACAACGCATATGCTTATAGCAATAAAGGAATAATTAGACAAATTGGTGGTCTTGGTCAATCATTAGTTCGTGCCGACTTTACGGATTTCACACGACGACTTAAAGTTTTTTCGGGACGTATTGCCGACCCATTTGATACCTATGAAGCACTATACCAAATACACTACCGATATAATCTATCGCCCGTTTATTTTTTCCTGTTGGCAAATTATGGGGGTCTAGATAAAGCAGTTCCAATACACAATAAAAAATTTCAAGAGCTTATTTTGCTCCATTCCCAAAAACACAAAGTAGGAATTCATCCATCGTTTTCTTCATTTTTCGACTTTACTGTTTTGGAGAACGAGATTGCAACCTTAGCCGAACTATTAAGTCAAGATGTAACCAATAGTCGTTTCCATTTTGTTAAGTTTGCGCTTCCCAATAATTACGAAAATCTGATTAAACTTAACGTTACTGATGACTATAGTATGGGATACCCATCGCGTATCGGATTTAGGTGCGGATATGCGGGTGAATACCAATTCTTCAATTTGCAAACAAATCGAGCCACATCTTTGGTAATTCATCCGTTTCAAGTTATGGATGCAGCACTGAATTCATACATGAAATTATCGCCTGACGATGCCGTTTTTCAAACACGGCAAATAATAGATAAAATAAAAGAGGTGGGCGGAACTTTCTCATTATTATGGCACAATGAGTCGTTATGTAATTATGGAGCATGGCAAGGTTGGGCTCCAGTATATGAACAGATTGTTAGATACGCCGTAGAATAACAACATTAAGGAATGAAACAGTAATGCGATCAAATAAATATTGGTATCGTTTTTTATTATGGGTTAACACGCAATTCACACAACAGCAAAAAATAAGAGGGCTGGCCGTTGTTGTTGGGCTTGCATCAGGAGTAGCCGCCGTAATTTTAAAAAACTTAGTGCATATCACAGCCAGCAGTTTGCAAAAGCTCAGTTCTCTATTACTACATAACTACCTCTATTTTATCTATCCAACGGTTGGAATCTTATTCGCTCTACTTTTCATGAAATATATTATTAAAAAACCGGGAGGACATGGTGTTCCTGGAATTTTGCACTCTATATCACAGCGAAAGGGATTTATTGAACGTCACCAAATGTTTAGTTCATTAATAACGAGTTCATTAACCGTTGGTTTTGGGGGAAGCGTCGGACTAGAGGGGCCAATAGTGGGTACCGGCGCAGCTTTAGGTTCAAATATCGGAAGAGCGTTTAAATTAAACTATCGACAAATAACCCTCTTAATTGGTTGCGCCTCGTCGGGAGCCGTTGCTTCTATTTTCAATGCGCCCATTGCCGGTATTATTTTCAGTTTGGAAATACTAATGCTGGATTTAACCATGTCGTCGATGATTCCTTTGCTAATGGCCTCTGTATCAGCAATTATAACTTCACACTTAATTATTGGTAGCGATATTCTCTATCCTTTTGTAGTAATGGAATCGTTTGCAGTAGGCGATTTGCCATTTTATATCGGACTTGGACTGTATAGCGGAATCATATCGGCTTATTTTTCAGGGATTTATCTCAAAATAAATCGGTTTTTTGATCGTTTTACTTGGAAAAAGAGTCTATTAATAGGAGGAGGAATACTCGGATTACTGATCTTTCTTTTTCCATCGCTCTATGGTGAAGGTTACAAAGAGGTAAATATGTGTTTAACTGGGAATTTGGATTATCTTTTCACCAGAAACCTATTCTCTTCATTTTCGGGAAGCGTTACAGCAACCATTGTTTTGCTATTTGCTATTACGATGCTAAAAGTTGTGGCTACCTCAGCTACTTTTGGTGCTGGTGGAGTTGGGGGTATTTTCGCGCCCAGTTTATTCGTAGGTGCGCACGGAGGAATTCTATTTGCAATGTTGGTCAATATTTCAGGCATTGCTAATGTTTCCGTAACCAATTTCGCTCTGGTGGGAATGGCCGGAATGATGAGTGGCATTATGCATGCACCCTTGTTTGCCATATTTTTAATTGCTGAAGTATCTGGCGGATATGCCCTTTTATTGCCACTAATGATTACCTCGGTTGCCTCTTATGTAATGGTGAAATATTTTGCATTAAACTCAGTTTACACTCGTCAATTGGCCGATCAACGGATTTTAATTACCCACGACAAAGACAAAGCGACACTAACATTAATGAAAATTGATCCGCTTATTGAAAAAAACTTCACAACCATCACATCGGACTCAACGCTTGGAGAATTGTTTAAGCAAATTACGAAAAGCAAGAGAAATATTTTCCCCGTCATTGACAATGAGATATTTAAAGGTATCGTTTTCTTAAACGACATTCGGCACCTGCTTTTAAAAACAGAGTTATACGATATCGTAAAAGTGAAGGATCTGATGTATATGCCCTCTCCCACGGTTAGTCCAAATGAAACAATGGAGGAGGTTGTTCAAAAGTTCCGAGACTCGTCGCACTACAATCTTCCGGTTATTGACAACGAAAAATACATTGGGTTTGTATCCCGTGCCAATACATTTAGTGCCTATCAAAAATTATTAAGTGATATATCGGAAGATTAAAACATCAACGATCAATCAAAATAGCAATAAAAAACGGGCTTCATTACTATGAAGTCCGTTTTTTAAATCAATCTGTTAACGTAGAATTATTTTATTTTCGGATTATTCCCTTTTACAGGGGTGGGATTTTTTTTGTCCACAATCTGTTTAACCAATTTATCGTTTTTATATTGAGCTTCGAATACAACTACACCATCGGGCTCCATGTATTTAACCAAACCATGACGCGCGCCATTGTTGTAATTCCGAATACTCTCAATACTTCCATATTTGTGACGCGTAATCCATTTTCCATGCGGGCTTCCTTGAACATAAGTCTCCTCCCGAAGAGCCACATTTACATTCTTAATATCGTAATATTTGAATTCGCCATGTTTTATACCATCGGCATACTCTCCAGCCATGATCAGTATCCCAGTGGGTTGATATGTTTTATACACTCCATTTAATTGTCCATTCATATAGGTTTCCTCTGACATTGGGTTGCCATTGTCGTACCAATAGAGCGATTTCCCATTAAGAAGTTGATTATGATAGGTTACTTCGTAGTACTTATTTCCATTTTCGTACCATCCAAGCCAAAGGCTATCCATTAAACCCCGATCAAAATAACCACTGACCGAAAGTTGTCCATTTTCAAACCAAGTTTGCCATAAGCCTCTCTCTAGTCCAAAATCAAAACTTCCCTCTTTAAATTTTGTTCCATCTTCGTAATAAAACACCCAATGTCCATCACGAATTCCATTTTTATAGTGACCCACTTTCCAGACGCTATTGTCTCCATAATACCAAGTCCATTTACCATCCATTTTTCCTTTCAGATATGGTCCTTCATTTCCTTTTGAACCATCGGTTCGGTAATATATCCAATGTCCATCTTGAATACTATCCTTAAAATTGCCTTCAATATCAATTTTACCATCTTCGAAATACCAAATTGCCTTACCGTGCATTTTACCATCGGCAAATTCAATGACACTTTTCTCGATTCCCGATTGGTAATAATTTATAACCAACCCGTCAAATTTTCCAGCTTTATAGTTGTTTTTTTTCAACAAGACACCACTTTCGTTCCAAAACTTCCATTCTCCTTCGCGTATTCCATTTTTAACGATACCATCCGATGCTTTAATCTGATTACTAAACCATTCGGTATTGGCACCATTATCGTAATTCAAAATACTGCGTTTCCCACCATCCGGAAACCATGAAGTCCATGTTCCAATTCTCTCACCTTTTAAAAATTCTCCCTCCTCTTTTTGGGCTCCTGAATTATAAAACTCAATCCATTTCCCTGATTTTAGACTGTCCGTATAAACACCCTCCTCTTTTTTGTTGCCATTTGGATAATATCCTACAAAAGAACCTGTTCCATTGGATACAAGGGTTGTTCCGTCAGGACTTTTGGCTGATATTATTAATGGCGATCCATCAACATATTTCTCCACTAAAATCTCGACTCCCTGTTCATTGTAGTATTTCCAAATTCCCTCCTTAACAGCATATTCATAATTTCCAACAAATTTCAACTGTCCGTTTTCATACCACTCGCGAAACTCCCCCATTTGAATTCCTAACACAAAATGGCCTTCGTTTTGTTTCTTTCCATTGCGATAATAAAAGGTTATTAAACCATTAGCAACTCCCTTTTCAAATTCCACCTCTTGCATTAATCGACCTTCACGATCGAAATATTTCCAAAGTCCATTTTCAAAACCATCTTTTGTCTGACCCGTTGATGCCACCTTGCCATTATCCCATTTTGTAGCAACATTGCTGATTTGTGCATTCGTTGTTGAAAACAATAGAAAAACTGACATTGCTAAAATAATCCGTCTCATTTATTTTGTTTTATAATATTTAACATCGTAAACCCTATTTTCAACCCCATCTACGAAACTGAATACAGAATTGTAAAATTATTCTTATTATTCGAAACATCAAAACGAAATGAACATTCCGTTTATTTTAATTTCAAATGAATAAACCGCTTAGGAGTAATTTTGAAATGATAATAATAATTGCTTAATACAAAAGTCTAGTTTAATTGGTGATCGGTGAACAGTGAGTTTCTGGGATCCGTTCCAACTCAACAACTCAACAACTCGACAATATCAACAACGTGAATCAACCAAGACTCCACATTACTTGTTTATTAATTCATCTTAAACTTTAAACAATTTATTATTTTAAACGTTATGTAAATCGTTAGAACGACACTATATTTATGAATATGAAAGCGATCATAGTTGGCGGTTCCGGATTTTTAGGACAAGCATTGGCAAATAAATTACGGGAAAATGATTTTGAAGTGGTTGTAACGTCTCGAAATAAGAGAGGGAATAACGAAAAGGGAATAAAATATATTCAATGGAATAAGCAATACGCAGAAGAATTGCACGATGAAATTGAAGATAATCCCTATATTTTAATCAATTTGGCTGGGGAAAATATCGCTCAAAAAAGATGGACAAAAAAAAGAAAGTCCATTTTATTGAACAGCCGAATTGAAACAACTCAGGTTCTCCTAAAAACAGTGGAGCAAAATCCACCCAAGATATTCGTACAAGGCTCAGCCATTGGATTTTACGGAAATTCAACTTCACAACTGGATGAAAATGCCCCTGTAGGATCAGGCTTTTTGGCATCACTAACGCAGCAATGGGAAGAGATTGCAAAAACGCACATCCACAAATCAACCCGATTAATAATGATTAGAACAGGTGTTGTTTTAGATAAAAATAACGGGTTGATTCAAAAAATTCTTCCTGTTTTTAAGCTCGGTTTGGGCGGTAAAATTGGCTCCGGAAAACAAGGAATATCATGGATTCATCTAACTGATT
The DNA here is from genome assembly GCA_028709085.1 of Salinivirgaceae bacterium. Lineage (GTDB taxonomy): Bacteria > Bacteroidota > Bacteroidia > Bacteroidales > Salinivirgaceae > JAAYQU01. The sequence continues at coordinate 2,669 of JAQVXQ010000044.1, read as the reverse complement.
GGGTTAACGCCGTTCTTTTCTGCATTAACAATAATGAAATACACAATATAGTTAATTTAACAGCACCCAATCCGATATCGAACCTCGAATTTACGAAAACCATGGGCACAATAATGACACGTCCAACATTAATACCAGTACCTGGTTTTTTGCTTCGTCTTATATACGGAAGTATGGCAAACGAACTTTTACTTGGAGGGCAATACATTTTACCATTAAAATTACAACAAAGCGGATATAACTTTAAATATCAAAACATTACAGAAGCCTTAAAATCAATCGTATAAACGAATAAAACAGAATAATAGAACGATGCGACACAAAACATTAACTTTCTCATTTTTTGCAATAATGCTCATTGGCAATATTGCCGTACATGCACAGCAGCAGGGAGGTTCGTTGCGAGGAAGAGTATTCAATCCCGACAACAACGAATCGGTGCCATTTGCTAATATGATTATTTATGGAACAAATACCGGATCGATTACCGATATCGATGGAAATTTCGTTTTCTACGGACTAAAACCTGGCTACGTACAAGTTGCCGTTAGTGCCGTTGGATTTGAACAAGCACTCACAAAAGAGATTCTAATTACCAATGCTACAACACCTTATCTAGAAATTGAGCTGCGCCCATCATCGTTGCAACTAGAAACGGTGGTCATAAAGGCCTCTCCATTCCGAAAACGTGAAGAGAGTCCGGTTAGTATGCGATCCATTGGTATCAAAGAGATTGAAAAAAATCCGGGTGGAAACCGCGATATTTCTAAAGTAATTCAATCCTTTCCTGGAGTAGCTTCAACCCCTGCATTTCGCAACGACATTATTGTGCGAGGCGGAGGCGCCAACGAAAATCGTTTCTTCCTCGATGGCGTGGAAATTCCAAACATAAATCACTTTGCAACGCAAGGAGCAAGCGGTGGTCCAGTTGGGATAATCAATGTTGATTTCGTAAGAGAAGTCGATTTCTACGCCGGAGCGTTTCCCGCCAACCGAGGAAATGCGTTGAGTTCGGTACTCGATTTCCGTCAAATAGATGGAAACAAAGACAAATTAAAATACCGCGCAACCATTGGAGCAAGCGACTTAGCATTAACCCTCGATGGCCCGCTATCGGATAACAACTCCTTTGTTTTTTCTGTCCGACGCTCCTATTTGCAACTACTTTTTGCTACAATCGGCCTGCCATTCTTGCCGACCTACAACGATGCTCAATTCAAAAATAGAATCCGAATCAACGATAAAAGTGAGATTACCTTCATTGGTTTGGGGGCATTCGACACAAACGCTCTAAACTTAGATGCCAACGAAACCGAGTCGCAACGCTACATTCTAAAATATTTACCGTCAAACGACCAATGGAATTATACACTTGGGGCGGTTTATAAATACTTTATGAAAAACGGATATCAAACCGTAGTTTTGAGTCGAAACCATCTTAATAATGTATCAGAAAAATATCGAGAAAATATCGAATTGCCTGAAAACAAGACTTTTGACTATGTATCGAACGAAATTGAAACTAAACTACGTTACGAAAACGTGATTCGCACCAACGATTGGAAGTTTTTATTTGGTGCAGGAGGCGAATATAATGAATACACAAACGACACCTACAACAAAATCGTCATAAACAACCAACCTCTTGATTTAAAGTACAATACCAACTTAAATTTTGTTTCCTACAGCGCCTTTGGACAAATAAGTAGAAACCTACTCCAATCCCGATTACTGCTCTCTTTTGGCCTTCGATTCGACGGAAATAGTTACAGTTCAGTGATGGCGAATCCCTTGCCACAGTCATCGCCTCGATTGTCGGCAAGTTATAATTTAACCCCCGAACTTTCCTTAAATATGAACGTAGGACGCTACTATCAACGCCCTGCATACACCACTATGGGTTTTAGAAACAACGAAGGAGCTCTCATTAACAAAGAGAATGGATTAGAATACATTCATGCCGACCACTTTGTTTTGGGAATTGAGAGTCAACCCAACGAAAAAAGCCGCATTACTTTGGAAGGATTTTACAAAATATATGGTAAGTATCCGTTTTCGGTAAACGACTCGGTGGCGATATCATCCAAAAGTGCTGATTTTGATATATTTGGTGCCGAAGAAGTGGTACCCATCGGTGAAGGTAGAGCCTATGGATTGGAATTTCTTATTCGCCACAATGATCTGTGGGGCTTTAACCTTATTACCAGTTTATCGTTGGTACGAAGCGAATTTGAAAACTTTGCCGGTGAATATATTCCCACAGCATGGGACAATAAAATATTGTTTAACGTTACCGCCACACGAAAACTTCCCCACAATTGGGACGTGGGATTCAAATGGCGATTTGTAGGTGGAGCGCCTTATACCCCTGTGGACTTAGAAAGATCACGAATGCGAACTGCCTACGATGTTACCGGAACTACGTATCTCGATTATACCAACTTTAACTCCGAGAGACTAACCGCATTCCATCAACTCGATTTACGAATCGATAAGCAATTTTTCTTCAAAAAGTGGTCCTTGATGCTCTATTTTGATGTTCAAAACGCATACGGATTTAAAAGTCAACGCCCCGATCAGTACATAAATGAAGACCCCAATGGAAATGTAATTATCGAAAATCCTTCAGCACCCCTCGAACAACAACGCTATGTTTTACGTAAGCTGGA
>JAQVXQ010000199.1 GCA_028709085.1 Salinivirgaceae bacterium | reverse complement strand
AGAATATCGATGAACCGGTAACCATAACTGCCTATTTTTCGGTTGACCTGCCACCACATATTGCCAAAAACCGTCAAGATTTTAAAGAGATGCTTGAGGAATATTCGGCAGTCTCCGGTGGAAATATTGTTTACGAATTTAAAAATCCCAACGAAAATCCGGAGATCGAACAAGAGGCAATGCAAAAAGGAATTCAGCCTTTTTTGATTAACGTTCGCGAAAAAGACCAAGTAAAACAGCAAAAAGCCTACATGGGGGCTCAAATTAGTTACGGCGACAAGGAAGAAGCACTTCCTTTTATACCGCTTGGCGGAGCCATGGAGTTTTCGCTTTCAAGTTCAATTAAAAAGGTAATATTGCAAGAACGAAAATCGGTGGCATTGCTGCAAGGTCACGGCGAACCCGGAATAAACGCTTTTCAGCAAGTAATGCAAGAATTACAAGTGGTTTACGATGTTGAACCCGTTACGCTAACCGACACCGCAAACAACCTCAATCAATACGAAACTGTTTTAATCGTCGCTCCAACCGACTCATTTCCATCGTGGCACTTAACACAACTTGATGCGTTTTTGAAAAAAGGAGGGAATATGCTAGTGGCCATTAACCGTGTTGGGGGTGATTTATCAAAAGCTCAAGGATATGAAATAACAACTGGACTGGAAACTTGGCTTGAAGAAAAAGGCATTCAAGTGGAAAACAACTTTATGATTGATGCTTCGTGCGGCAACGTAATGGTGGCGCAAAATACGGGAATGTATCGAATGCAGTCCCAAGTTATGTTTCCATATATGCCCGTGATTAAAAATTTTGCTGATCACCCCATTACAAAAGGTTTGGAATCGGTTTTACTTCAATTTGCAAGCCCAATAAACTATGTGGGTGACACTTCGGTTACGGTAACCGCCCTTTTAAAATCATCGGACAATGCAGATACTCAACCACCAACCACCTTTTTTGATGTTCAAAAACAGTGGACAAAACGCGATTTTAACAAAAATAATTTAGTGGGAGCAGCTCTTTTCGAGTCAAAATCGACAACAAATCCCATGAAAATGGTGGTTTTTGGAGATGGAAATTTCCCTGTAAACGGCGAGGGACAAAGCGCCATGCAACAACAAGCAGACAATATTCATCTGTTTGTGAATGCCATTGATTATCTATCGGATGATACTGGGTTGATCGGACTCAGAACCAAAGGAGTTACTTCACGTCCAATTGATGAACTTGAAGATGGAACAAAAGCAATTCTGAAATATCTGAATTTTCTCTTACCCCTATTATTAGTTATTGGATATGGAGTAGTCCGTGCGCAAAAGAGAAAAATCAAACGTATAAAACGAATGCAAAAAGGGTTTATCGATTAATTTAAAAGAGTACGATTATGTTAAAAACTAAAAATAAAACACTCTATATAGTATTGGCTATATTAGCAGGGGCGTTGATATTTAATACCATAAGGACCAATTTAAAAGGAGAACGATCGTTCCGAAAAGAGATGACTGAATTTGATGCCAACAAAGTCAACAAGTTCATTATCAACAACGACAATATAGAAATTACGTTCACAAAAAAGAACGATAATTGGAGCGTATCGCAAGATGAGATTTTGTATAAAGCAGACCAAACAACGGTTTTGAACATTTTAAAAGAACTCTCAAATTTAAAAGTTGAACAGTTGGTTGCCAAGGAGAAGAGCAAATGGAACGACCTTGAAGTGGACGACGAAAAAGGCACAAAAGTTACCGTTTACACCAATAACAAAATGGTGGCAAACTTGGTGGTTGGACGTTTTAAATATCGTCAAACCGGAAACGGAGGCATCCAACTTTCGACCATGGTGCGTCTTTCCGACGAAACTGAAGTTTACTCCGTGGAAGGATCGTTAAGTATGTCGATTAATAGAAACCTAGACGCTTTTAGGGACAAAACCATTACTAAAATTGAACCTGAGCAGATTCAACAAATCAAGTTTTCGTATCCCGGCGACAGTTCGTTTGTGTTGTCAAAAAACAACGACACTTGGCTTATAAACAGCGATAGTGCTACCACTAGTAGTGTAATGAACTATCTATCAGACATAAAAGAGTGCCGAGGAAATGCGTTTGCCACCGAATTTAATCCAAGCGAAAATCCATTTTACACCGTAGAGATAACACAAAAAGAGGGAGAATCCATAACGGTGAACGCCTATAAAAAGGAGGAGAAATACATTTTTAAATCAACCCAAAATGAGAGTATAATTAGTGATTCTGAAACCATCTTTAAACGGATATTTGCTTCGGCGAACAAGTTTGGCAAGGAGTGAATTTTTCAACCAGACAGAAACTAAGGGAGGGCAATATTGCTCTCCTTTTGTTTTTAAAACAATTTTTAAATTTACATGAAATGAAACATTCGTTATATTTTCAATAATACTGTTGTCATTCTGAGTGGGAAAATTGTTTTCAAAATTCCGTAATGTGTAATGACAATGAAAAATGTTTGGCTGAAGCCATTTCCCAACCCAATTACAAATTGAATAGCAATTTAAACCGAGCATAACATTAAAATAGAGATTCTTGCATTTTTATTTTGCTAACATAAAATAAATAGGTTTCCTTTGCATTTGAAACGCAACCTTCAAAAACAACTCCAATGACCCGATGGATTATTTTGACTCTAATTATTGGTCTGCATTGCTCTTTATATGGACAGATGAGCCTAAGAGAGGTAGATCCAATGTTGGTGTCGCAGAAAAAAGTTCGAAAATACGTTGCCGGGTTCGAAAAGCTAAACCTTACCCACTTCTGTGATTTGGAGTCGTCAACAAATATGGAGTTTTCACCCGATGCCTATTCGTGCCATATTGGGACCTTTGATTTTGAGGCTCCACTCAAAAATATCTGGCAAACTTGTTTAACTACAAATCCCAATGATCTGTGGGATGGCAAAATCCTGTCAATCTCATTTATCTACAATAAAATAATCGACAACCTCCTCTACAAGAAAGATTTAGACGAATACGAACTCCAATGCGGACAAATTTATTTTATTAATCTTCGGCTCTTAAATGGGGCATTCAATTTACCTACCGCATTAAAAGTCACAAGAATTGATACTACCGAAAACCTCATTGAATTTTCTTATTTAAAGGGCGGGAAATCGGAAGGCGGTCAAGTTTTACGGTTTACACAAAAGTCGGAAAAACAAACAACCTTAGTGCACACCACACATTACAAAAGTGGGTCGCATTGGCGTGACAAACGATTATATCCTCATTTTCACCAAAAGGCCATTGACGAATTGCACCGGAATATTGCAAAAAAGACATTGGAACAAATCCAGAATAAACTAAACTGAATTGTCACACAATCAATATTTTAGTATTGATCTAATAAAGTGTTACTTTATAAAATAATGTTTGAACAGCAACCCACTTTTCAGATTTTCAAATTCGGATTTTCTTTATGACGCTGTGCATCGCGCTTGCTCTTCTTTTCCAAATTGTTAAGCAACGCCTCCTCTAAATTAACACCCGTCTGATTTGCCAAACAAATTAAGACAAACAACACATCTGCCATCTCGTCGTCCAAATCCATATTTTCGCCCTCCTTGAAGGATTGCTCCCCATATTTCCGAGCCATAATTCGAGCTAATTCCCCAACCTCTTCGGTTAATAGCGCCATATTTGTCAACTCATTAAAATAGCGCACCCCAACGGATGTTATCCACTGATGAACAACATCTTGAGCATCGTTTAATGTCATGGGATTTTTCATTTTCTCACTCATAATTATCCGAATTTACTCCTTATTTTGGGAATCAATTAAAATCGTAACTGGGCCATCGTTCACCATCGATATTTCCATATGTGCGCCAAAGACTCCGGTTTCAACCTTACAACCCATTTTTTGCTCAAGCAATAGTACGAAGTTCTCAAAAAGTGGTTTGGAAACTTCCGGTCGGGCAGCATGAATAAAGGATGGGCGATTCCCTTTTTTGGTTTTCGCATGAAGCGTAAATTGGCTCACTACCAACAAATTGCCGTCAATATCTAAAATAGAACGATTCATTAAACCCTGTTCATCGTCAAAAATTCGCAACTGCACCACTTTGTTTGCCAACCACTCGGCATCGTCCACCGTGTCGGCAGTTTCAATGCCAACCAAAATCATAAACCCTTGTTCTATTTTGCCAACAATCTGATTATCAACCTCCACAGAAGCCTTTTTACAACGCTGTATCACTAATCGCATAACGAATTTTATTTAATTGCACTATTTTCAATATCTTCCGTGAGCATTTTTACAACCTGAGCAGCAATTACACAACCAAATGCAGCAGGAACAAACGCCACTGTTCCAACCATCGATTTCTTGTTTTGCGACTCTTGCTCCACAATAGCATGTTTTTGCGGAAATTCGGTACTAAAAACAGTGGTAAAACCCTTCTCGATTCCCAATCTTCGCAAACGTTTTCGGACATTCCGCGCCAATGGACAATTTCGTGTCGAATCAAGATCACCAACCTCAATCAGAGTAGGATCAAGTTTTGCGCCACTGCCCATACAACTAATAATTCGACACCCTTTTTCGATTGCAAAATAGAGAAACCACACTTTGGGAGACAATGTATCGATGGCATCGACCACAAGATCATATTCTTGACTCAAAACCTCCTTCATTGTAAGTTCGTTTATATATTTTTCAATCACGGTGAGGTTTAAATCCGGATTAATATCCATTAACCGATCGGCCATAATTGCTACTTTGCTTTTCCCTATAGAACTGTGCAGTGCCGGCAGTTGACGATTAATATTTGTAATATCCACATTGTCGGAATCAACAATGGTAATACTGCCTATTCCCGACCGTACAATAAGTTCCGAAGCCCAGGAACCAACGCCTCCAAGACCCACAATCAAGACTTTACTATTTTGCAATTTTTTCATGGCGTCGCTGCCCAACAGCAACTCCGTTCGGTGGAGCCATTCCGGAATCATA
>JAQVXQ010000043.1 GCA_028709085.1 Salinivirgaceae bacterium | reverse complement strand
GAGACTCCATAAAAAACGTCAATTAGTGTCAGCAAGAAAACACCATGTTTTTCTGTCTTTGATAAGAAATCGTCAAAGACAAAGCCTGTCCCGTATTCTTATCGGGAGCTTTCGAAGTTTTTGAAAATAAGGAGTCCCCATTTGTGTTTTTTGTTGTTTTTTTAAAAAACTTACAAAAGTTACATCGGGATAACTGTATCAAAAACGAAAATAACGCACTGTTTGGCGTTTTCTTGCAAAGACTAATTAAGCATTAAAAGCCTCTTTGAGTTGATCCAACGCTTTTTGAACCACGCTGCGTGGACATCCAATATTTAGGCGTACAAAACCTTCGCCGCCGATTCCAAACATGGATCCTTCGTTAATGGCAATCTTCGCCTTGTTGAAAAAGAAATCTTTTATTTCCGCAGCATTCATTTTCATTTCTCGACAATCAATCCAAACAAGGAATGTTGATTCGGGACGAATAACCTTTAGTTGGGGTAAATTCTGCGATATAAACTCTTCCACCAAATTGACATTGCCCTCTAAATAATTGATAAGTTCCGTTAACCATTTTTCACCATTTTTATAGGAAGCAACAAGGGCTTCGGCACCAAATATATTGCCCATATTAAGGTGCAGCATATTTAGACTCTTGTTGTATTTTTCCAACAACGCTTTGTTTTCGGCTATAACATACGAAGTTGCTAATCCGGCTACATTAAATGTTTTGCTGTGCGACAACACCGTGATGGAATTCATGGATGCCGCTTTCGAGATCGAGGCATAGGGCGTATATTTATTGGGCTGAAAAACCACATCGGAGTGAATTTCGTCGGAAACAACAACAATATTGTTCTTTGCACAAATTTCGCTCAACTGCGTTAACTCCTCCTTTGTCCAAACTGAACCTCCTGGATTGTGAGGATTGCAGAGCAATAAAACTTTTGTGCTGGAATCAATTTGCGACTCCAAATTCTCAAAATCCATACACAAACGTCCGTTCTCAAGTTTTAATGGATTTAAAAGTGGAGTTCTTCCCAATCCTTCGATAGAGTGTAGAAACGGAAAATAGACAGGCGGTTGAATAATTACCTTATCGCCGGGATTTGAAAATTGCTCAACAGCAATGGTATAACCCGATACTACGCCCGGACTAAACGAAATCCAATCTTTCTGAATGCTCCACTGATGACGCTTTTGGAGCCAATTGATTATGCTGTCGTAAAATTCGTCGGAACGAAACGTGTATCCCAAAACTTCATGTTCGAGTCGCTTTTTAAGGGCTTCGATAACAAAATCGGGAGTTCGGATGTCCATGTCGGCAACCCACATTGGAATGGCATCTTTGGCACCAATAAAGGCTTCCATGGCATCAAACTTTATGCAGTTGGTATTATTGCGGTCGATAATTTCGTCGAAATTGTAGCTCATTGTTTTGTTTTTGTATTGGGTTAAAGAAATGCGATTTTGTAAAATTATGGAAAGAATTTGATAAGAGCGCAAGTTTGGTTAATAAAAAAAGGCGACGAAGCTATGTCGAAGCATCGTTGCCTTTTTTATTCGTGCTATTTTTAACTATTTTATCGAAATACAACCAACTTCCGTACCTGACGGACTCCGTTGTTACACTTCAGTGCCACCATGTAAATTCCGGGTTCTAAATCGGCTATTGATATTCGGTTGCTGATCTTTTGATCTTTAATGCAATCCATGGAATAGTTACTTATCACTTTTTCGCCCATAGAGGTGATTGTGAGTGTCGCTTTTTGGGTTTCCAAACTATAAAATTCTACCTCAATATATTGGGATGCCGGATTTGGAAGAATACGGAAATCGGCTGTTCCAGTTGCACGTAATGCTTCTAACTCCGTGGCATTTGACTGTGCTTGTGCATTTTTAAGCCCATCGAGCATTAAATTGCGTTGATTATGGTGTTTTGCAATGCGTGGAAGCTCAATGTTGACAAAATTGTTGATTGATGCCGCTTTATTGCCATTTGAATCGTCCAACCGCAGATATTCGGCATCGATGGTGGCATAAACCAAATCGGCAGGCGTTTCGGGATTGGCAATAACCGAGTTGTAGAAATCCCATGCTTGGGATGTTCGGTTGAGTGCAGCATCGGTTTCTGCTTTTAAATATCCGGCAAGTTGCGCCAGCCCCGTCGAATTGTTAATTTGTTCGTTTTCTGATAAATATTGATAAAATTCGGTGAGCGAAAAGCTCGGCTGATAATAGATTTTTCGCAACTGTTTTAGTGAAGCTTCGGCATACATCGACTCGGGATATTGCTCTACAATGGTCTCGAATATCTCTTTTGCCGGAGTATAATCTTCCTCTTTAAACAAGGCAACACCTTGATTCATGAGCATTTCAACTTCCAACGGATTTGGATTTGTAGTTATTCCACTGCAATTCCACATTGGCAACCACGAAAAATTATTGGTAGGCAGCATATCGGTGGTTGGGTTGAAATTTGTAGGCCAACAATTCTGCTCTACGTTGTATTTCTGCTCCGTTCCGCCATTGGCGGTATTGAAGATGCAAGAGATCAGCGCTTCGGAATTGTTGTGTTGAAATTGATTATACGAAAAACGCCATGGGAAACTGTTATCAACTGCCAATACCTGAACACCCGTATTGTTGGCAATAATTTGAGGTGAACCATCATCGCCAAAGGCTTCAACCAAACAGTTGTGATAAAGCCCCACGCCAATGTTATTTCCAATAATTTTGTTTCCCATAAAAATGGCTACCGAATTGTAGAGACGAACCCCCTCGCTTTCGCCAGACGACGGAAGATTGTTCTCTATTGTATTGCCCCGTATAAAATGATTATCGCCTTTCTTGATTCCGCAACTCGAAATGGAGAGTCCACCAGTATAGTTGCCAACAAATTGATTTTCAAGAATCTGATACTCCTCATATCCCGACAGAGCCAAGGCAATACGATCTGTACTTTGTGAAAACGAGCAATTCATAACCCGAGCCATGGTTTCAGTTGCCCGAACTCCCAATCTTACAGTACTGCGACTAAAGGAGCATCCCGAAAGCGTTATATTTTTGGAAGTACAGGAAAGATTGGAGCGCAAAAAGCTGCAATTCTGAAATACAAAGTCGCCAATGGCGATGGTGCGGCTATTTCTAATTGAAATGTTTTCGAGTGTCTGTTCCGACAGACTCTTAAACACAATTCCGTAGGGCGCTTCCGTTCCCAAATATTGAATTGAAGCTCCCGTTTCCATGACCAAATTACCATTTACAGTAAGGGTTGCTCCATTGCCCTTTGCGGTTACGGTAGCACCTGACAAAAGGGTTAGTGTATTGCCATCTGGTACAGCAAACGCTAGCCCTTCATTAATAATAAGTTGTCCGCCATTGTGTACCACAATATTGGCTGGCAGCCTACTATTTCCAGCTATTTTTAGTGTTCCATAAACATGAATTGCATGGTTTTCCGGATTAAAAACGCGGGTACGTTCATTGAAAACAAGAGTGGCGTTGGGTTGGACGGTAATGTTGCCATTCATTACAAAATAGGAGAGATTATCGACCGTCAAGGTATCGTTTGCCGGAATCTGGAAACCCTCATTCACCATGGCTATGCCATCAATACGCTTACTTTCGGGCATTTCGGCCAATATTTGGTCAAACAGCTTGCGCCGTGTATAAACCTCAATCAGTTGCGGAAGGTGCGCTCCTTCGTATAGATCAATATCGGCCTGAAACATGGCTAGTACGTTGGCAACGTGGTCACTGGCACTGGTTACGTAGTGCATCGACTGACAAAGTATGCGGTGCGTTATATCTCTTCCTATATTTATTCCAGAATCAGGCTGAGTAGCATAGCGATATTCCAAATCCATGAGGGCGGAAGCGTATATGTAGCGGAAGTATTCTTTATATTCGGGCGTTGCAGAAATTGCATCCCACTGATCAAACATTAACGTATCTGTATTATGAATTGAAGGTAATAAAGGCCTGGTACTATATGCCCAATTCATCCGCTTGTTGGGTTGAAATAAGGTTTGAGATCGACGATATGATATTCCAAAATATTCGGCAATACCTTCTATAACTCCAGAATCACCCCAAAAATCGTTGCCTCCAAGGGTAAACGCATAATGCCAACCATGCCCCAATTCATGTCCACAAACAACAATATCTTCGGCTAAATCGATATCGTTATCAGGGACACCAAATTGAACTGTTAAAGAATTCGGATTAAATCTTGCATTATTTAAATCATAAAATGCAGTATTGACATCATAAACAATTGTTGTAGAATCAACCAAATTTACGAAATCCCCATTCCAGTACGGATTAAACCCAAACTACGGATATATCGCATCTGTTTATCAAGATGGAAATAGGCATTTACCTCTTCGAAATGGTCGTTATCGCGGGTATAATGAAATATAGGTTCTGTCTCTTCTGCCAACCCTAGAAAAGGAGCAAAACCATCGTGTACATAGGCAAACTCTCCTTGCAACCGCCATTTACCATCGGCCGATTGAATTAAACCCTGTAATGTTTCAATGGAATAAGCAGTATCGACCGGAAAGTAATTGGCATCGGCACTGTCGGGCAGATTATCAACACCAAGATAACTCCCTGGATCGGGATTAAAGACTTTGCCCGTTCCTTGTGGGGGATTATAATAAGCCGATGCATCGGCACATTGTATTATTTGATTGGTATGGGCATCGACCGCACACCAATAGGAGGTCCCCCCTTGTGGTGTAGCATAAAATTGCCATGCCAATTGAGCTGCACTATCCTTCTGGATAATAACCAATTCGGCTTTCGATTCAGCAATCTGTGTGCTTTTTGGCGAAAAATGAGAAGTAATCGCATTTATGGCATCCATTAATAGAAAAGTTGGAGCAGTATTGATGGTGAAATTTGCACTCGAACCATCCAATGACACACAGGAAATTTCGCCCTGAAGATTAAAACTTACCACCCCTTTAGCATCTCTAATCTTTACTCCATTGCGTGTTTGTTGTACCAAAACGTGTGTTCCTGCGGGACTTTGCCTGATCTCATCAACTTGAAATTCATTATTTTCGTTAAGTTTAAAATAGTTGCGTCGTGAATACAAAATATTCAGCGCCCTATCCGTGAAACTACCTGTTGTAGTGTCATTTGCGACATTAATACTAATACGTGGTATAAAACCGTTTGTGTAGGCTAATCCTAAATTGCTTTTGTTCACAATTGATTCTTGAGCTAACGTTATTGCCGTGAATGCAATAAACGCAAATAAAAATGCTGTTTTTTTCATGGCTTTTTGTCTTTTAACGTTTAATAAATTTTGAATAGTATTTATTTTTCATCCCCTCAATGGTTAGTATATATACACCTGTGGGGAGTTTAGAGATATCCAAATCTGCTACATTATCACTATTTATTGTTTGCTGAAAAATACGCTGTCCCATTATATTTGATATATACAGCTCGGCACTTGAACAATTGGGAGGCATTGTAATATTTATGCTTGTTGCAGCGGGATTTGGATAAACTTTAACATTTTCAGAATATATCAACTGAGTAGGAATACTAACATACGCTGTATCGGCTCTTTTAGCAATGTTAGACCCTCCTGTTAAATAGATAGCACCTGGCACTCTTTGAGCTAAACTATAATTAGCAATTGAAAGAGGCAAGTTCGTGACTTCAATGGGTGTTGTGCTATCAATATGCATCGTCCACAAATTTGAACCATAAAATAAAATTGTCGTATCGCTCATGAACAATCCTTTTCGATAATCAATAATATTATTTTGCCAAGAAAAATCAGCGAAATTATTTTTTGTAATTGATGCACATCCATAAAAGTATACCGTTCCTACATTATAATATGTTATCAATACGGTATCATAATTGAGAATATCTAATCCGGTAACAGCTCCAATTTGGTCTTTTAGTAGTTGCCAATTTTGCCCTTGATCAGTTGTGTAAAAAAGTTTACCTGTATAACCTCCATAATAAGCTGTTAGCCATCCTGTCATAGAGTCGACAAAAACTATATTATTTGCTCGTCTTATTGTACCATTATCAGGCAAATCCATTGCTAACCATGATTCTCCACCATTAGATGTCTTCATATAGGTATCCTGATTAGCAATAAAACCAACATTTTTATCAATAAAAAATATTGGTTCTATTGGGGAGGATAATATATTATCTACAAAACTGAATTGAACTGTATTCAATACCCAATTGTACCCTCCATCAACAGTTTTAAATAATTTAAGTTGGTCTTCCTCCACAATCATATATCCCACCAAGGTGTCGGCCATGAAAACATTGCGTATACCGGTCATGGGGTAGAGTTCTGTCCATGTGTTTCCACCATCACGCGTGCGCAGAAGTTGTGGACTTCCGGTACGGAAAACCCAACCATTTTGTGCATCCACAAAATGACCGCGGTATGCTCCGCTGCCTTGGGGAAGTGGGTCTAAAATTTCCCACACTTGGGCTTGCGCTGGCTGCAAGAGCAGTAGCAGGGAGAATAGAGTAGTGAATTTTAAAAATAGGGTTTTCATATGTTTGTAATTATTCGGTTTAAGGTCATATGGAACTCTCGATGAATTTTAAACATGCTACTGTGAATAGTTTAGCATGCTAAAATTCAAGATCGTTTCATAGCGTTTTGGTTTAGAAGTTTTTGACTTAGATTTAGTAAATCTTGGTTAAATGTACAAAGAAATATTAATATGCAAGTGAGTTTAAATTGTATTTTAATTCCGATTGTAAACGAAAAAATGCGATTATGAATTGAAACATAAATCGGTTAAAAATTAATTTAATGGAACTTTCCATTTCCCTTATTTAAAATCTTTAAAAACCGTATATTTGTCGGTTCACAAAACCAGTGAATGGAATTCATTATTTAATTAGGCTCTGCAATATGGAACTCTTACTACACAATACCATTTCGAGAAAGAAAGAAATTTTTAAATCTATAACCCCAGGTCATGTAGGAATGTACGTTTGTGGACCCACGGTGAGTGGCGAAAGCCACTTAGGACACACACGTCCATATATCACCTTTGACGTGCTTTATCGTTTGTTAACACATATGCAATATAAGGTTCGATACGTGCGAAATATAACGGATGCCGGACATTTTGAAGAGGAAGGGAAAGAGGCGGAAGACAAAATTAGCTCAAAAGCACTGCTCGAAAAACTAGAGCCCATGGAGTTGGTCACAAAATACACCAATCTGTTTCGATGGGCAATGCATCAATTCAACAACATCGAACCAAGCATTGAACCAACAGCAACAGGCCACATTGTCGAACAAATTGAAATGGTGAAAACAATTCTAAAAGAGGGATATGCCTACGAAGTAAACGGAAGTGTCTATTTCGATTTGAATAAATACGCCACCGATTTTGCCCATAAAACCCCGTATGGAAAGCTGAGCGGTAGAGTTCTCGACGAGATGTTAGAAACCACACGCGCCCTTGACGGACAAGACGAAAAACGCAATAAAGCCGATTTTGCCCTCTGGAAAAAAGCACCCGCTGAACATATTATGCGCTGGGCTAGCCCGTGGGGTGAAGGATTTCCAGGATGGCACATTGAGTGTTCGGCCATGAGTAAGAAATATTTGGGCGAGCAATTCGACATTCATGGTGGCGGAATGGATTTACAATTTCCACATCACGAAAGCGAAATTGCCCAAAGTTCTGTATGTCATAATGGTACGCTAATGGCTCGATATTGGGTACACAACAACATGATAACCATCAACGGCAAAAAGATGGGAAAAAGCTACAACAACGTTATTAAATTAACGGAACTGTTTAGCGGAGACCATCCTCTTTTGGAACAAGCCTACCAACCCATGACAATCCGATTCTTTATACTGCAAAGTCACTACCGAAGTACACTGGATTTTGGAAACGCAGGTTTGCAAGCAGCCGAAAAAGGATTGGAACGATTAATGCGAGCCCTAGAACGAATCGAAAAACTCCCCACATCGGAAAAATCAACCGTTGATATTGAATCACTTAGCAATAACTGTTGGAATGCAATTTTAGACGATTTGAATTCGCCCATCCTCATTGCCCATCTTTTTGATGCAGTGAAAATAATTAACAACATTGGCGATGGAGTGGAGAAAATATCAGCACCCGACAAAATAAAACTTCAAGAATTACTCAATATCTTCGTTTTCGATATCCTTGGATTGCAAAAATCAACGACAGATAGCAATTCGGAAAAAGAGCGGCTCAATGGACTAATATCCATGCTTGTTGATTTGCGAATAGAGGCAAAAAACAGAAAGGACTATACCTCTTCGGATGAAATTCGCAATAAATTAAGTGCATTGGGAGTCATGCTAAAAGATACCAAAGAAGGTAGCGAATGGGAAGTAAACGACAATTAACAAGTACAATAAAATTGAGAAATAAAATAATAAATATAAAGAGAAACAGATGAAGCGGATTAAAATTTCGGATCTAACCAATTCCGAAGAATTTGGAAGCGAAGTCCTTGTAATGGGCTGGGTTAGAACAGTTAGAGATAGTAAGAATGTAGCATTTATAGCCATGAACGATGGATCGTGCTTGCGAAATGCGCAGATTGTTGCAGACATGACCGTTATTGATGCTGAAATTATTGATAAAATAAATTCCGGAGCGTCACTTCGAGTAGTGGGAAAATTAGTCGAGTCGATGGGAAAAGGTCAAAAAAATGAAGTGCAGGCAATTTCCATTGAAGTTTTGGGCGAAGCAAATCCCGATCACTATCCCATGCAACCCAAACGTCACTCATTGGAGTTTCTACGCGAAAACGCACACCTACGCTTCCGCACAAACCTTTTTGGAGCGATAAACAGAGTGCGCCATAATATGATTTTTGCGGTTCATCGATTCTTTAATGATCGTGGATTTTACAACGTACACACGCCAATAATAACAGCCAGTGATGCCGAAGGGGCAGGGGAAATGTTTCATGTAACTGCATTCGACATGAAAAACCCACCTAAAACGAAAGATGGAGATATTGATTGGAGCAAAGACTTTTTCGGTCACGAAACCAATTTAACGGTTAGTGGTCAACTCGAAGGAGAATTAGCAGCCATGGCACTTTCGCAAATTTACACCTTTGGACCAACCTTCCGCGCCGAAAACTCAAATACCAGTCGTCACTTGGCTGAATTTTGGATGATTGAACCGGAAGTGGCGTTTGCCGATAATCATGACAACATGAATTTGGCGGAAGATATGCTTAAATATCTAGTGGACTATGCATTGAAAAACTGTGCCGAAGATCTTGAATTTCTGGAGCAGCGTCTTTTAAACGAAGAGAAAGAAAAACCACAAAACGAACGTTCAGAAATGACCCTACGTGAGAAACTTCGTTTTGTACTCGACAACGATTTTGAACGCATAACATATACAGAGGCCATCGATATTTTAAAAAACAGTCCTGCCCAGAAAAAGAAAAAATTTGTATATCCAATTCAAGATTGGGGAACCGATCTACAATCGGAGCACGAACGCTATTTGGTGGAAAAACACTTTAAAAAACCGGTAATTTTAACCGATTACCCAAAAGAGATCAAAGCATTTTATATGAAACAGAATCCCGACGGAAAAACGGTAGCCGCCATGGACGTTCTGTTCCCACAAATTGGGGAGATTATTGGCGGATCGCAGCGCGAGGAGAACTACGACAAACTAATGACACGAATGAAGGAGATGAACATTCCTGCTGAGTCAATGTGGTGGTATTTAGACACACGAAGATTTGGAAGTGCAGTTCATGCCGGTTTTGGGTTGGGTTTTGAGCGATTAATGCTGTTCGTTACCGGAATGACCAACATTCGGGACGTTATTCCATTCCCAAGAACACCTAAAAACGCTGCGTTTTAAACAGAGCAAAACACTCTAATAGGGCATTATAATAGAAAACAAACAAGCCACCGGATAAATATGTATCGGTGGCTTGTTTTATTGATACTGGAACTAGAACAAAGAGACGCATACGTCTCTTTTCAAAAACAAACTTCAATCTTATTTTAATGGTTATCCGCTTTTACACCGAACATTTGTGTACGATTATGAAAATGAATTATCTTACCCCGACCCTAAAGGGAGTAATTAATTTTCTTCATTCCCTTTAGAACTGGGGTTAATGAAAAAAATCAAGTTTCAATTTAGGTATTTTTTAACCTAAAAAGGAGATCCGATCATTTACAGCATTATTAAACGGGTTTTCGACAGCATAATTTCCGGAGACATAAGGCACAGCAAAACTTACCGTTGTCCCACTTCCAGGCTTCGAAACAAGCCAAATTTTGCCTCCTAAGAGCTCAACATATGCTTTTGCAATTGTTAAGCCTAAACCATTTCCCCCATAATGGGTATGAATTGTATCATCGGCCTGTTGAAACCGTTCAAATATTTTCTCGTGAAAATCGGAGTGAATTCCAACACCCGTATCCGTAACTTTAAACTCCAAAAAATTGTCCTTTACAACATAACCTACGGAGATTTTACCTTCAGATGTAAACTTAATGGCATTATCGACCAAGCAGTTTAAAATGCGTCTAATTTTAGACTTATCGCTTTTTATTTTTGCTTTTTCAACTTCAAAGCCACAACTATGGTACAAATAAATGTCCTGTTCATACAAATTAACCGTTTGCTCTTCTACAACATCTAAAACTAGGTCATTGATATTAAAAAGGGAATCATAAACCTTCTCAACACCTGTTTCAAGAGACGATAGAGTTAACAGATCGGTTATAACGGTCACTAATCGATTGCTACTGACATTAATAATATCAATAAATTCGTTTTGTTTTTCCTGCGGAAGATCCGGAAATCGCAAAAGCATTGAAAAGCCACAAATAGCATTAAGCGGGGTTCGTATTTCATGAGAAAGATTTTGTAAGAACGCGGTTTTTAATCGCTCGTTTTCCTGAGCCTTTTTCATGGACATTTTTAATTTCTTATTTTGTCGACGAATTTGGTTTACGTACTTCATCTTTTCGGTAACATCACTAAAAATTGAAACAATTTCGCCGGAGGGCAGTTTGTAAATGCTATTTTCATACCAACCGGAATACACGTTGTCTATGTAATAAAAAGGGATAACATGTTTCGAATTACTCGTCTCGTTGACCTCTTTTAACGCTCTAAAGAACAGATTGGTAGACATTTTTGGAAATTTCTCCAATAAAGTATGGCCAATGATATCGCAACGCGATGTATTTGTAATTTTTTCGGCTGCTTTATTAAAATCTAAAAAGCGAAAATCGGTTCCGTTATCAATTGGCTGATAAATGGCCACCCCATTGGAAATATGCTCAAAAAGTTGAATTTGACACTGTTCGCTATTCTCATAAAGTGTTCTGGCAATAGTAAGTTCCTCAGCAGTCTGTCGGAACTTATCCAACAACTGTTGATAGTTATTTATATGATCGACAGGGGCATTCGCAACTTCTTTTAATTCAATCAAAAATTCAGTTGGGGAAATAAGTTTGCCATTTAGTAATACATTTTTTGAAACTTCATTTACACAGGAAAGAGTTACTTTAATCTTCTTAAATTGCTTTTGCCTAAGAATACTACGAATGAAATTTGAACTATTATCGTTTATATAACAAGAGAAACAATGATTCACCAATTCTGATTTATCACGTCCTATTATTTGCTCTAGCTCAAAATTTACCGACTTAATAATTCCATCTGTGGAAATAATTATTGCGGGAGAGGGAACGAACTCAACAATCTGTCGATAATTATAACATATTTCAATGGAACTTTGATTGGAATTTCCAATAAGATTAGATTTTTTCGCACTCATATTATTGTGCTTTCCCATAATCAAATCTTTAAATGTATTCGTGTTTTAAATTTACATGTCAAAAAAAAAGGCTGTTTGAAAAGTTGAATACTAGTTAGTGATAAGTTTTCAAACAACCTTTAATGTTGTAATCTTACATTTGAATCTCGAAACCTGAATCTATGGTATCGTTTACTGAATTAGAAAATTGAGGTTTGGATGCTTTTTTATTCAGCCCAAAAGTGGTGCTTCTTTTCAATTCGTGGGGTTTTGAACTTACAGTTTGGTTAGCATAGATATTATGAGGCTCTTGCTGTTTAGTTCTACCAAAACTTTTTTTATCCGATAATTTAAAGAACCCAATCATCTCTTTAAGCTGCAATGCCTGAGCCGATAACTCTTCGGATGCAGTAGCAAGTTCTTCACTGGCAGCGGCATTTTGTTGCGTAACGGTATTGAGTTGTTGAATAGCATTATTTATTTGATTAGC
Source organism: Salinivirgaceae bacterium (assembly GCA_028709085.1). Taxonomy (GTDB): domain Bacteria; phylum Bacteroidota; class Bacteroidia; order Bacteroidales; family Salinivirgaceae; genus JAAYQU01. Next base: position 8,706 of record JAQVXQ010000043.1, on the reverse strand, counting down.
ACCACTGTTTTGTTCATTGCTGCCAGCTGAAATTTCTTGTACAAGTTGGGCTGTTCGACGAATTTCGGGCACAAGTTCTGTTAGAATATTTCCGGCATTTTCGGCTACTTTCATTCCATTTTTAGAAATCTGGTCGATCTCTTGGGCAGCAATACGGCTTCGTTCTGCTAATTTTCGCACTTCGTCGGCAACCACAGCAAATCCGCGTCCATATTCACCAGCACGAGCAGCTTCAACAGCAGCATTCAAAGCTAAAATATTTGTTTGACGGGCAATTTCATTTACAAACGAAATCTTATCTACAATTTGTCCCATACTTGTAACAGCAGTGTTAGTAGCATTGCTTCCATTTTCGATGCCTCCTGCACCTTTAACGGCAATTTTTTCAGCCTCCATACTATTATCGGTGTTTTGCTGAATACTACTTGCCATCTCTTCAATTGAGCTTGTAATTTCTTCGGATGAACTGGCTTGTTCTGTTGCCCCCTGCGAAATTTGCTGGCTGGTCGTACTCATTTGCATACTAGCGGCCACAATAGTATCAGCTTGCTGCTGTATATTACCAACAATTTCAATAATCTTTTCCGACATTGCATGCATCGATCTTACAAGATCACCAACCTCGTCCGTACGTGAATGGAATTTCGCATCAACTACTTGATTTAAATTACCAGCAGCTATTTCGCTAGCCATTATAACTACATGATTCATACCTGTCGTAATAATGTTTGTGATTGTATAAGCAACAACAACACCAAACAATACAATTACAATAAGAATAATAATAAATGTAATCAATGTATTCGAGACTACCCCATTCATCAATTGAGTTGAAAGTGTAATACCTTTCTCAAAAACATTATTGGTTGCTAAAGCTATTTCAAATTGTTTCTGTTCCAAAGAATGATGTTCTTCATTTGTCTTAACATAATCTATCAATCCTTTTTTATATTGAGTTAAAGCGTCGCGAATAACAATAATATTTAACTTATTAGCCAACGCTATATTATCGTCAATTGAACTGAGCCAGTTATTATATACGTCTTCATTACCGTGCATAATAAACTCCTTTTCCAACAATCGAATACCCATAAATTGCTGTACTCCTGCGTTAACTTCTCCACCCATAACCTCCTTTGCTGTTGATAAAGCCTTATCCGACATTTGATCTAAAGTGCTCAACGCTATTTTTTTTCTCTCCATTCCGACTTCAACCTCTTTAAAAGTGCTAATAAATTCCTCATATTTTTCTGAAATAAAAGCAATTAATCCTTCATTTTCATGTGTAATATAAGATTTCATATTTTCAATATTCTTAATCCCTTTCTTATACAGATTATCAACAATTACCCTGTTTTTTTCATCTCCGGTACGAATAAAATCTTTTGAGGCACTTTCCATTTTAGAAAATTCTCGAGAAGCATTGTAAATAATCTGCTGCTTTTTGTTTTCAAGTGTAATGTTCGAAATTGAAATAAAAGCAAATGCTCCAAAAATAATCGTAAGCGTAATAACAACGCCAAATCCTAAACCAAGTCGTTGTCCAATTGATAATTTTAGATTCATAACATTGAATTTAAAGTGAATATTGTATTTATTTTTTAAAATAGTAAAGAACGAATATAATAAAATAATAAAATAATAAATATTCTAACAATATAAACTAATAAAGTTGATCAATATTAACCTTTAAACATTTCACATCCTTGAATTTTGCCCAGTAATTCGCTATAATACTGACTATTACACAGTAGAAATGATCTTTTACAAAAATCTATCCATTCAAAACAGTGATATTTGTATGGCTTTTTGGCTTGTATTCAAGCCGAACTTTCGCATAGGATTAACTTTTAGCCAACTATTAAACGGAGATCTGTTCTAATATAATGGCTAAATTATCATTTACAATTATGTGCTTTTGATATTGAATTAGTAGTTTGACAAAATTACAACCTTCTGGAATGCAACACAAAAACACATACTCGAATAAATCAAAATTTGAACAGTAATAGATGAAAAGGAATATCTAAACGTGAATTCTGAAACAAGAATTTATTTTTATAGTTTAAAGTGTGCTTGAAGTACTATACTCACATCTCTACTAAGTTAAAATTAGTGAATGTGTTAATGAAAAATTCTGTTAATTTTTTTCAATATACCAAAAATGATTACCTTTGAGTGTAGAAGTGAAAATTTAAATAGGTTTAATAACTAATTGGTTACTATTGAAATCACGTTATAACATATTATTGCAGTTTAAAGAAACTCGTGTTTTACTTCAAATAATTCTATCACAGAATTTCGGATGTGAATAGTTATATGACACCAGAAAAATCTACTTCTGGCAATGTCGTTTTACAAATAATTTTATCATTTATAGGTTAATTCTAGACATATAAACTCACTTGTTTTGTCAAAATAAGGTGTGTTTAGTTTTGTACAAACCTTTATAGCTAATAATCTATTTGTATGATGCTTTATCATCTTAAATAGCAGAGATTATAACAATATGATTAAAACTAATGTTGAGATATTATTAGGTGTACTCACTTAAAAGAATTTGTTAAAGCATTAAATTATTTTTTAACTATTATTCACACTTTAAAACTCTTTAAAATGAAATATATATTATTCTCATTTCTATTGGCATTAAGCTTTACTGTTAATGCTCAAAATATTATAGGACAAAGTTCACAAAGCACAGCCACAGAGAGAAACAATGCTAGACTTATTGTTGAAGACAACTCCGGAAGACTTCACGTAGTGTACTACAATAATGGCATTTATTATTCTTTTTCTGAAACAAAAGGTTTGACATGGTCAACACCCTTTCTTATTGATGAAATTGGTAGGAATCCATCACTTGTAATTGATTCAAACAATATTCTTCATTTAGTTTATAAAAATGGAGGAATTAGTGCTTTTGATATTGTTTACCGAAAATTCTCAAATTCAGAGTGGAGTGCAGCCGAAATTGTTTATCACGATGAAATTACCAATATATCAAGACCTGTTTTAGCAATTGACGCTAATGGTGCTTTACATTGCGTATGGCAAAGAGCGGGATTTTCATCTACACCAAATTCTGAAATATGGTATTGTAAGCGGGATCAAGTCAATGGTTGGCAAACAGCTGTAAATGTAAGCAACTCATATGGAGCATCAGAATATCCCACACTTACAACGGATCTGTCAAACAATATTCATGTTTTCTGGAAAGATTCGGGGGAAGATATTGGGAATGATAAAATGGTGTTATATAGGAAGTTTACTGTTGGCTTTGGGTGGGATTTAAATTACACTAATTTGAGCAATACTACAGGGAACGGAAGTTCTTTAACGATGGATCCTTGCGCTGTTACTGATATTCAGGGTAATATTCATTTAGTGTGGAAGGATAATCAAACCGGAGTAAGGGAAATTTATTATAAAAAATGCACTAATGGTACATGGGACAGTAACTTCACAAATATTAGCAATTCAATGGTTGCTTCCTCTTATCCTTCCATATCAACCGACACACAAGGAAATCTTTTCGTGTTTTGGTCGGAAAAAATAGGTGGTGTTTATTTTGAGACAGTGTACAAAAAATTTGAAGTAAATCTAAACTCTTGGTCTGAAATGTTCAATGTTAGCAATTCCGCCAGTGTTGATTCCAATTATCCAAACGCTCCCTCTCACATTAAATCTAAAATCTCTCTGATTTGGACAGAAGGAGAAAGTTCCCCATATTCGATATTTTGTTATACTCAAATGTTACCTTCGGTATATTCTATTTCGGGGACAATTGAAGGAGACGATAATCCGGGAATTGGAATATCCGGGTTAATTGTACAACTATCTGGGGATCATAATTATGAGGCTACTACTTTAACGAATGGAATATTCACTTTTCCTGCTGTTTTGGACAACAATACCTACACACTAACAATTACAAAATCAGGATATGAACCCTATATTTCAACAGTAATTATGAACGGAGAAAATGTTGACTTAGGAACAATTATATTAAATGAGTTGAGGAGTTTACCCTACGACCTGCAAATTAATTTTGATGGATTGCCTCAAGGACAAGCCGCATTTACATGGAGTCATGATAATATGAAAAAGCTTTCTGTCAACAATTCAAAATCGTTCATTGGTTTCAATATTTACCTTAACGATACTACCTATGGGAATCAATTATATGCAGAAATAACCAATAATCATTATCTATTTACTAATTTAGTAGATGGCAATTATATAGCAGGTGTTTCTTGCGTTTATAGTAGTGGCGAAACAGAGATTGTTACCATTCCATTTACTGTTATTTTAGCAAATGTTTCATACTTGTCTGAAAAAGTATATGCTTATCCGAATCCTGTTTCAAGCAACTTAATTTTAGAAACAGAAAATAGTAATGACAATACTATGTATGAAATTCTTAATTTAAATAGTCTCGCTGTGCTCAAAGGTAATTTTGTTGGTAGAACGTGTATACAAACAACTAGTTTTGCTTCTGGGATATACTTTATAAAATTTTGGAGAGGCAACGATTTTGAATTAATAAAAATTATAAAAAAATAGTACATACAAACAAGCCTGTACATTGCCGAATTTTCAAAATATCGATAGTATTTTACAATTTGGCAATGTGCTTTTTTCAAAAAATAAATTCCAATATATACTTTCTTTCACCGGAATGAATGATATTCATGACGTAATTTCATTCCTATGAACGCCAAATTTTAAACTTTCCAAAGTACCCAACTGAAGGTATTAAATAAATAACCAAGACAAGCCATGGATGAATAATTCATGGCTTGTTTTAGTTTGCTTGCATGACACAGAACGAATAATTGTTGCAAAACTTCTTGAAACACCCTTTTGGGGACGGTATGGGACAATTACAACATTTAAAGGTTGAAAACTAAGCAAAAGGATATATGCCAATTGTTTATCAACAATAAATAAACGCTCATACAACAGAGATTCTGTTCAACGATAGGTATTTTTTATTCACTTTAAGATATCGACAGTTAAAATTTCATGATTTCTATTTTTATGTGTAATTTTTAAATTGCACTAATATTTTAGCACAGAAATCACATAATAAATTATGGTATTATACCAACCCTTATTTGTCTTTCGATTTTTTCAACACATAATGGTAGTATTCGTATTTATGGTTTGCAAATTGGTTGTATGTTTCGCTTCCAACCGTTCCGGCAAAATTAAGAGCTACTTTATGAATAAATCGAGGAGCTAATCTTTTTATTAACAACCGTTTTCGAGCATCATCTGCTTTAAGGGCTGCCACAACATTGTCGGTGATCATAACTTCTTTTACAATTTCCAAGCCCGATTCGTTGAGCTGTTGCTTAAGTTCGCTCATCTCGTAGTCGTATCTAAAATCGGTGTATAAAAAATAACCTCCGGGACGAAGCAGCCGTTTCACTTCACTTAAAAACAGATCCATTCGCGGATATCGATGCGACGACTCCACATTAAAAATGGCATCGTAGGTGTTATCACTCAACATCTGGAGATTTTGGGCATCGCCTTGCAAAAAGGATAATCCAACATGTTTATAGTGCTTATTACAAAATTTCGTAGCGTTTTTATTAAGATCGATCCCCAAAGCGGTGTGCGGTTTAAAGGTTTTCACAATATACGAGAGTCCGCCTCCTCGCCCACATCCGATTTCGACAATATCTTTGCCTTGGAGTTCAACGGCACAACCTAACAAATGGTATAGTTGTGCTGAATAGCGATTTGGTTCATCTTCGGGGGATAAATCAACGTTCAAATCGGGATGTTTATACCCATAATTCATAAAAAGCACTTCCGCATTTTTATCAACATTGTTGACGTACCAATACCAAATTTGGAACATCCACTCGCGAAACATTGTAATCATAGTTTAATCTATTTTAAGATAGGGTTAGTTTTCAATCAATTTTATAAAATCAGAATTTGGGGTTTCATTTAAAGAGTAAACATATTGGCGAACTTTCTGAGCCCAATCGTAATGCGACATTCGTTTATCAAAGGTTTGCCAAGCTATGGGTTTTCCTATGACTACTCGGATTTCACTATCTTTTTTCTTGAACATTTCGCGAGGCAAAAGCACTAATTCAAGATTTGTTTTAATGCCAAAACATTTCCGAAAACGGAATATATTATAAAAAAGAGCGGAGTTTTGTCCGTGAAAATAAAACGGAATAATATCGCGCTTACTTTCAATGGCCTTAGTAATAAAGCTTTTCTGCCATGGAGCATCTTCTATTTTTCCATTATAAATCCGGGAAACTTCGCCTGCTGGAAAATGAGTAATGGCAACATCCGATTTATACACCTTATCCAACTCGATAACATACTCTTTCGAACTTCGTCCGTAAACATTGACGGCGGCAATTAGGGGTTTTAATTCGGGGATTAAAAGGAAAGCGTCGTTTCCAATGGCTTTCAAATCGCCATATTTTTGACCCACAAAATAGGTGATAATTAAACCATCGAGAATGCCAAAGGGGTGGTTTGAGGCAAAAAATCCGCGCGACGATTCGGGCAGATTCCCCACTCCCTGCACATCGATTTTCAAATTAAACTCCTCGATAATTTTGGGTTGAAAATCGATGCCCACATAATCAATATATTTATTAATTATAAAGTTCATTTGATCCTGATGAATCAGTTTTTCGACCCATCGAGTTGCAAATCGCGGAATCATTTTGGCAAGTTTTGGATTTCCTTCCCGAAAAGCCTTCATTACATCGATGTGTTTTTTTGAGGTTTCCATTCGACTACAATTTACTGTTTTACGATTAAGATTATTTCCCAATGAATATTATGCCACTCCAATCGATGGGCAAATAGCCTTTTTTTATCATATCTAATTTGGCCAAACGCAACGAATTTGCATAGTCATTGCCTTGCAACAGGTGGTCATAAAACCGATTGATTAGAGACGCTGTTTTTTCGTCATGGATTTTCCAAAGGGATACAATTAAGTTGTTGGCACCGGCCAATATAAAACCGCGTGGAAGTCCAAAAAAGCCTTCGCCTTCGAAAATTTCTCCTACTCCACTTTTGCAAGCCGACAAAACGACCAGATCAGCACTGAAATCCAGATCGTACAGTTCGTTTAAATGTAAAAATCCATCGCTCATATAGTCCGTTGACGACACCACGGCTTCCGATTGCGAAAAAAACAACCCCGATTGCTCCGGTCTATCTTTATTGGAGACTCCATGAGTTGCAATGTGAATAATATCGGCATTCCCATTTTTCCGAAACGCTTGTTCATTGGCCTTCTCGTCAACAAATAGGTTGATTTCCAAATTCTTGTTGGTAAATTTTTCAGCAATTTGCTCAACTTCAACCCGAGAAAAGGGCAACGATTGCAAATTATTATTGCCCCGCAAAACAGAATCATTTTGAAGAATTTCGCTATTGCGATAGGGATTGGAAGTGGCCAACAATGCGTTTTTATCCTGATCGAACACCGGAGCAAAAAGGGCAATGGAGGGATTCGGAGGATTTTTAGTATTCGTAAAACTTCGATACCAGAAATAACCGGAGTAATGATAACGCACACTAAACGTATCGATTAGCTTTTGCGAAGTGGAGTTCACGGGTATCCCCTCGAAGGGAATGGCAAACAGCTGATTGTCAGAGATAATAACTAGGTTCGATTTTTCTTTAATGATGGAATAAATTGGATCGATTAAATAATTTCCAATGGTTGAATGAGAGATATCGCCACCGGTCATCACACTTTTACGATAGTTGTCGAGACTATTCAAATACTCCTCACCGGCTTTTACGGTGCATAGTTGAAGACTATTCTGTGTAAACACAAATATTTGCAATGAATCATCCAGTACCTCATATTCTATGAGCGCAGTTCTAGGATCGATACTGTTTTTTAACGTTGTAGCAGCGGCGTGATACATATCCACATTAAAGTTATTCGTATTCGCACCCACTCCTTGCTGCTGATCTTGCTTCATAAGCGAAATCTGAATATTCAAATCCAACAAAGAGTCATTGATTTGCTTTGTTTCTAAAACATCAGTCACAACATCCAGTCTGGCTTTCAATTCATTGATCTGCTTATATGTTTCCAAATATTCATTCCTATCTTCGCTTACGGTCTCTTTTTGCATATCCAATTGATAGTTTTGATATGCCAAATATCGTCCTTTCAACGCTGTACTAAAGAAATAGAGGTCGTTTAAATAAGTTGAATCCCCTGTATTATTGTACAAAGCTTTCATGGTTATAGATGCCGTTTTGTATCCTTCGGTATTGAGTTTTAGAAGTGCCAAAAAGTTTTTATCCAACATACTCTCTTGAAGATTTTTAGCCATAAAATCCATGACATAATAGTGCTTTCGAGCATCTTGCAACCATTTTATATCGCCGGTTTTAGCATATTGAGTCTCCTGCAAAAATATTTTCATCATCAGGTTCTGCAATACGGTATTGACATTCACTCCCGGATACATCTTCAAGGGAGGGGCATCGCTCGTCCCATTTTCGCCAAAAGGAACAGGATAATCGAGCAACAATGTTTTATGAGCATACTCCATGGCTGTATCAAGATCCCCTTTCTGCCAATAGATTAAGCTTAACGCATAGTAACTACTTTTCATGACCAGCGAGTTTTCGGCATATCGCTCTCGATCAATATCGATCATCTTCTGACGAAAATAAATAGCGGAA
>JAQVXQ010000042.1 GCA_028709085.1 Salinivirgaceae bacterium | reverse complement strand
CTTGGCCATTGGGAATTGCCGATTTTGAAAACAATGGTCGATTAATAGGAGCACTTAAAATCCCAACCTTGGTGGTGCAAGAGGGTGGCTATAATCAGAAAAAATTGGGACACAATGCCTCTGCCTTTTTCAAAGGGTTGTATGAGAGCTTTTTTGCCACCAAAATTTAAAACGTTATTAATCAACGATTTAAAACAAGCGAAATTGAAATATATCGATCTTATACAATCAAAATAACTGAACAACTAATTTATTAACAAAGAAAAACTTAATAATGGAAATAGGAATAACATTTGACTTGAAATCGGAGTATTTAGCAAGAGGATTTTCATCCGAAGAGGTTGCAGAGTTCGACTCGGAAGAGACAATTGATGCTCTTCAGAAGGTTATGGAAGATTTTGGTCACACTGTTGAACGCATTGGAAATATTTATGCTTTAACATCTGCCTTGGCTGGCGGACAACGATGGGATTTGGTGTTTAATATTGCCGAAGGATTATTTGGAAGAGGTCGTGAAGCTCAAATACCTGGCTTGCTTGAGGCGTATTCAATTCCGTTTACATTTTCCGATTCGTTTATAATGGCACTCACGCTCGACAAATCGGCAACAAAAAGATATTTACGTGACTTGGGCGTTCCCACGGGTGATTTTTGGGTTGCAACTCCAAGTACCAATTTAACGCTCTTGGACATTGATTATCCGGTATTTATTAAACCTATAGCCGAAGGTACGGGAAAAGGAATTCGAGGGAACTCAAAGGCAAACAACTTTGCGGAGCTTTTGCCAATGGTTACGAGTTTAATGGAAGAGTTTGACCAACCGGTTCTTATTGAGGAGTTTCTGCCCGGTCGTGAATTTACGGTTGGAATATTGGGAACTGGTCGCAATGCCAAGGTTATTGGTAATATCGAGATCATTTTTATGAATCCCAAGAGCGACAAGATTTATAATTTTGAAATCAAAATGGATTATGAAAATCATGTAATCTACAAACCTTGCCAAGAACCCATTATCGAAAAAATAAATAGCTTAGCTTTGGAAACCTACGTTGGGCTCGGTTGCCGAGATGCTGGTAGGGTAGATATCCGACTCGACAAAGATGGGGAACCGGTTTTTATCGAAATAAATCCGTTGGCAGGTATAAATCCACATCACAGCGATTTGCCCATTCTGGCAAGGATGAATGGTATGGATTATAAAACGCTTATAAAGAACATAATAGAGTCGGCTTCGTGTCGTGTAAAACAATAAATCGATTGTAATTCACCTAATTTTAGTATAACCTTAAAAAACAAAGATATGAAAATGGCAATTTTATATAATGAACTGTCGGAAAATGCAGCTGCCGATGAAGCCGATGTCCTTGATCAAGTAAATCTGGTGGAAAAACATCTTGTATCGCTAGGTCACTCAACCGAACATATTCAAGTGAGCCTTGATTTAAAAACGTTGCGAAAAACCCTGGAGCGTGGTCAATACGATGCTTTATTTAATTTAACGGAGAGCATCGATAATTTTGGCGAGTTAATAACATTTGGACCAGCCCTCCTTGATGTATTGAAAATACCATACACCGGATCTTCTTACGAGGCCATATTTTTGACATCCAATAAACCCATTGCGAAAAAAATTATGCAATTTCACGATATTCCTGTGCCACTCAGTATTACGCTGGAAAACTTGAATCAAATTAAGGATACAACACGATATATAATTAAACCCATTTGGGAAGATGGATCGTTGTTTCTTGACGAAGAATGCGTTGTTACAGGCGCTCGTCTTAAAGAAAGAATATACGATATTGATTTTCGCTTCTTCTTTATTGAACAATATGTTGATGGTAGAGAGTTTAATATCAGCATTTTAGCTTCATCAAATGGTCCCGTGGTGTTAGTTCCGGCTGAAATTGTGTTTACAAATTATGACAACGAGAAACCTAAAATTGTAGGGTATGCTGCTAAATGGAACACGGAAAGTTTTGAATATCAGAATACCCAGCGCTCTTTTACTAAAATAAGTAGCACCTTGAGAAGGGAACTGAATCATATTTGCTTGCAATGTTGGGACTCTTTTAATTTAAAAGGGTATGCGCGTGTCGATATACGACTCGATGAATATGAGGCGCCCTATGTTCTTGAAATTAATGCTAATCCGTGTATTAGTCCCGATAGTGGATTTATTGCAGCATTGAATGAGTCTGGTATCCAGGAGGTTGATGCTATTCGTAGAATTGTTGAAGATTTGAATTAACCACGTAATTTTACAATTTATGGATTCTACTGAAATTAGCTTTCGTACTAAAATTCAATTGTCAGATGTCGAAAATTTAGTCAACCTTGCCCGTTCAACCGGTTATTTTAACGACGAAGAGGTGATGATTGTACAGGAATTAGTTCAAGAAACACTGGATCAACCAAAATCTGGATATTGTTGGATTATTGCTGAAAATGAACGGATTCCTGTTGGTTTTACTTGCTACGGAAGCATCGCAGGTTCGTTAAATACTTGGGATTTATATTGGATTGTTGTTGCTCAAAATTTGCGTGGCGGTGGAATTGGTAAGAAATTAATTCGGCAAACGGAACACGATGTTAAAGCAAATAATGGAGCATTGTTAATTGCCGAAACCAGCGGTAGGCAGCAATATCAAGATACGCACAGTTTCTACCAACGGTGTGGCTATACGCTCGAAGCAACCATTAAAGATTTCTATGCGCCCCTTGACGACAAGTTGTTTTATGTGAAGAGAATGTGATTTGAATAGGCAAAACGAAGCGTTTGAATTTATTTCGCATCTTTCTTTGCAAGCAATTTTTCAATGGATAGCATTTCGTCGCGGTATTGGGCAGCATTGATAAAATCGAGCTCTTTGGCCGCTTTTTCCATGTTTTGTTTCGACATCGCAAGGAGTTCGTTCAGATCCTTTACCGACATATAGCGATAGACTTCTTCGGCAGCATTGTTGATTTCTGGAGCTTTCGACTTGTAGCTTTTTGTTTTATTATTGGGCAACAATTTAGAGATCTCTTCCGCCGATTTTTTCACAATTTGCGTAGGAGTGATGTTGTTTTTCAGGTTAAATTCCACTTGTTTTTGTCGTCGTCGGTTGGTTTCGTCCATGGTTTGCTGCATCGAACGTGTAATCTTGTTGGCATACATGATTACCCTTCCGTTCAGATTTCGAGCTGCCCTGCCCGCAGTTTGTGTTAGTGAGCGTTCCGACCGCAAGAATCCTTCCTTGTCGGCATCTAAAATGGCTACCAAACTCACTTCTGGTAAATCGAGACCTTCGCGCAAAAGGTTTACTCCAACTAAAACATCGATTACTCCTTCGCGCAGTTGGCTCAAAATCTCCACTCTATCTAGTGTGTCCACGTCGGAGTGAATATATTGCGAACGTATTGCGAACCGTTCCAGATATTTCTGCAACTCTTCGGCCATTCGCTTTGTTAATGTAGTAACTAGCGTTCGTTCGTTGCGTTCAGTTGTTATTCGAATCTCTTTCAGCAGGTCATCCACTTGGTGGGTCGATGGTCGCACTTCAATCCTTGGATCGAGTAGTCCGGTTGGTCGTACAACTTGTTCAACAATAAGGCCTTCGGAACGTTCCAGCTCGTAATCGGCAGGAGTGGCACTAACGTATATGATGTTGCTTACCAAGTCCTCGAACTCTTCAAATTTTAACGGACGGTTGTCGATGGCAGCTGGAAGTCGAAATCCGTAATCCACCAAATTTGTTTTCCGGCTTCTGTCGCCTCCATACATGGCTCTGATTTGGGAAATAGTGACGTGCGATTCATCAATCACGGTTAAAAAGTTTTTTGGGAAATAGTCGAGCAGACAGAATGGACGGGAACCCGCTTCTCTGCCATCGAAATATCTCGAATAATTCTCAATTCCACTGCAATATCCAAGCTCCCGAATCATCTCAAGGTCAAAGGTAACCCGGTCGTAAATGCGCTTTGCTTCGAGCCGTTTAGACTGCTCATTGAAGTAAGCAACCTGTTTTGTGAGATCATCTTCAATGAGGCGGATTGCCTTTGAAACACGTTCTTTTGTGGTTACAAAAATATTGGCCGGAAAGATCGTTATCTCTTCTCTTTGTTGAATGGTTGTACCACTGATGGGATCGAAGGTGGTAATATCTTCAATTTCATCACCCCAAAACGAGATTCGAATGGCAAACTCTCCGTAGGCAACCCAAATTTCGACCGTATCGCCAAGAACTCTAAATTTCCCACGCGCAAACATAACCTCGTCTCGACTGTAGAGAGAATCGACCAGAGTGCGGAGCAGTGCATTGCGTGCTATGTTTTGTCCGCGTTTAATCTGGACTACATTTTCATAAAAGTCGGCCGGATTTCCAATTCCATATAAACATGAAACAGAACTGACCACAATAACATCGTTTCGTCCACTCAAAAGAGCCGAAGTTGCACGCAAACGTAGTTTTTCGATCTCTTCGTTTATGCTCAGATCTTTTTCAATATAGGTGTCGGAAACGGGTAAATAGGCTTCGGGCTGGTAGTAATCGTAATAAGAAACAAAATATTCTACCTGATTATCTGGAAAAAAACCTTTTAGCTCGGCATAAAGTTGCGCAGCTAACGTTTTATTGTGGCTTAGCACCAACGTGGGCATTTGCACCTGTTCAATAACATTAGCTACGGTAAATGTTTTTCCCGATCCAGTAACTCCTAAAAGTGTTTGAAATCGATTTCCATCTTTAATGTTTTGGACAAGCTGTACAATCGCCTCAGGCTGATCACCTGCGGGAGCATAATCCGAAACAACCTTGAATTTCATGGTGTTAGTATGGTTGTTTTACTTTTTTAAATAAAAATAGATGGGGAAGTGGTCGCTGTATCCTCCAAAATATCTTTGCCCGCCATATGATCTTGCCGGTGCTAAAACCCCTTTATTGGTTTTGTAACAAATCCATTCGGGTGAAAAAATAATGCCATTCCCAACAGCTCGTAGTCCTTTACCCTTAATAATGGATTGAGAAACTACAAAGTTATCGAGCATACTCCATTCGTCGCGATAGTTATGTGTTCCAAGTCCTTTGTCAAATAATGGAAACATAATATTTATCAATGCACTGTCGGTGTCGGGTTTTCCGGCTCCCAATGCGCTGTGTAGTGATGTATTGTTTGGGTTGTCGTTAAAATCGCCCATTATAATAATCTTCGTGTTTTTGTTTATGCTTAGTAGTGAGTCAGTTACATTGCGTAACGTAAGGGCTGACGAGATTCTTCGAGGTTCAGTTTTCTCAGCACCGCCCGAACGACTCTTCCAATGGTTTACAAACAGGTGGAGCGTATCTTTTTGTAGAATTCCTTTTACATATAAAATGTCTCTGGTACGATAACGTTTGTTTTCGTCTGTGTAAACTGGAACAATTTGTTCTTTAATGAGTTTAAAATTGGGTGTATGAATTAGCGCCACATCAATACCTCTTGGATCTGGACTGTCGAAATGACAAATATGATAATTTCCTTTGCTTAGTGTTTTTTGTTCTGTTAAATCTTTAACCACTTGTCGATTTTCTATCTCTGTTAGTCCAATAATGTCTGGAAGTTGTTTTTCGTCAATTGTGGATAGTACTTTGGCTAAATTCTCAAGTTTAGTGTAGTATTTTTCGGTATCGTATTTTTTGGGACCTTCAGGAATAAAGTCTTTGTCATTTCCAGAATTTGAAATGGTGTCGAAAAGATTTTCTACGTTGTAACTAACAATAAGAGCTTGCTTTGTTGGTTGGCACGATACGAAAATTATAAGTGACAATGCGATTGCCGAAAAAAGGATTTTTGATGTTGATTTCATTGATATTGAATTTAAGAAATTGAATTATAGTAACGGTTATTGCAGCGTTTTTATTGCATCGTTGAGGGTTGGGTATAAATCAAAAACCTTGTTGAGTTTGGTGATTTTAAATAGACCAGTAACTTCGGGGGAGATGTTTACAAGTAGCATTCGTTTATCCGATTTTTTTGCCTGATCAAAGACACTTAAGAGTACGCTAAACCCTGTACTATCAATATAACGAATTTCAAGAAAATTAATGATGATGGCTTTGTTATTTGCCAGATTGTTTTTTAAAACGACCTTAAAGTCTTCTGAATTTAAAGCATTTATTTTTTGAGTGTTAACTCCTTTTATTATAGGAATACCATCAATAATTTCCGTTTCAAACATAATTATAAATTTGTTAAGTAGTTTTCCAGTTCGTATAGAACGTCTCCAATTGAATTTGTAAAAGTATCAATTAATTGGATAATCTCTCCCTCATTGGGCGACTCTTTCGATATAATTTCCAATTCTTTCATTGTGCTTTGTAATTCATAGGCGCCCACCATGGCAAACGATGATTTTAAACTATGTGCTGCTAGGCCAATTCCTGCCCAATTTTTTTCTTGTAATCCGATGTTTATTTGACTCTGATACTCTGGCAGTTGTTCAAAAAAAGCGTGTAAAAAATCTTTTAATAAATCAGTGTCTCCATCGGTTACATTTCGTAAGTAGTTTAAATCGATGTGTTTATAAAGTGTTAAATCGGGATAATTTGATTCTATAAGTTGATCAATTTTCGATATTAACTCGTTGGGCTGATATGGTTTAGATATATAATCGTTCATACCAACACTTAAACAACGTTCTTTCTCACCCTTAATGGCTGCTGCTGTAACGGCTATTATAGGAATAACGTTATTTGGAGCATTAAGTTCATTTCTAATGTGTGTAGTTGTTGTATAACCGTCCATTTCCGGCATGTGTAAGTCCATGAGAATGAGGTTGTAGTGATTTTTATCCAAAAGCGTTAATACCTCTACTCCGTTTTCAGCACAATCGATTTTAAATCCATGTTTTTGAAGCAACGATAGTGCCAGTAATTGGTTAATTTGGTTATCTTCTGCTAACAAAATACGAACTTTACTGCGAATTGAGTTTTCTAAAATCTCATACTTTTTAGGATTTTCGGGGCTTAATGGTTTTTCAGATATGTCGAAGGTTATTGTGAATGAAAATTCGGAACCCAATCCTTTTCTACTTTTAACATTCATTTGTCCGCCTTGCAGTTCAACCAGTTGTTTCGAAATGGTTAACCCTAGCCCTGTTCCGCCATATCTACGGGTTGTACTGCTTGATTCTTGATTAAAAGAATGGAATATATCGTTTAGTTTCTCTTTGTTTATACCTATTCCAGTATCGATAACACTAAATTTCAAAGAGACGGTATTTGATGTTTTATCAACAATTTTAACACTTATACTAACATATCCCTTTTCGGTAAATTTTATGGCATTGCCTAAAAGGTTTGTTAAAACTTGATTTAGACGTGTTTCGTCGCCTAAAAGGACGGGGATATTATCCGGAATCTTAATTTTTAACGGAAGTTTTTTTGTTGCTGCCTTTTGTATGTGTGGAGCTGTTGTCTTTTTTATGAGTGTATTTAGCTCAAAGGGACTACTGTCGAATTCTAATTTCCCAGCCTCTATTTTTGAAAAGTCGAGAATGTCGTTTATAATTACAAGCAACGATTCTGCCGAGGTGTTAATATTATCGAGGTAGCTGCGTTGTGTTGATGAAAGTGGGGTGTCGAGCATTAATCCGGCCATTCCAATGATGCCGTTCATGGGAGTTCTAATTTCGTGACTCATGTTTGCTAAAAACCGTTCTTTGGCTTTCACAGAGCGTTCTGCTTGTTCTTTTGCGTAGTGAAGGGCTAAGTTCTGCTCCTCTATTTGCGAAAGCATGGAGTTAAAACCCTTATTCAAATATCCTATTTCGTCGTTTCTGTTTTCGGTGGTTCGGATTGAAAAGTCTTTTTTAACAGAAATATCTCCCATCAGATTAGTTAACGTAATAATGGGGTTGGTAATGAATTGTTGAAGTTTCAGCGCCAATAAAAACGCAATGGCTAAGGATGTTAAGAGAATGATGGTTATAATATTGGAGAAGTTTTTGACCCGTTCTTTATACTCTTTTAAATCAGAAAAGATTGTTACACTCCCAATAACATCGCCATCCATTAATACCGTTCTATTTACTAGAAATCCATGATCCAACAGAATCGATGTATCGCGAAGATGGGGGACGAATGGAATTACCGTAACCCCATTTTTTTCTTGATATTGTGCTAAAATATCGCCCGATTTTGATTTTATTTGAGCCCCTCGTATGCTTGGGTTTGCCTCCAGAGAGTTCAGCAATTCAAAAGCTACGGATATATCTTTAAAAAGAATGGCTGCCGTACTATTATTTCCAATAACTCCTGCTAAGATTTGCAAATCGCTCAGCGATTTATCTTCAAACTGTTTGCGGTCGTATGCGAAAAATATGGAGCCGGCTAATATGAGAGCAATGGATGAAATTAGTATAATAACACCCACTACTTTAACCTTTATTGAAAAGTTATTAAAACTCAATTTCATTAATGGTGACAATTTTTGCCAATGTTAATAACTTTGAACTAATAATTAAGTCATTGTTTTTGGCTGTTATGTTATTTATTTCAAATCGATGGCGATCGTATTGGGGTGTGAAATTTATGATTCCTCCCATCTGACAAAAACCTTGAATATTATCGCCCACGGTTAATATCGATTTTTTCTTCACTACTTTTAGCAAGTTCATTGTCTCGGTTTTGGTTAATTCACTCACAAAAAGGATATGACATTGTTGTATTTGTGAAGGTTGATTGTAATATTTAATTACAAATGAACGACCTTCAATGGAGCTGTTTCTTATGGTACGTCGTATGATTTCACCAAAACGGTCGTTTCCATAAATCCCAATCACTATGGGCGACGTCTCGTTGGCAAAACTATCCTTAGGCCATTCTACAAAACGAGCAAAATTATAGATGTATCCTGCTTTTACTTCATACTCGGTGAATTTTTGAGCGGAGGTTATTTTTGGAATTAGAATCACCAAAAACAGAAAACTGAGCGATATGGTTAGTTTTCTAATCATTGGTTTTTATTTCAAATATTTTGAGTTCCACGCGTCGTTTCATTCCAAATAAATCTTCTTTATTGGAGAGCTCAATGGGCGCATTGTCAACACCATGGGGTATCACAATGGCATGATATCTGGCTATTCCTTGTCCAACAATATGCTTTAAAGCCGCTTTAGCTCGCCGTTCCGATAGTAAGTGATTATATGCCTCGGTTCCTTGCGGATCGGTATAACCATGGATTTCGATTCCAAATTTTGGATTGTTGTGCATTACGTGAGCAATGGCATTCAGAATCGGATAATATTCAGCTTCAATGGCAATGTCATTTACATCGAAATAAATTTTCTCATGATAAACATAATAGCGATCCGATATTTTTGAGTTTTGGAATATTTTTGTCGAATCATGTTGTTCTGCAATTTTGGGAACAATAATTCGCTGTTCATCCGATTTTATGGGCGGAGCAGTAATAACCGTATCCTGCCCGTAAATGCTTGCCACGAGCGATTTTTTAGGATCGTTTTGTTGATAATATGTGGGGGAAACCACTACTTCGTCGTAAAGTGTGTTTTGGTCTAGCACCGAAAGGCTAAGACTGTCGGTTGACTCAATGGCTTCCCCTATTAAGCTGAAAAGCGAGGAGTAGTCGGGATCCACATTTTTCTTTTCGGACTGAGTCGTTAATTGTTCTAAACTCTCAAGCCCAATACTGTCGGTTTGATAAATAATATCGCCAATAATTTGAAGTAGATGATCGTAGTTTTTCTGGTCATCTTTGTTCAAATCACTAACCAAGGTATCCGACAGCGGTGTTTTATAAATATCATAAAAAGTGTTTCGTACTCGAATATTCTCCCCAACACGTTTGTTTTTGATTTCAATGGATTCGAGCGTAATTTCTTGAAATAGCTCATAAAAATAACTTTGTTCGGGTATATAAACATTAATTAAGTGGGGAAGAAATCCTTCTGCCTCAATAACAATATCGTAGTTGCGTCCTGGAGGAAATATCATTAAGTATTTTCCGGTGTATTCATTGGGACTGTATGTGTACTTTACTCTCTTTTTTGTTTCGTTGTCATATACTTTAATTTTGGTTGCCAATGGTTTAGGTGGATTCCCGATTTTTATGGATCCTTTGACCATGGTCAGTGGAATATTCTCTTGGAGATCGGTCGTAAATATTTTGAATCGACCCGGAAAGTAATTCAATGATTGTGCGAAAAATGCTTTTTCTCCTTTTGCGTCGATCATAAAATATTTATCGTCGTAAACGGTGTTTGCATAATTTATTCCAACGGGTGTTTGCCAAAATTTATCCTCATTGAGCTGTGTTTCAAATAGATCGTAGCCTCCAATGGAACTGTGTCCTTCCGAGGCAAATATGAATCGTTTCCCATCGGGATGCCAAAACGGAGCATCTTCGTTGAATGGTGTATTTATGGTTGTTCCCAAGTTAACTGGTAGAGTCCATGATCCATCGGGATTTAAATCCGATCGATATAAGTCGGACTCTCCAATGCCGCCAGGGCGATTGCTACTGAAAATACACGACGACCCATCGGCGCTAAATGTTATTCGCGACTCCCCAAAAAGACTGTTAATGTTTGAAGGTAATGGAACGATGTTTTCAAGTTTGTTCTCGTTGATTTTTGCTGAGTATAGATTGGCTCTATTTGGCTCTCCCATAGAGAGATAGAGGGTGAATCCGTCGAGGGAAATCCCTGCAAGTTCTGCCTTTGTTATATCGTGTTTTGAGGGAAGTATTAGTTTTATAGGATTGCTCCAGTTTTGACCATCCGTGGAGCGTGAAATGAAAAATGATTTTATTAACTGATCCGTTTCTAAACTATGCTCTGGAAAATCAAAACGGGTAAAAACAAGAGTTTGCATGTCGGCAGAAATAAAAGGAGCATATTCTGAATATCCCTTATTTATTCTCTGAGGCAACGCATTGATGCTTTTTTGGGCTTTTCGACCGGCAACTTTTTTAGCATTGGCCGATATTTCAATCATACGTTCACAATAAGCTATAAAACCATCGTTGGGCAACGCTTTTCCCAAATAAGCTGAAAATTGTTGAATCGCCTTATCAAACAGGAATGTTTGGTGGTAAAGCGTTCCTAGGTTTTTATGAACATCGTAGGGCAAATTCCGCATCCTAAGTGATCGTTCAAGATAAGGAATGGCATGTAATTCTTTGCCCTTGATACTTAAATAGGTAACTCCAATCCAATAGGCTGGACGTAAGTCGTTTTTACTCAACGAGTCGGCTAACAAAAAGGAGGCTAAGGCTTCATTGTAATCTTGATTGGAATAGCTGATTTCTCCTTCACGTAGAAGTTTTTTAACACTGTTTTGAGCAGATGCTAAAACGGTTATTAACAAAACTGAAATCAATGTAAATAAGAGTCTTCTCACAATAGATATTTTTTGCTAATTTAACTCATTTATATGAGCAATAGTATATCGCAAACCGAATTTTTGATATATTGGACATTAACAATTGTTAAATGCATTCGTTTGGCGACTTAATTTTTTCAACCAAATGATTCTATTTGCTTGATTTATCTCAATAAACACAATCCCTACTTGAGTCGATAATCATTGTTTTAACTTCACTCGTAAAAGAGTGCTCCTCTAGTAGTGTTTCCAGATCCAGATGCATTCGGTATCTCCAATAGTTTTTTGAATTTGAGGGGTCATTAATTCGTTCTGCTTCTACGTTGTTGAATCGCAGTTTTTTTGAAATTCCCAGTAAATCTTGAAGGGCAAATATTGCCAACATACTGGGCGATTCCAGATGTTGTTCTATGATTTGCTTAACAATTTTAGGTCCGCAATCAAGCGATCTCTTTTCGATGTTATTCAACACAATACGATTAAACTTTTGTGTCAATACTGGATTTTCTTTCCACCATCCACGAATGGTCGAAGTGTCGTGCGACGATGGCGTTGCCACCGATAAATAGGGATATTTCGAGGTGTCTCCAAACGCAACCCAGTCCTCTTTGGGCATACGTTGAATTTCCAAACTTAAAATACCCAACTGTTCCATTACTTTGGGAACACATTTAGGAACCATTCCCAAATCTTCGCCACACAATAGCATTTGGGTTGCATTTTTAATAACGGGCAGTTTTTTCAATGCGTTGGCAGCCCAAAATTGTTCATTGCGTTGAAAAAAATAGTGGTGGTACAATTCGTTAAGAATCGTTTGCTGATTCTCGGGCAGATTCTTAAAGGAGTAGGTCGATTGAAAAGAGTATCGCGGCACGTACCAGCGATTGTTGCCATCAGGAGCATCCAGAAAGATAACTTCGGCAACTAAGGCATAGAGACCATCTTTAATTGAATCGTTTTTTAATTTCTCGGGAATTGGCGAGGATTCGGAGTAAAACGCGGTCACAATTTTCTCCTGCGTATCGAAAGCTTCCTTTAATGTAAACTGCCTGGGAACCAACTCTTCAAGAAAGGTGTCTATTACCTCTTTTGTCTCTTTTCCAAACGTTTTCTTTAACATTGGCATGCAGATATAGGGTTTGCACAAGCGATTATGGTCGAATACGATTCCTTTATCCGTGATCTCTTCCTGACTTAATGGAATTGAGGGATTAAATCGACCTAGAAGTCCTTGAACTTGATTGGCCGGAATCTCCCAAATTCTGAAAAATCCCAGTATGTGGTCGATACGGAAGGCATCGAAGTAGGTTGACATTTTTTGCAACCTGTTTTGCCACCAGTGATAATTGTTTTTCTTCATTATTTCCCAATTGTAGGTTGGGAATCGCCAATTTTGACCAATGGTTGAAAAGTCGTCGGGTGGTGCCCCTGTTTGGCTACTCATATTATACAGTTGCGGTGCAACCCAAGCATCAACACTGTGACGATAAATACCAATGGGGATATCGCCTTTTAATGCTACTCCCGATTTTTGAGCATATTGAGCCGCATCCAACAATTGCTGATGGGCATGATATTGTAGGAAATAATGAATGGCAATATCTTGATAATGAGCGAAATTAGGGTTGCACAGTTCGTCAATTATCTGCGGCGAAAAATGGGCATATTTTTCCCAACGGTTAAAATCGGCAGTTTGGTATCGATCTCTCAGATAACAAAATGCTGCATAGGCAGGGAGCCACTCTTTGTTGGCGTCAAAAAAGTGTTGATAACGTTCTTCTTTGTGAAACAGCTCTTTTTGCTGGTCGAATTGCTGTTTGAAGAATTTCCATTTTAGAGTCAACACCGCTTCGTAATCCAATGTTTCAAGGTCGTTTAAGAGCTTTCCTTCGGCATCAATGCTGTGTTGTGTGGACTTGCTTTTCAAACTTCCCATTTTATGAAGATTGATATAAATGGGATGTAGCGCATAGACCGAAATTCCGGAATAGGGATAGGAGTCGAGCCACGAATGGGTTGCCGTGGTGTCGTTGATGGGTAAAAGTTGAATTATTTTCAGATTGGCTTTTATAACCCAGTCAACCATGAGTTTGATATCGGGATACTCGCCAATTCCAAAACTGTTTTTACTCCGGAGCGAAAATAGCGGTATGGCAACGCCTGCACCTTTCCATGGCTTTGTGGGATATCGGAATAATTCGTCGGTAATAATTATTGACACATTGGGTTGGTTTGCGATGGGCGCACTGGTGAATCGGTTTACGCCCTCTTCCACAAAAACTAAATTTTGGGTCTCGGCTTCGATCACACAATATTTATATTCGATGGGATAATCGTATCCTTTTGTTACGATTTCAATTTCCCAAATGGGGTGATTTGTGTTCGACATTGGGATGGCTTTTGTGAAATCCCAATTTCCAAGTTCTGCAATGTTTCCGGAAATGGCAAGCCTCTGACCATTTTTAATTCGGGGCACTGAAATCCGAAACCTCACATTGCCAGACGACTCTTTTTCTTCGGGTTTAAATCTTGATTTATAGTTAAATATGGTCTCGCCAATGGCTTTTGAGAAAAGGGCATATTGGGGATTCGACGCTGTTCGCCAAGCATCGTGAAGGCTATATGCGGATTGATTTATGGGTTCAAATTCCCGAAAACTTCCCCACTCTTCAATCAGTTCATTTTCCCCTTTCACATAATACTTATATTCAATTGAACAGGTGTTGTTTGGAAACAGGATGTTGCATTTCCATAAACCACGTTCGGGATCTATGAGCACCATTTTGGGAGCTTTCTCAAGGGAAGAGTCGCCCAATTCGGGACATTTTCCACTGATTATTAGCACTTCACCAAAATATGTTTTATACTGTATATTGAATTCGATGTTCATCTTTTTTGTCATTTGTTTTCAGGGTTGAATATACAAAATAAAATGGCATAGAGCATGGGTGATGGATCCACTTTGGCAAAGTTATTTCAGTGAAACACACAGATCAGTCTATTTCCCGACTTAGGGTTCATTGTATAACTTTCCCAACGTTTTTATTATCAGCGCAATGGGATTTTTAATGGCTCTTCGCCAAAACTAATGTATTTGGTCAATTAGGCACTTCCAAGATTATAATATCATGCTGATTTTTTTTCACATTTCTAAATCAATGTCGTTTAGTTAAAATGAAGTTTTAGAGATTCTTCGCTACGCTCCCCGATTCATCGGGGCAGACTAAGATGACAGCCCTGTCGGTAGGATGAGGGAGGAAGAGAAGGCGGTAGCCTTCTCTTCCTCTTTTTCCCCTCGAAAGCACCTGTCATTCTGAACGTAACGTAGTGGAGTGAAGAATCTTGTAATCATTATTAGAAATTCTCTGTACAATAATGAATACTTTTTTATAATCAACTAATTTAAGCGAAGAACCTTTTTAATCCACTATTTTTTGAAATCAAAGTAAAAAAAAGAACCCCAACCCAAAGGTCGGAGTTCTTTTAAATTAGCTTCTATTTTTTTATTAATAGTTTTCGCCTCGTTCTTCGAAGTATGCTTGTGGGTGATTGCATACGGGACAATTATTAAGTGCCTTCTTACCTTTGTGTACGTAACCACATTTGCGACAAGTCCACTCAATTTCTTCCTCGCGATTAAACACAGTTTCGTTTTTCACACGCTCGTAAAGTTTTAGATAGCGTTCTTCATGTTCTTTTTCAACTTTCGCAATCAGTTTAAAGGCAGTGGCAATTTTCTTAAATCCTTCTTTTTCAGCTATTTCAGCAAACTGAGGATAAAGCAATGTCCACTCTTCGTTTTCGCCTTCAGCAGCAGCAAGAAGGTTCTCTTCTGTTGTTCCGATTACGCCCGCTGGGTAACTGGCTGTAATTTCAACCATTCCGCCTTCAAGAAAGTTAAAGAATGTTTTTGCGTGTTGCTCTTCTTGCAATGCTGTTTCCATAAATAGGGCAGCAATTTGCTCAAAACCCTCTTTCTTTGCTGCTTTTGCAAAAAATGTGTACCGGTTTTTCGCTTGCGATTCGCCAGCAAATGATTTCAATAAATTTTTTTCGGTTTGTGTCCCTTTAATACTTTCCATAATTATATTGTGTTTTAATGTTGTCTTAGGTAGTGGTCTCAATTTGATGGAGTCTTATACTATGCTACAAAAATAGAAACAAATGTTAGAAAAAGGCTCTTCGTTTGCGTTAAAAAAAGAAAATCGACTATGCTTTTCTTACAAATTCTGATTTTAGCGCCATGGCTCCAAAACCATCAATTTTACAATCAATGTTGTGGTCGCCCTCTATCAATCGTATGTTTTTTACTTTCGTTCCTGCTTTAATAGGACCCGGAGCACCTTTAACAGGAAGGTTTTTAATTACGATAACTGAATCGCCATCGCTTAACTGATTTCCATTTGAATCTTTAACCATCACAACTTCGGTGTCAATAGTTTCGGCGGGATTCCATTCGTGACCACATTCAGGACAGGCATACATATCATTTCCTGTTGAATAACCATACGGGCAATTGCATTGTGGGCAAGGTTTCATTTCTTCAGACATATTACTTTTTCTTTCGTAAATCGTTCTTTGGGTTGTTTTAATGAAAAAGAACGTATTGTTATACTTATTACTCTTTAATTATTTTGGGTTAATTCGCACAATTATGAGGTGCAAAATTATTCATTTATTACCATAAACAAAAAACATAAATAACATTTGACGTTCAATTGTCTAATGGTGGGTATTGGCACAATGTGGAATAACATTTGAAAGTCACTAAAATGGATATTTCCTAATGGTTTACAAAAAAGAGGCACAAAATATTGCGCCTCTTTTTGTAAACCTCGGTTGCTTATTTTTTTAGATTCCTTTTCGTAGCAAAAGGGCATCAATGGAAGGCTTTCGTCCACGGAAGTTAACATACATATCCATTGCATCGACAACGCCGCCCCCTTCAAGAATGTGTTTTTTGAATTTTGCTGCGGTCTGTTTGTCGAACAGTGAAGTCTCTTTGAAGGCTTCAAATGCGTCAGCGTCAAGTATTTCGGCCCATGTGTAACTGTAATATCCGGCAGAATATCCCGATGCGAAAATATGGTTGAAATAGGTTGTGCGGTAGCGATATTCAATTTCTGGAATTAGACCAATTTTAGCACGTATGTTTTTCTCGAACTCCATAACTTCAGGTATTTCGCTCGACTCTAAGGTATGCCAATACATGTCAAGAAGCGCTGCAGCCTGAAATTCAGATACGATGAATCCTTGATTAAATTTTGATGAGGCTTCCATTTTTTTAATGAGTTCCATGGGTATCACTTCGCCAGTTTTGTAATGTTTTGCATACATTTTCAATACTTCGGGTTCCGAAGCCCAATTTTCCATGATTTGTGACGGTAATTCAACAAAATCACGTGGAACTGAGGTGCCCGATAAGGAGGCGTATTGACACTGACTTAACAGTCCGTGAAGGGCATGTCCAAATTCGTGAAACAGGGTGCTTACTTCGTCGAAAGTAAGTAGGGCAGGTGTTGTTTCGGTTGGCTTTGAGAAGTTGCACACCACCGTAATGACTGGTGGAATGCGAACGCCATTTTTTCTATATTGCTTGCGGTAGGCGTTCATCCATGCACCGCTGTTTTTGGTGGCTCGCGGGTGGAAATCCATATATAAAATTCCAATGGTATTGTTCTCTAAGTCAGAAACTTCGTACACCGACGCTTCGGGGTGATAGGTTGGTATATCGGTGCGCTCCTTAAATGTGATATCATACAATTTTGTGGCTACATCAAATACGCCATTTCGAACATTGTTGAGTTCAAAGTAGGGGCGGAGCTCCTCTTCATCAAGATCATAGCGTTGTTTGCGGAGTTTTTCAGTGTAAAACCACCAATCCCAAGGAGCAAGTTTGAATTTCTCGCCACTATTTGTGATCATTTTTTGCAACTCTTTGACCTCTTTTTTTGCTGCAATGTTTGCTCGCTCCATTAGTTGTTCGCAAAGGTCAAAAATCTCTTCTGGGTTTCGTGCCATTCGTTTTTCTAATACGTAATCGGCATGCGTTTTAAATCCAAGAAGATTGGCTTTTTTAACGCGGAGCGATAAAATACGACGTAAAACCTCTTTGTTGTCAAATTCGTTATCATTGTTGCCTCGCTGAATGTAGGCTGAATAGACTTTTTCGCGCAAGTCGCGACGGCTACTGTATTGTAAGAATGGAATACGGCTCGGATTATCAAGGGTTACTACCCATTTCCCATCCATTCCGTGATGTTTGGCGGACATGGCTGCTGCATCGAGTGTGCCTTGTGGAAGACCGGCTAGGTCTGCTTCATTTTCAAGAACCAGCATAAAGGCGTTTCCATCTTTGTTGCTGTTGTCGCGGAACTTAATGGAAAGCAACGATAATTCTTCGTTAATCGCCTTCATTTTTTCTTGCTCTTCGGCCGATAGGTTTGCACCACCACGCTCAAAGTTTTTATAGGTCTCCTCAACAAGCTTAAGTTGCTCGGTGTTTAAGTTTAGTGCGTCACGTTTTTCGTAAACCGCTTTTACTTTCTGAAACAGTGCGGGATTCATGCTGATGTTGTCCTCATGTTGTGATGCCAATGGCGCAATTTGTCGCGATACTGCCAGTAGCTCTTCGGTATAATCAGAACTGGTTAGATTGTAAAGAACGCCATTTACTTTGCCTAAAATTTGACCACTAAGTTCCAAAGCCTCGATTGTATTTTTAAAATCGGGTTCGTTGGAGTTGTTTGTAATCGTTTCAATTTCAGCAATTTGTTGTTTAAACCCGGTTTCAACAGCGGGAAGATAGTGTTCTATTTTAATCTCGTTAAAGGGCGGGACTTGATACGGTGTTGTGTATTCCGTTAAGAACGGATTTGTCTCTTTTGGGGTACAACTATTGAGCAATAGTGCTGCCATGGTTAAGTACATAAAATGTTTTCTTTTCATAGATATGTAGTTTAAGGTTTTGTATTTGTTTGTTTTTCAATATTATGCACTTGCGCTTTTTATTAATGTAGTAGCAAAACTAAGAAAATTTGTTAACAAATTGTGAATTTCTGAAAAATAAAGCTCAATGCAAATTGTTTTGATGTTTTGTATCGGTAATTGTAGCCTATTAAGTGGGGAAGTTGACCTTAATGTGCGAAACGGGCGGCACTAATTATTGAGTCAACGGAGAGTGGAAGAAGGTTTAATGAAATGAGATTGAGGCGATACCTAGGTTTTCTACATGTCGAGTTGGATATCGCTCAGAACTTCGTAGCCGTATTCTTTGTTGATGCGATTTTTAAGGGGAATTCGAATCATTTGCAACTCCTGTTTAACAACGCCGGAACTTAATTTAACATACAAAACCTTATCGATAATTCGAAGCCCTTTAGTAAGTTGCGCCATGTGTCCTCCAACAATGGTTTCCCAATTGTTAATAACCGACATTTCACCCAGCTTTTCGTTGGCCGAATAGGAATTTATCCACTCTTCTATTGCTTGTCCCAGCATTACTGTTTTTTGTCTTTTCATAATTTGTAATTGTCTGGATATAAGGAAAATAATTTAATTAAATAACGATTGGGAAGTGGATTATTTTTCAATGGTGGAGGTTTCATATTGCAATTGAACTTCACCGCAAGTTACTGAAAATATTTTATAGTCCGAATTAATATCTTTTAAAATGTTTTCCATTCGAACTTTGTTTGCATCCGTTATAAATATTTGCCCAAAGTGGTCGGCTGACACCAACGCTACAATTTTTGAAACTCTGATTGAATCGAGTTTGTCGAATATATCGTCGAGTAGGAGGAGTGGTTTAATTTCTGTTTTGCTGGCGGAATAATCGTAATAGGCTAATTTTATGGCAATTATAAATGTTTTTTGTTGTCCTTGCGATGCCGATTTTTTCACGGCACGGGTGTCGATTGTAAATTCTAAATCGTCTTTATGAATGCCAACGGTGGTGTAACCTGATGTTAAATCGGCGGTACGGGCTTGTTTTAGCATGGTTTCAAATTCACCGTTGTTGAGTTGGCTGTTGTATTGAAGCCCAACTTTTTCGTTGTTTCCGCTTATGAGTGTGTAGTATCGTTGGAAAATATCGATGAAATTTTCCATAAATGTTTTGCGTGTTTTGTGGATGGCTGTACCGTATTTTATTAGTTGAACGTCGTACATTTCCAGCGTCAATTCGTCGGTTTGTCGAGTTTCGCGCATTCCCTTTAGCGCTTTATTGCGATTCTCAATCACTTTGTTATATTGAATAACCATGTTGAGGTAGGAGCGGTCGAACTGCGAAATCATGAAGTTTAACATTCGCCGGCGATCCTCGCTGCCGGTATGAATCACCATGGTATCGGACGGCGTAATCATAACCAACGGAATGTAGCCGATATGATCCGATAGACGCTGGTAATCCTTTCCATTTAGGCTCATTGTTTTGCCACGGTCGCGCTGCACTCCACAATATACGCGCTCGCTTTCGGAATCTTGTTTTGAGAAATGTCCGTCGATAATAAAGAAATCGTTATCGTTCAGTATGTTCTGGCTGTCGGGAAGGTTAAAATAGTCCTTGCATGCCGACAAATAGTAGATGGCACTTAATAGGTTTGTTTTCCCTGCGCCATTGTATCCCACAAAACAGTTTATGCCCCGAGTGAAGTCGGTTTTTACTTGTTCTAGGTTTTTATAGTTATTGATTATTAACTGTTTAAGATACATTTATTATTTTAATTTTCAATTGTTATACAATTTTAATGTTACAAAAGTAGCCTCTTTATGCTGTTTTTACAATTTTGGTCACCATTAGTTCTCTTTTTCATTAATTTTGTAACCTCTTAAACGACCATATTATGTTGCTTCCACACGAAAAGAAGACGTTTTTTTATCATACCATATATTCCATAATCGAGGGAGTATTGTTGGGTGCATTGGCGTTAAACGAATTTGTGTTGGTAAAGAGCCTTGGAGGAAGTAACTATCAAATTTCGTTTTTGTTCCAATTTCAGCATGTTGTGCTTTTTTTCTCGCTCTTGTTTCACGAGATTTTGCGGCGCACCTCCAACTCTAAAAAGCTGCTTTTGCGAGTTGCTTTTTTCACACGGTTGCCTCTGTTGCTCATTGCATTTTTTCCTTCGGTTATTGTTCCCGGTGACAGTGGCTCTATTTATCCTTCCCTGTTTTTGCTGGTGTTTTTAATCTATTTTCTGGCAACACCCATTATTTTCCCTACCATTAATCTCTTGTTGAAAAATAGTTACAGCCACGCAAATTTCGGGAAATATTACAGTTATGCCACTTCCATAAACAAAATTGTAATGATGGTTGTGACATTTGGTTTTGGTTATTGGCTTGATTTTAACCCAGTTGCCTATCGTTATGTCTATCCAATTTTAGGTGTTTTGGGGTTTATCTCCATTGCTTTACTTATACGAATTCCTTATAAATCAACGGCGACCGAAACGTTGCGGCTTCCGCTGTACGATGATCTGTTGAGTAGTTTGAAAAATATTAAACATATTTTGATCACCAATAAACCCTTTCGCGATTTTGAAAATGGATTTATGTTCTATGGTTTTGCCTGGATGAGTTCGGCGGCAGTTATTACCATATTTTTCAGTAAAGGATTGGACTTAAATTACACGAGCCTTGCTGTTTATTAGAA
>JAQVXQ010000198.1 GCA_028709085.1 Salinivirgaceae bacterium | reverse complement strand
GGAAGTTAAATGGTGTTAAACGCTTTATTACCAATGGTGACGCTGAAATAAACCTCGTACTTGCCCGTTCCGAAGAAGGAACAAGCGATGGTCGCGGGTTGTCTCTTTTTGTTTACGACAAAGTTGATGATGCTGTTATTGTACGACGCATTGAAAATAAACTCGGAATTAAAGGATCTCCAACATGCGAACTCGTGTTTACAAACGCACCTGCTGTATTGGTGGGAGATCGTAAATTGGGGTTGATAAAATATGTGATGTCACTCATGAATGGTGCCCGTTTGGGCGTTGGTGCACAATCGGTAGGGATTGCCGAAGCAGCATATCGCGAGGCGTTAGCCTATGCCGCTGATCGCGCCCAATTTGGCAAAACCATTAACCGCTTTCCAGCAGTTTATGAAATGTTGTCTAATATGGATGCGAAAACGAAAGCAATCCGTTCTCTTTTATATGAAACAACCCGCTTTGTTGATGTTTATAAAGCGTTAGGGTATGTGTCAAATACTAGAAAACTAGAACCCGAAGAGCGTCAAGATTTAAAAGCATACCAAAAATTGGCCGACGTATTTACTCCACTATTGAAATTAACATCAAGTGAGTATTGCAACCAAATTGCCTACGATTCATTGCAAATTCATGGTGGTTCTGGGTTTATGAAGGACTATGCCATTGAACGTATTTATCGCGATGCTCGTATCACAACCATTTATGAGGGAACTACTCAATTACAGGTTGTGGCTGCAATTCGTGGAGTTGTTACAGGTGCATATCTGGCGCAAATCCATGAATATGAGAAAACTACAATTCAACCGGAAAATGAACCACTAAAGCGTCGATTAGTAGAGATGGCCGCTGAATATGAAGCAGCAGCCAAATATGTTGAGGAGATTAAGAATAAAGCTGAAAACTCCGAATACCTTGATTTTCATGCCCGACGGTTAGTTGAAATGGCAGGAAACATTATTATGGGTTGGTTGTTAGTTATTGATAGCACCCGCAATGAGGAATTCTCAAAACATGCTCGAATTTTCATTAAGTTGGGCGCAGCTGAAAATCGTCACCATAACGATTACATTAGAAATTGCGATTTAGACGATGTGTCCATGTTTAAAGTTGTTGACACGGAATAGAGTAATCAATCTTATATAAAATAGACTGTCGTACTGTTAGATCTTATGAAAGGATATTTAAATCCCTTCTCACAGCTTACTAAAAAAGAGATCTTTCATAAGTACGACAGTCTTTTTGTGAACAATGTTGATGTCTCAATACGAATTTTTATTGAAACACTCTCATTGTCGAGTGTGATTTTCTAAATAATAGCCGATTTGTCAATCAATGAGTTGTTTTCATGTAATTGTTTTTGTAACAGGTTATATTTGGAATATATTTGTAAACAAAATAAGGGGCATATTATGAAAAGGCGAATCCGAATTTTCATACATTTGTGAGAAATTAATGAATTGACAATGTCAATGATTCATGGGCAAATTCATTTTTGAATCAACTTCGCATGGGATCATTGCATTATTAGAATGAAACAACGAAATTTTAAACCGATGAGATATAGAAGTGTAATTTTGGCATTGATAGTTATATTTTTCGCAGGTTGCGTTAAATATGACAATTTACTTTACTTAAAGACCAACGTTAATCAGAAAGAAAACTTACTATATAAGGATTACATTCTCACACCACACGATGCGTTGTTTATTCGAATATTGTCCAATGATTTGCAAATAAATGCCCTTTTTCAAACTCAAAACGAAGATCGACTTGTCAATGCCAATGAAGTTTCTTTATATCTGACAAGTTATTTAATTTCTTCCGACAGCACAGTTACACTTCCCGTAGTTGGGACAATAAAGGCAGCCGGGAAAACGGTGTGTGATTTTGAGAATCATTTACAGCAGATAATAGATGAGAGTGTCATTGAAACTACGGTTTCTGTTCGGTTGGTAAATTATAAAGTAACTGTTCTTGGAGGGGTTGCTCGACCAGGTGTTTTTCCCATATATCAGCCAAATGCAACCATTTTTGATGTCTTGGCCAAAGCCGGAGATATCGAGAATAACGGAAATAGAAATGAAATAACAGTTCTACGAACCTTAAACAATGTCACAACCAATTATAAAATAAATTTAGGGGATATTGAATCCTTATCAAGCCCTGTTTACTACATTTATCCAAATGATGTTATATATGTTAAGCCTCTTAAATACCAGGCAGTTAGAGATAATATACCATTGTATTCTCTTTTGTTAAGTACAATTACTACCTTTATTTTAGTTTTAAGTTTTATTAAATAGTAAATGTTATTTAGTCCATAGATGCCATGAAAAGCGATTTGCACAATAATTTCCAAGAAGATGATTCCATTGATATTAAAAAGTATTTATTTAAAATACTTTTTAATTGGTATTGGTTGCTTTTGGGTAGTTTAGTTGGATTCACTTTAGCTTATTTAGTTAACCGATATAGTAATCCGGTTTATGGCGTATCAACATCAATTGTTCTAACAATCGACGAACGCGCTTCCTATCTCGATGGTGGTTTAATCGAAGGTCTGGATATGATTAAAAAGGGAAAGAATCTGGAGAATGAGATGGAGATTCTTAAATCCTATAATCTGAATGCGAAAGTACTAAATCAACTCGATTTTGGCATTACTTATATTGGTATTGGCAGGATTCGAAGTTCGGAGATATACAAACCAACTGCATTTTATATAGAATGTGATACAACAGTAAATCAAAATACTAAAACTTCCTTCTCATTAACATTTATAGAAGATAGTTTGATTAATATCGAAATTGAAGCTCTTGACACTTCTTTTATTGTTGGATTTGATGAATGGGTTCATAATCATCTCTTTAAGTTTCGAGTTATAAAGACAAACGCGGATAATCATAAGATTAAGAATTATGATCAATATATTGTTTATTTTAATTCTCTTGATCGATTGGTTAGTCAATATCGATCGAAGTTGCAAATAAACCCACTATCCGAAAAAGGGACAATTTTAGAGCTTTCTACCTCTGGATTTGTTCCTGAAAAGGAGATGGATTATCTTAATAAACTGACGGAGACTTATATTCAACAGGGGCTAGAGGAGAAGAATAAAATTGCAATCAATACAATTGAGTTTATTGATGAACAAATTTCAAATATAACTGACTCCCTTTTTAAAACGGAAATGACCCTTCAAAATTTTCGCTTAGAAAATGACGTAATCGATATTTCTCGCGAGGGGCAGGCTTTATATTTGAATTATGAAAAATTGCAGACGGAGTTGGCCGAAGAGACCGTGAAATTCAAGTATCTGGAATATTTGAAAAAGAGTCTTAATGCCGAGCGCAGCGAAACTTCTATAATTGCTCCCACAATAGCAGGTATAAATGATCAAGTTTTAACAAGCATGATAACTCAGGTTAATCGATTGATCAGTGAGAAACAGACGCTTGAGTTTACTACACGGAAGGAGGTTGGGAAAACAAAACTGCTTGAACAACAGATTCAAAAATTGCAAGAAGGTCTTGCAATGAGTGTTAATTCCATGCTGGATCAAGCACAAATGAAAATTGACGATATAAATACTAGAACCGCCAATGTGGTTGTTGACCTGAAAAAACAACCTATTAATGAACGACTTTTACTTGGAATAAAGCGGAAATTTACGCTCAATGATAATATTTATACCTATCTGCTCGAAAAGCGCGCAGAGGCTGGAATAAAGAGGGCAAGCAATATCCCCGATGCCCGTGTTCTTGATGCTGCAGGAGATGGCAATGTTCGTTTCTTGTCTCCCAAATACAAGCAAAACTTAATCCTTGGCGTTTTGCTTGGAGCCTTGTTGCCACTTTTAATAATTTTCATAGCCGACTTCTTAAATGTGAAGATATATGACCGAAAAGAGATCGAAGAGAATACTAAAATTCCAATCTTAGGAAGCATAGGACATAATGCTACGGATTACGATTTAATCGTGAGCGAAAAACCACGGTCATCTATTACCGAATCCTTTAGAACTATAAAAACAAATCTTCAGTTTATAACCGGAGAAGAGGGCTGCAAAGTGATTATGATAACCTCAGGAGTGAGTGGCGAAGGGAAAACTTTTTGTTCAATCAACTTAGCCAGTGTATATGGTTCTTTGAATAAAAAGACAGTTTTGTTAGGACTTGATCTACGAAAACCGAAAATTCACAAAATGTTTGGAATCAGCAATGATCTTGGAATATCTAATTATCTTCTTGGTAAAGCATCATTAAGCGATATTACATTTAAAACCGAAGTGGCCAACCTTGACATTATTCCTGCAGGAACAGTATCTTCAAATCCAAATCAATTGCTCGAGTCTAAGGTGTTTAAAGAGTTCCTTAATAATCTGAAAACTCAATACGAAATCATTATTATCGACACTCCTCCTGTCGCGTTGGTTAGCGATGCGGTCTATATTTCACAATTCTGTGATGCCGTTGTTTTTGTTGTACGTATGAAATATACAACCCGGCAGGTTTATAATATTATGAATGATTTATATGAAAATCGAGGCATAAAGAACTTATTGATTGCTTTAAATGACGTTAAACATCGTGGATATTATGGCTATGGTAGCTATGGCTATGGTAGATATGGTTACGGATATAATTATGGAGGTTACTATGACGATGCCCCGCCTCCAAAACCATGGATTTTTAGATTGTTTGATAAAAAAAGAACTTGATTTTTAGCATCAAAATATTAAAACAGGATTCAATCGATAGATGAATCCTGTTTTTGTTTGAATAGTTCCTATTGGTAATGGAATCCATTCCTTTTTTTGAAGTATATTTGCAATCGATAACAATAAATTTTTAGATATGTCAATTTTAGATCTTAGTGAACAGGAGATTAACCGACGAAATTCACTTCAGGAGTTAAGGAAAATAGGTGTAGAGCCCTATCCACAAGCAGGTTACGAAATTAATGCAACATCGGCAGATATTAGAGATCGTTTTGAGCTTGAAAAGGAAAACTACCAAGATGTCAGTATGGCGGGTCGTATTATGAGTCGTAGGATTATGGGTAAAGCCTCTTTTGTTGAG
>JAQVXQ010000041.1 GCA_028709085.1 Salinivirgaceae bacterium | reverse complement strand
ACGTCATGAGATGCGTTCGGCTCAATTGTTGTGTTGCTGTTGATTTCGGGAACAATCTCGATATCAACTCCATAAACGCTCCAGTTTCCTGTTACATTTACGTGGTAATTGTTGTTCGCATCGTTTGTGTGATCGTTTGCATACAACCGGAATTGTATTTCGTCTCCTACTGGAGCGTTATCTAGTGCTCCTAGATTAAGGACAATAGTACCAGTTCCTGCGGTGATCTCATTAAACTCTAAATTTGCACCATCCACTTTTAGCATTTGATTGGAATATGATTCTCGGATAGTAACAATATTTTCGGCTCCAAATTCCCCACGAATTTCATATGTTAAATCAACAATTCCTCCGTCGCAACCAATTGTAAATACTGCATCGGTAATGTCGATGCGTTGTTGTGCAACGGTGATGTTTGCAGCTCTGTAAATCATGGGAGCTTTTTCGTATTCAGTAGCGATATATTCGAGAGCAATGTTTTGTAATCTGAATTGAGATTTGAATTCCTCAACTCTCCAACGCAATATAGTCTCTTCGGTTCTAGCACTTACTGGGAGCTCTAGCTTTTCGCTAAACATGGTGTTTAAATTTTCTTCAGTGAATCGCTCATCGGGATAAGTGTGCATTGTTGTGTAGTTTATTCCACCATCCACGGAGTACTCAAATACTAATTTTTGATTGTCGGTTGGATTTAACTTTGATATTTCGACATCAAATTTAGCATATTGAATATTTGACAAGTCTTGAGCAACCGTTGTAAGATTAACAACCGTACCTTCTGAACCCATTAACGAATATGGGAATCCTAATACGTTTTGAACAAAATCATTATTATTGTTTAATAATTCGTCGGATGTACTTGTTGTTTGCTCTCCAATAACGCCCATTAATTCACCAATCGATGCTTTAATTTTAACATCAACGTTACCCTGAATATAGGTTGGAATTGAAATATTGGTGAATGTTGTCGAGCCTTGTTTTGCGTCAAGCAACCAGTCGTCGCCATATTGGTCGGTAAGAATTAAGTTATAGTACCAATTTGGATTTAGAGCAGTTACATTGTTTTCGATAATTCCTGTGAAGTTGGTTGAATTACCAGCGTATAAAACCTCTTCTTGAGTATATTGAGTTGCCAATAGTGGATTGAATACGCTTATGGATCCAACTTGTATTTCATCGTCAATATTTACATAATTGAAATTGTCTAATGAAATGTTAATTAATACAGGATAGCTGTCGCGAGTAATGTCTTCCGGTAAAATGAATTCGTATATACCACCAGTACTACTTGTTGTTTCAAGCGCGAGTATGTCTCCATTTTCAGGATAGTTCTTTAGGTAGAATGTGAATTCAGTTCCTACTGGATACAAGATTCCTATTGGGAGCAGTGTCTCTGTGTCAACAATCATATTCCATGAAAATTGGACGGTAGTTCCGCTGTATAGCACGGGTTCATATCCGTTTGTGTCGCGAACAATTCCCCACTCGTAGTTTGCTAGGTCAGGTAAATTGAAGATTACTTCTTGTGGGTTGTTTTCTTCTTGGTAATTAGCCAATCGATTATCGTCGCCACTATAAACTTCTACTACTCCCAGACCCCATACGTCTTGATTTAATCCTCGGTTCACATTTTGAACAAACATAAATTGAGTGGTAGCCGTAATGTAGGCACTAGGAATCTCTACGCTCATAGGATAATATCCATTTGCATGTAGGTATCCATCGTTTCCAAATTCGCTGTCAACAACCATGGGTACGAAATCTACCCCATTGGTGCTTACCATTAATTGTGGTAACGTATTTGGATTTTCAAGAATAGTGTTTGCTACATAATCAAAGGATAGATATGCCGACGTAAGACTGGTGAGATCCATTATTGCTGATTTTGCAAAACGGTTGCCTTCTTCGCTAAATAGTAGAGCTATGTTTCCGTCGCCTTGAGTTGCTTCCAATTCAACTTCCATTGCTGCACCGAAGTTGATTTCAGCTCCAGTGTAGGCATAGAGTTTAATATTGAAATGGTTGAAGTCTGCATGTTTAACCACGTATGTTGGCATTTTAACTGTAACAGATCCTTCAGTTGCTGAAACCTGCTCAAGAACTACTCTTTCTAAGAAGCTGTTGAAGTTGTCCATTTGCTCAAGTGCAGCGGCAACTTTTGTTCCTGTTTCCCATGTTCCATATTGAGTGAACGTTATTGCGAACTCCTCTTCAATGTCAAATTCAGGAGTCACAAGTTCGTCAAGTAAGTCAACAGACAAACGACGAATATCGGCTTGTTCTTGATTGATTACTAGAATTGTTTTAACTGCAACTGCAGGTGCTAGTGGATCAATAGCAGGATAGTAGTACATACTGTCTTGATCTTCCACTACTTGCGCACGAACACACATTGTATAAGTTCCAGTAGTGAATAGTTCGGCAGGAATTTGAGTGGTAAATGTACCGTTGTTCTCTTGTACCTGTAGTTCGTATTCGTCACTATTCATATCTGTCATGGTAAATGCAAACAGGGTTCCTGTTGGCCAAGTATTATCTGTGTCGTTGATGTCAACTATATTCCATTTGAAATCGGTGTCGGTATCTACGTAAACAGGATCTTCAAGTCCAAGCGTATCTTCGCCGTCGTCAATTATCATTTCGTAATTAACGAAGTTGTCGGGATAGATTGTTGGAACAGGAATAAGGTTTGCTAGAATTGCATTTGAAGCAACATAAGGTGCGCACCAATTGCTTAATCCGGATACAAATTTTACATCCGACAGTGTCCATGCTCCAGCTGGATATACTTGTATCCAACGGAAGTGAACATTGTCTGCATTGTTCAATAACTCTTGCGTTAACTCGTATTCGTATGCTTTGCTTTCAAACAGACTCTCGATTGTTGTGTATGTTGTGCCCGCATTAGTGCTAATCTGGAATATGGGCAATGTTTGTGATGTGAGAGGTGCAATTGCTGATGTTTTGTTGTAGCTAAACACAAGTTTGTGGAAGTTAAAGGTGGCCTCGCTACCTACGTAATCTGCAAGAGTTTTAGTAATTGCATACCGCTTTGTGTTAATTCCGTCTATCTGTTGTGTTCTGTTGAAGTTGAGGGAATTGCTTGATCCGTTTCCACGATTTACTTCTAGGAAATCGTTGGGAATAGTGGCTAAACTACTCAGGATAACTTGATTGTAAACAAATGCGTCAGTTTCATTATCAGCACAATAGCCGTAAACCTTAACAAAAATATCTTCGTTAAGATCAAATCCAGCTGTTGCTAGCATATCTTCATTTGGAATATCAATAGTAACTAGGTTTTCGCCAATGGTATTGTCGTTTGATATATTGTAATAGATCATATTGTTATTCATGTCTTCGCCTTCGAGGACAATTTGAAAACGACTATTTGCTGTATATAAACCATAGGTTACGTAATTAATATCCATTTTACCGCCAAAGTAAATATTGCTATCATCAATATCGATATTGTTGGCTGTAATGCCAGTAATATTGACTTCCAACGGATTAGGAGTGGTTACTTGGTTGATAATCAGGACATCGTTTACAATCCCGTGTGCGGTTCTTAATCCTTGTTCAGGGTCATCGTTTATCCAACCAGGGTAGCCAAATGCAATCTCTTCGTTTTCATAAATCCAAGCTCTTACACTTAGGTTGTATAATCCGGTTGTGATAAAATCGGGAAGGGTTATCGTGAATACTCCACTATCAATTTTTGTTGCAAATACATATGGTTCGCCAGTTTCGGGATCATTTATATTAATTGTGAATACAAATTCGGTTTCTGCAGGCCATACCACATCTATAGGATCATTTTCTGTGTCAAGAATAATATCCCATGATACATCGGTGTCCTCTCCAACCTTAATTACAGGTGCTAATCCCGTTTCTGGATCGTAGTTAACCAATTTGAGCTCATAAGCATCTAAATTGTCGTAATCGGCATATGGGTCATCGGGGGTAAATTCTGTTAAAGCAACGGTGTACGATGCGGGGATATAATTTACATTAAATTCGGCTAAGTTGCTGTTCCCTGATAATATTTTTATGTTGTTTATAGTCCATGACGAACTAACAACTACATCTTGAATCCAACGAAAGTGGGCAGCCGCTGTATGATACATAGGGTCTATTTCAACAATAAAATTATGTGTTCCTGTTGCAGGTAAACGGTCTATGTCGCTATACACTGATTCTGTTACTTTTATCGTAGTATAGTTTTCACCTCCATTAGTGGAAACTTGCAAGTAAGGTAATGTTTGCTCACTGATATAGTTGATGTTCCCTGTATAGGTGAAAGAGAGCCAAATAGGTTCAGGAATATTTTGAAGATCAAGTGCTTTGGTTATTGCATAACGATCTCCGTTTTCAGTGAACATGTTTGCACCATTGTTGTATCCAACAATACTAAGAAAATCTGCGCTAGTTAATGTCAATGCTTGCTCTAATTGCGAAATTAGGAGTTCGGTTGTTGTTCCGGGAACATAAACGCGAGCTCTTATGGCAAAGTTTTGTTCGACATCAAATCCTAATGAAGTTAACATTTCAGCTGTTGGTATTACTACAGCAAGGCTTTGCTCTCCAAATTGATCACTTTCGTTTAGTACATAATAAAGTGTGTTTTGCTCCAAGGTTAATGCGATTTTGGCATTGGCATTGGGCATAATTCCAAATGTA
The DNA here is from genome assembly GCA_028709085.1 of Salinivirgaceae bacterium. Lineage (GTDB taxonomy): Bacteria > Bacteroidota > Bacteroidia > Bacteroidales > Salinivirgaceae > JAAYQU01. The sequence goes on along the minus strand of JAQVXQ010000041.1, from coordinate 16,434 downwards.
CTATATTGTATGGTTACCCCTTCTTCAAAGTTATATCCAGCTTCCAGTTGTTCAATTGAAACTGATGGGTAGATAATGTTTATTGATGCTGTAACAGGACTAACCTGAACAATTTCGGGTTCCATAATACGAACCCCTCGCAGTACAAGATTACTTGTTGCAAGTCCGGGATAATTAATGCCAGCATAGTTTTGCCCAGTTCTGCCTATCAATTCTGTTGGAATTGCAAAGTCTGCAAAATTGGCTATATGTGAAACATATCCGGTCATGCCGGGGGTGATTACAAATTCCTTTTCACCCAATTGAACAAATGAAATGTAGTTGTAATAGGACATTATAGCCGTGCCTTCTTCCTCTCCGTTTAGATACAGACTGTACCCAATTTTAGACTCAGGGTGTAGATTTTCTGCTATGGGACTGGGTAAAGAGTAGTAGTCTGTGTTTGTCATATAATTGCTTCCGCTAAATCGCGAAATAAATGATGTTTTGTAACCAGCGGGTTCATCAATCCATGGATAGTTTTCAATTATGAGTCGAATCTCCGCATTTGGGCCATAATTATATTCTGGCAATGGTGCTGAAATTGATCCTCCACCGTTGGTGTTCATGGCTGTGGTTACTGTTTCAATCCCAACGGTTTCCCATTCGGCATCAATGTTTTTAACCTGCAAAAGTACCGAAGCCACTTCGTTTATAATTTTACCAGTCATTGTGAAGTCAACGGTAAATTCGCTGCCGGGGATATTATATTGTACTCCTCCATCTTCGTAATCGAAGCTAATGGTATTAATGGCTATAGCTACTGGTTGAATGGTAAAGTTAATTGTTTGAGCTACATACTTATTTTTAACATCAGCTCTTACGTACAACGTTTTGTAACCATTATCTAATGGAAGGTTAAAACTAAAGTCCTGTAATTCATTTAGGGTTTTGAGCCATTTTTCCGAAGATCCAAAATAGACCTCAAAGATTGTATAGTCGGGGAATTCTCCAGCAATATTCTCAACAAGAACAGAAACGGTTGATCCCGGGAATAGTGGGTCAAGGTCGTTATTTGCAAGGGCTAACGTAAATGAAGGGGCGCCAATGTATAACGGAGCGTCTGCACTTTCAACTAGAATGTTGTCATTTGTTCCGGGCACATTCACAATAAAGTTTTCAACCATCCAAGTGTGGATGTCAGCTCCATTGTTTTCGTTTTTTTGACGTAAACGGAATTGAGTTGTTGTCGAAACTATTCCGTTGAGCTCAATGTCGTTAAAAGTAAATGTTTCGCCAGCTTGTCCAACTCCACCAGTTCCTCCAAGTACGATATCGGTACCCAATGGAAACCAATCAGCTCCGTTAATCGTGTATTCGAATGCAATTTCGTTCCCTGCTGGGGGAATTGGATTTGTTATTCGAGCAATTGTGAATGATATGCTTGCTCCATCGGTCGTGTTGATTTGCATTTCAGGAAAGGTAACCTGACGTTTTCCATCGTCTTTGAAGTCGATCGTGTTGTTATTACGAGTCCCTCCCAAAAGTAATCCTGTTTCTGGATCGTCTAGTTCGTTTTCGTAATGGGCAATTGCATATAAGTTGGTTATAGCTCCTGCACCATAGTTAATTTCTGCTCCATCAATCACCAATATCGAAACGGTGGCCCAACTGTTATATAATTGAGGAATATCAACCGGAATTTTTATGTCAATTTCCAAAGAGTTGATACCTTGATCCTCACGTACTGCAATGATATGGTCGGCTGGAAGAATTTTTCCGTCAAACTCTACAAAATAAGAGTAATTAGCAAGGGTGATATTTGCAGTTATAGCAGAAATTGTAATTACATCCGAAGGAAGTGCGCTGTTTCCCCCATTAATAGGCATCCCATTTGAATCGGAAATTGTGTTTAATGCAATAGCAGGGGATGGTGGGAGTGGGTCGCCTGGGTCAGCAATAATGGAGTACCGCCCAACATATGATGAAAGTTCATTGTTTAAAGCATCTCCTTTATAGATCGCTATCCCTGTTGTTTGCCAAGAGTTCATATTTGATCCTAATGATACGCTGTTAAGCTGACGAAGTCTGAATCGACTGTTCACGTTAAGAGCTGCTGTTGGAAGTTCGAATGTAGGATTGTATATTCCCAAATTGTAGGAAAACTCTTCGTTTTCTGCAACTGTATTGTCTTTAAGACGCGTCCATGTTGTACCATTAATAGAGAATTCAGCTACTATGGGGTACGTATTTATTGGCAATGCATTAAAGTTAACGACTAACAATACATCGCCTACCATTTCGGATCCTGTGTCTACAATGTTGGTTGTTAAAATTCGGTTTCCTGGGTTGTTAAAGTAGAAGTTAAAATCGGTGCTTGATGTACCATAGGTGTTTGCAAGATCAATGTCAGGATCTCCAGCAAGAATGTATTCATGATCAAATCTGCCTGACCATTGTGCAACATAAAAATCATATGTCCCTATTTCTGAAACGATTCCTGAGAATGTTCTTCCGCTCGGATTTGGCCATCCTCCTGAAGGATATGTCCGTGTTTCTACAATACGATCTTGCGTAAGGTTATTGGCTCCTTGGTACGTCTCTACGTAGTAGAAGTGAAATTTGTTATTTAGCGTAAATCCAGCAACATCAATAATTTTTAATTGTATTGCATCTTGATTTACAATCAAGTTATCAGCTGGATTTGATGTATATCCTCCCAGATGATTTTCAACACTGAATGTTTGTGCGGTAGTTGCTCTAGGAGCAAGGAAAAGAACAAGTGCAAATAGCCACGCCATATGCATGAGCCCTTTTGTTCTACCATTTTTTAGAATAAAGCTTTTCATGTTTAGTTTAGTTATAGTTAGCAATTGTATATTAAAATGCGATACCAATTCGAATAGAGCTATTTAACGTAGGTCTAAATTGGGAGGCTTTGGTTTTTTGGGCAACTGTTTCATTTCCAACTAAAACTTCATGGTTTGTAATCCTAAGAAACTCAAACCCAAGTTCCGTCCCTACAAAAAGGTTTCCCCCTTTGATGTAATAGTCGCCACCAGCCACAATGTTAAAGCCTATAGCTGTGAATCCTCTGTTTTCAAGAAGCGCAATATCCCATGCTCCCGTAATGGGAGCGCCTACCGTTGCATCGATGTTTGCATTGCGCATTTGATAAATAAAGTCGATTCCCACAAAAGGTATTGCCTCATTGGTTGCACCAATATGGTATTCAATACCAGGTCGAACATCGAAGAATGCATAATTTTTAACCGATTCTGGATTGTTTTCCTGATCGCCTCGGAACAGCATATTAGTTCCAAAACTTAGGCGAGCACCAAAATCAGAGAAAAATGCTCTTCCTTTTAAATAGTAGGGAGTTAACCACGCTTTTGTGTCATCGAATGGCGATAAACTCAACTCTACAGCCATGTTTTTCCCTCCTCCAGATTGAGCACGAGTCTCAATACTGAAAAAAGCTAAAAACAGCATAATCATTAAGAGTAGTTTTTTCATAGAGTTTTAATTTAATTGATTAATAGAAATGAAATCCTTGTTGGACTTTGTTGATACTTCTTGTGTTATTGATTTGTTAATTGTGGTTTAGGTAGGGGTAATTATAAAGTGTTCATGAAAAAATCAACTGTTTTAGTGATCGAATCTATTAAGAATTTTAAGTGTTATATAGGCCGTTGCATTGGTATTGCTTAGTTTTAAATTCAGGACTTTTGGTCTTTAATTGAGAAAACAGTTGAATTATGAAATTTGTTTATCTCACTTTATGTTTAGCGTAATAATGCTACTTGTTTTGATTCCTCGAAAAAAGAATATGGCGTAAAAGCTTGTTTTTCGAGGGTTAATTCCTATATTTGCCGGGTTTTCCGTAAAAAAACAATCTACACATGAGTAAAAAGTATAAAGAGTACAAAGGTCTTGATCTGCCGGCAGTTAACAAAGAGATTTTAGAGTATTGGAAGAAAGAGAAAACATTTGAACTAAGTTTAACAACAAGAAAAGGCAAGCCAGCCTATATATTTTATGAAGGGCCTCCATCGGCAAATGGAATGCCTGGTATTCACCATGTTATGGCACGTGCCATAAAAGATGTTTTTTGCCGATATAAAACAATGCAAGGTTTTTTAGTGGATAGAAAAGCAGGCTGGGATACACACGGACTTCCTGTAGAATTGGGAGTGGAGAAATCGTTGGGCATTACAAAAGAGGATATTGGCAAAACAATCTCCATTGAGGAGTACAATAACCATTGCCGTAAGGATGTAATGCGTTATACCGACGCATGGGAAAACCTGACAAACCAAATGGGATATTGGGTAGATATGCAATCTCCCTACATAACGTGTGATAATCGATACATTGAAACCCTTTGGAACTTACTGCAACGTATGTTCAATAAAGGATTAATCTATAAAGGAAAGACAATACAACCATTTTCACCCGCAGCAGGAACTGGATTAAGTACCCATGAGTTAAATCAACCTGGATGTTATCGTGATGTGAAAGATACCACTGTTGTTGCCCAATTTAAGGTTGTCCGAAACCAAAAGTCAAAAGCATTATATGATATAGCAGGAACAAATCTCTCTTTTCTTGCTTGGACAACTACGCCATGGACATTGCCGTCAAATACTGCATTGGCCGTAGGTGTCAATATAAAATATAACGTAGTAAAATCGTTTAATCAATATACCGGTGAACCCATTTGCGTAGTTTTGGCAAAGGATAGAACCGATGCTTATTTTAATGCAGCAAACGCCACAGCTTCGTTCGAAGAGTATAAAGTTGGCGACAAAAAGGTGCCGTTCAAGATTTTGGGGCAATTTACAGGGAAAGAGCTGGCAGGGATTCAATATGAGCAACTTATCCCATGGATTAAACCCGAGGGCGACGCTTTTGAAGTAATTGTTGGCGATTTTGTTACCACCGAAGATGGAACAGGAATCGTTCATATCGCCCCAACATTTGGTGCCGATGACGATCGTGTTGCCAAGCAATCCGGAATTTCGCCCCTTATTTTACGAAATAAAACAAACGAACCAGAGCCCATGGTTGACCGTCAAGGACGATTCTACAGAATTGAAGATCTTGACAATGAGTTTGTTGCCAATTATGTAAATGTAGAACTCTATTCCGAATTTGCAGGACGTTATGTAAAAAATGACTACGACGCAAAATGGGACGGACAATCGGAAATGAGTACCGATATCGACATTAGTGTAATGTTGAAAAAAGAAAACAAAGCTTTTAAAATAGAGAAATACGTTCACAACTATCCCCATTGCTGGCGAACCGATAAGCCAATTCTATATTATCCGCTCGACTCCTGGTTTATTAAAACCACGGCAGTGAAAGATCGCATGATTGAGCTTAACAAAACCATTAACTGGAAACCACAATCAACCGGAGAAGGACGATTTGGAAAATGGCTCGAAAATCTTGTCGATTGGAACCTTTCTCGATCAAGATATTGGGGAACACCATTGCCAATTTGGGTAACGGCCGATAAATCGGAAGTGAAATGCATAGGCTCCGTTGCCGAATTGATGACCGAAATTGAGAAATCGGTGACAGCGGGAATCATGAAAGAGAACCCATACAAGGCGTTTGTGGTGAACGATTATTCAAAAGAAAATTACGAGAAAATAGATCTTCATCGTCCATATGTCGATAATATTGTACTTGTGAGCAAGGACAATCAACCCATGCATCGCGAGTTAGATTTAATCGATGTTTGGTTCGATTCAGGAGCAATGCCATTTGCACAATGGCACTTCCCATTTGAAAATGAGGCGGAAATCAATAATCTTTTCCCCGCCGATTTTATTGCCGAAGGCGTTGACCAGACCCGTGGATGGTTCTTTACACTACATGCAATATCCACCATGATCAGTGACGGTGTCGCTTTTAAGAATATTATAAGCAACGGATTGGTTTTAGACAAAAAAGGAAATAAAATGTCTAAACGACTTGGAAATGCAGTCGATCCATTCCAAGTGATGGATAAATATGGCGCCGATCCATTGCGCTGGTACATGATGACAAACTCCCAACCTTGGGATAACCTAAAGTTTGACGAAGAGGGAGTTGCCGAGGTGAGTCGTAAATTCTTTGGAACTTTATATAATACCTATTCGTTCTTTGCCCTGTATGCTAATGTTGATGGTTTTACAAATAACGATGCTAAAGTGGATTTAGCGAAACAACCTGAAATCGATCGATGGATTTTGAGCGAATTGAATAGTTTGATTAACCAAGTTACCGAGCTTTACGACACCTATGAGCCCACAAGAGCGGGTCGTTTAATCGCCAGTTTTGTCGACGAACATCTGAGCAATTGGTACGTTCGCCTTAATAGAAAACGTTTCTGGGGCGGAGAATACAACGATGACAAAATATTTGCTTATCAAACCTTGTACATCTGTTTGAAAACCATTTCTCAGTTGGCGGCACCGTTAGCTCCCTTCTTTATGGATCGATTATATCAAGACTTAACTTTAATAACCGGCGAAGATAACAGCAGTGTTCATTTATCCGACTTCCCGAAATCAAACATGGAATTGGTTGATCCTGATTTAGAACGCAAAATGAAATTGGCGCAACGAATATCTTCAATGATCCTTGGATTGCGACGAAAAGTAAGTATCAAAGTACGCCAGCCACTTCAAAAAGTAATGATTCCGGTACTCGACAGTTGTATGGAAAACGATATTAAAGCGATTTCAAACATTGTTTTATCGGAGGTGAATATTAAAGAGATCGAGTTTTTGAAAGACACCGCAGGCGTTTTAGTGAAAAAAATTAAACCAAACTTTAAAACACTCGGACCACGTTGCGGGAAACAAATGAAAGAGGTCTCATCGTTTATTACGGCAATGACCCAAGAAGATATTGCTACAATCGAATTAGCAGGCAATATGACAATTACATTGAACAAGCAACCATTTGTAATTGAACTTAGCGATGTGGAAATCTCAAGTGAAGATATTCCCGGATGGCTTGTTGCTACAGAAGGTGCAGTTACCGTAGCGTTGGACATTCAAATTACAGAAGAGTTACGCATGGAGGGAATAGCACGAGAACTCATAAATCGCATTCAAAATATGAGAAAAGAAAGTGGTTTAGATGTAACTGATAAAATAAAGTTGTATATTCGTCGCCATGAACTAATCGCAAAAGCAATCGAAGAGCATGGTCATTATATTGCAGCACAGGTACTTGCAAACGATGTAGTTTTGTTGGATGAAGTGTCAGACGATGCAGCCAAGGAGGTTGAAATTGAAGAGAACCTTCAGACACAGATTTTAATAGTAAAAGAAAACTAAATAAAAGGAAAAAGCCATGAACGATAGAAAAAGATACTCAGATCAAGAGCTTGCCGAATTTAAGGAGATAATTCTTGAGAAATTGGATATCGCCCAACGCGACTATGAAGTGTTAAGAAGTTCATTGTCAAACACCGATGGAAATGATATTCAAGATACATCGCCAACATTTAAAGTGTTAGAAGAGGGAGCCTCCGTTCTTTCAAAAGAAGAGACAGGCAAATTGGCACAACGCCAAGTGCAATTCATTCAGCATCTTAGAGCGGCTTTAATGCGTATTGAGAATAAAACCTACGGGATTTGTCGAGAAACAGGCAAGTTGATTCAAAAAGAACGTTTAATGGCCGTACCACACGCTACATTAAGTATAGAAGCTAAAAATAATCAAAAGTCATAATTATTCTAATGTTAGGTCATCAACACGGTTTTAGGTTCGCCCATAAATCGAAAATTAAACCTTGTTGGTGACTTTTTGTTGGCACATAATGCGTAGTTGTGTTGTGAGGAAACACGATGAAAACAAAGGGAAAAGACCATCAATGAACAATTATAAATTTAAGTTATCCCCTATAAACATAGCCTTTTTGGTTGTGTTTTTAATTCTTTTAATCGACCAATTGATTAAGTTTTGGATTAAAACAAATATGATAATCGGGGAGAGTTTCCCGGTTTTTGGAAATTGGTTTTTGATTCACTTTACCGAAAACGAAGGAATGGCATTTGGAATGACCCTAGGTGGAGTAGTAGGAAAGTATCTATTAACCATAATTCGGATCGCTGCGGTTGTTGGAATTGGTTGGTATTTAAACTCGTTAATTAAAGCGCATAACGCTACCAGGGGAGTTGTTATTGGAATCTCTTTTGTGTTAGCAGGTGCTTTGGGGAATATATTTGATAGTGTGTTTTATGGAGTTCTCTTTTCAGAAAGCTATGGGCAAGTAGCCCAACTATTTCCGGAAGCAGGCGGATATGCTCCTTGGTTTCAAGGACATGTGGTCGACATGCTCTATTTTCCTTTAATTGAAGGACATTTTCCATCGTGGTTTCCATTTTGGTCAAATGATCACTTTCTTTTTTTTCGACCCGTTTTTAATATTGCCGATAGCGCCATAACTTGCGGTGTTGTTTATTTAGTCTTATTTCAAGGGAAATATTTCAAAGCTCTTGAGAAAAAGAAGGAAAACAATTCCTAGCACATAATTTAAGATTCATTCGAACTTCGGTTATCAATTTGAAAATAAAACAGATTGAGACTGATTTATTATGAAAAATTAGATATATTTGCGCTTCAAAAATTGAAACAATTAAGATGTCAGATAAATTAAACATTATTTACAATGCGTAATAAAGGAGCAATAAAATTTGTGGCTATTGCATTGGCGCTGGTATGTGTGTATCAGTTGTCCTTTACATATTTTGCAGCCAACGTCCGGAAACAAGCTAAAATCTATGCAACCGACGAGAACAATGTTTTTGATAAAACGAAAGAGGCCGTTTATTTAGATTCAATAGCCAGTGAGACTGTTTACAGTTTCTTTTTTATTAGAGACTTTAATTACAGGGAGTGTCAAGAGAGAGAAATTAATCTTGGGCTTGACCTTAAAGGAGGAATGAACGTCGTTTTGCAGGTAGCTGTAGAAGATGTAATTGTAGCCCTTTCTGAAAATTCACAAGACAGTGTCTTCAAAGAATCAATTAAACTGGCAAAGAAACTACAACGAAATTCACAAGACGATTTTGTGAAACTTTTTGGACAAGCCTTTGCTGAAATTGCTCCCAACGGACAACTTGCAGCTATTTTCGCAACCAAAAACTTACGCGATAAAGTTAGCTTGAACAGTAGCAACGATGACGTCCTTAAAACGTTGAAAAAAGAGACTCAGTCAGCAATTGACAACTCTTTCAACATTCTCAGGAATCGTATCGACCGTTTTGGTGTAGCACAACCAAATATCCAACCACTCGAAACCGATGGTCAAATATTAGTTGAACTACCAGGAATTAAAAATCCAGAGCGGGTTAAGAAACTTCTTCAAGGAACAGCGAACCTTGAGTTTTGGGAAACCTATTCAAATAGCGAAGTACATCAATATTTGATTCAAGCAAACCAAAAAATGCGCGAATTGTCAGCGGCCAAAGAATCCATCACCTCTTCCAAAGAGAGTGAAAAGACTGCCGAGACTAAAGTGGACAAAGTTGCTGAAGAAGAGAGTGTTAAGGATAGTCTTGAAGATAAAAAATCACTCCTTGATGACGTCGATACAACCATTGTTGACTCCGAGCAAGAGTTTGATGCCGTAAAATGGAAAAAAGAGAATCCATTGTTTGCAATTCTAAACCCAAGAGTGTCTCAAGATGGTACAATTAGTGAAGGTGCAGCTGTTGGATATGCTCATAAAAAAGATACTGCCGAAGTAAATCACATCTTAAATTCGGATGAAATTCAGGCACTATTCCCTCGATCATTGAGAGTTAAGTTCCTTTGGGGAATTAAACCTATCGATGCTGAAAAAAGTGTTTTTGAACTTGTGGCCATTAAAGTAAGTAATCGAGAAGGATTAGCTGCTTTATCAGGAGATGCTATTTCTGATGCTCGTGAGGAGTTTGGTAACAATCGTGCAACAGCAGAGGTTTCCATGGCAATGAACTCAGAGGGAGCGAAAAAATGGGCTCGACTAACTAAAAATAACATTGGGAAACAAATCGCCATCGTATTGGACGATTTCGTTTACAGTTATCCTGTAGTACAAGGTGAAATTAGTGGTGGACGATCGTCAATTACTGGGAACTTTACCGTTGCTGAGGCAAAAGACTTAGCAAATATATTGAAATCAGGTAAGTTGCCTGCTCCTGCGCGTATTATTCAAGAAGAGATCGTAGGGCCTTCATTGGGTTTAGAGTCAATCAACAAAGGATTGTGGTCATTCGCCCTTGCTTTCTTGGTTGTACTGTTATATATGATTTTGTATTATCGACACGCAGGCTGGATAGCAAATATTGCATTGCTTGCCAACGTATTCTTTATATTAGGAGTTCTTGCTTCGCTAGGCGCCGTGCTAACATTACCCGGTATTGCAGGTATTGTTTTAACCATGGGTATGTCGGTGGATGCGAACGTGCTTATTTACGAACGTATTAAAGAGGAGATAAGTTCAGGTAAAGGCATGAAAATGGCTATTGCCGATGGATATCAAAATGCCTATTCTGCAATTATTGACTCTAACTTAACTTCGTTACTTACGGCTATAATTTTAGGATATTTTGGACAAGGCCCAATTTATGGTTTCGCAATTACGTTGGGAATTGGTATTTTAACTTCCCTATTTAGTGCCATATTCATTACCCGCTTAGTATTCGAATTCTTGCTCGACAAGAACAAAACCATTAAATTGTCATCGAAATTTACCGATAATTTATTCTCCAATGTTCATATCAAGTTTATCGAAAAAAGAAAAATCGCATATGTTATTTCGGGGATTGTTATTTCAGTAGGAGTTGTCTCTTTATTTACTACAGGGTTAAATTTAGGGGTTGACTTCACCGGAGGACACACGTATATTGTGCGTTTTAATGAGGCAGTAACAGTGCAGGATGTGCGCGATGCTCTAGATAACGAATATGGCGACGCTCCAGACGTAAAAACATTTGGAGGTAATAATCAGGTCAAAATAACGACCAAGTATATGATTGAAACCGATTACGAACTAAGCGCAGAAGATATTGCTGAGTACCGCGAAATTTCAGGCAATAAGGATCCTGAACTTATAGTTGAGGCTGGGGATGTTGTGGAAGCAAAGTTGTATCGAGGATTATCCAGCTTTTATACTGATTTCACGTTTACCGATTTTGTTAGCGATGAAGATAAAACCATTGGTCGTATGAGCTCCATGAAAGTAGGACCTACCATTGCCGATGACATTAAAACATCCGCTATTTATGCCGTATTCTTTGCGCTACTTGTGATTTTCTTGTATATTCTTATTCGATTCTCAAATTGGCAATATGGACTCGGCGCAGTAATATCGCTTTCGCATGACGTTTTGTTTATTCTTGGTTTCTATGCCATCTTTAAGCAAATAATGCCGTTCTCCATGGAGATCGACCAAGCATTTATTGCTGCAATTCTAACGGTTGTGGGATACTCAATTAACGACACCGTTGTTGTGTTTGACCGTATTCGTGAATACTTTGGGTTGTATAAAAGTCGCGACCGTAAGTTGTTGATGAATCAAGCATTAAATAGCACGTTAAGTCGTACTGTTAATACCTCGCTTACCACATTCTTAGTTATGTTCTCAATATTCATCTTTGGTGGTGAAGTAATTCGAGGATTTATCTTTGCCATGATGTTAGGTATTATTGTAGGAACATACTCTTCGTTGTTTGTAGCAACACCAATTGCTTATGACTTAATGAAGAAAAAATTCAAAAAAATAGAAGAAACTAAAAAGTAATTCTTAGTTTTAAATTATTAGGACCGAAAGTGCCCTTATCGACAAATCGGTAAGGGCACTTTTTTTGTACGCATATTAAAAAATAAAAATCATGATTGAAGTTCAAAAAGTACGTAAAAGTTATGGAACTTTAGATGTCTTAAAAGGGATTGATTTGAAGATTGGCAAAGGAGAAGTTGTTGCCGTTGTTGGACCTAGTGGAGCTGGAAAAACCACACTTTTGCAAATTATTGGCACACTCGATCGCCCCGATAGCGGCCGTGTTTTTTTACATGGCACGGATATAAGTATGCTAAATGATCAGAAATTATCCGAATTCCGCAACCAAAATATTGGATTTATCTTCCAATTTCATCAACTATTGCCTGAGTTTAACGCACTTGAAAATGTGTGTATTCCTGCTATGATTCATGGGAAATCACTCAAAGAATCGAAAATAAGAGCATTGGAACTGTTAACACAAATGGGGCTGCAAGATCGCATTAGCCATAAACCTTCCCAATTGTCGGGTGGCGAGCAACAGAGGGTAGCCGTTGCGCGTGCTCTTATGAATAATCCGTCGGTTATATTGGCCGATGAGCCCAGTGGAAATCTTGATTCTGTTAATCGGAAAGAATTACATCAACTCTTTTTTAAACTCCGCGACATTTATGGTCAAACATTTGTTATCGTTACCCATGATAATGAGCTTGCTGAAATGACCGATCGACGTATTATTATGCGGGATGGACTATTGCAAGATGTTTAAATGTTGGGAAGAAGTTGAGTTTGTTGGAAATTGAATTTGATTTTTCTCACTATATAAAGGTTGTTGTAAATGATTACATTTCAAGATGTTATGCTTCGCCTTGGCAGAAAAATGAACATACTTTAAAATAAAATCGATGGCTTTAATTCGCAATGTACGTGGCTTTACTCCTAAATTTGGGGATAATTGTTTTTTGGCCGAAAATGCTGTTATCATTGGAGATGTTGTAATTGGAAATGATTGTAGCATATGGTATAGCGCTGTTTTACGCGGCGATGTAAACTCAATTCGTATTGGCAACCGTGTAAATATTCAGGATGGTGCCGTTTTGCACACCACCTATGAAAAGTCGCAAGTTCATATTGGAAATAATGTATCTATTGCTCACAATGCAACTGTTCATGGTGCAATTATTGAAGATAACGTACTTGTCGGAATAGGAGCAACCATTCTCGATAATGCCCATATTGGAACCAATTCAATAATTGCCGCCGGTTCGCTCGTGTTGGCAAATACAATTGTTGAATCTGGTACCATCTATGCAGGAGTTCCTGCAAGAAAAGTGAAAGATATTGACCCAGAGCAAACACGTAATACGATCGATCGGATCGCAAATAGTTATTTAATGTACTCTCAATGGTATAAAGAGGATAATTCTATTTAGTACCAATTGTACTTAATTTTGCGGAAATCAAAAGGGTGTAAATATATTGTGAATAACATATTTTTTTGTGCGTGGAAAACCGTACTTTTGCTCGCAAGTTTCAGCATCATTTCAGTATGGATTTACCGGAATAGTAGATGGACTTTAAATAGTTAAATTTTATTCTTATGAAGAAGATATTAGTAGTAGGAGCTGGTGGACAAATAGGCTCCGAATTGGTTCCTTACGCTCGGAAAATTTATGGCAATGCTAATGTTGTAGCAGCTGATTTTAATGAATCAAAATGCAAAATCTTAGCTGAATCTGGTCCGTTTGAGAAATTAGATGCGCTTGACGGAAAAGCATTTCATGAGATTGTTAAAAAACATAAAATTGATGCTATCTATAATTTGGTGGCTCTTCTGTCGGCCACAGGTGAAAAAGATCCCGCTTTTGCTTGGAAAGTAAATATGGGAGCATTAGAAAATAGTTTAGAAATAGCCCGTCAGGAAGGGTGTGCCGTTTTTACACCAAGTTCTATTGGAGCTTTTGGACCAAGCACCCCTGCCGATAATACGCCGCAGGATACGATTATGCAACCAACAACAATTTATGGAGTGTGTAAGGTTTCCGGCGAACTTTGGAGTAATTATTATCACTCTCGATTTGGTGTTGATACTCGATCCGTACGATTCCCAGGAATTATCTCAAACGTTACTTTGCCCGGAGGCGGAACCACCGATTATGCCGTGGAGATTTTCTATGAAGCCATTAAAAAACAGCAATATACGTGCAATCTTGCAAAAGGTACATTCTTGGATATGATGTATATGCCCGATGCACTTAAAGCCTGTATCGATTTAATGGAAGCAGATCCCACAAAACTAATCCACCGCAATTCGTTTAACGTGACCGCAATGAGTTTTGATCCTGAGATTATTGCCACCGAAATCCATAAGCATATTCCCGAATTTCGAATGGATTATAAGGTTGACGAAGTTAAACAAAGAATAGCTAATAGTTGGCCAAATAGTTTGGATGATCGTTGTGCAAAAGAAGAATGGGGTTGGAAACCAACGTATAATCTAGCCGCAATGACGCTCGATATGCTTGAGAAAGTTCAGGAGAAATTAGACAAAGGATTAATTTAGTTGATCTTCAATGATTTAAACTTATTCTTGCCTTTAAGGCATATATAAAAATAAGAGTCCAACACCTAATAGTGTCGGACTTTTGTTTTTATATCCTCGCTTTTATATCATAACTAAAGAATTAGTTGTACATTTAAGCCGACAACTAAATCTTTAGTTGAACGTAATATTTAACTAATCTTCTGCCATGAAAAGAGTCATAATTGGGTTATTTGGATTGTGTTTTGTATCTAATATCTTTGGGCAAGCGGACTCAATCAGCTTTTTAATAAGTAATTACGATTATAAAAGAGCGTTGGAACTTGTAAATATTAAACTGCATGATAACAGTGAGCCGGATCTTCTTTATACAAAAGTAACGATCTTTAAGGCAATTCATAAGGTGGATAGCGCCATTAATTGCCTTGAAAAACTACATCAGCAAGACACCTTTTCGGTGAAATATATTGTTGAACTCGCAACCAGTTATCAAACGTTGGGGAATTTTAAAAAAGCCATTGATTATATGAATCGCGCCCTTCAATTGCAGGAAAATAATTTGTTTTTAATACAGCAAACTGGAATGATGCACTACTTGGCCAATAATTACACGAATGCGTTGGAATATTACTCAACAGCGTATAAAATCGATGCGTCATTTTATAATTGTTCACAAATGGCCAAAACCTACGACAAATTGGAAATGACAGATTCAGCTATTCTCTATTTTCAGAAATCATTGGAAAATAATAGTACTGATTTTTATTCCGCTCATCGATTAGCAACACTTTTGTTTAAGCAGTTGAAAGCCGACGAGGCTTTGTTGGTTACCGAAAACTATTTGATCTACGACTCCATAAATCTCCCCATGCTTCGATTAAATGGTCAGCTTTATTTTTCAATTGAGGAGTACGACCAATCGTTGTTAAATTTTGATAAATGTGTTGCACTTAACGATAGTAGTGACTTTACAATAAGGCATTTGGGTTACAATTACTATAAGAAAGAGCACTATGGTAAAGCGGTTGAATATCTTGAGAAAGCATATGCAAGCGACACCCTTAACGCCGATTTATGCTATATGACAGGAGTCTCCTATATCAAAGGAATATATCCGTATAGAGGCATCGATTATTTGAATAAAACATTGAAAATAATAACTCCCGATCCCCAATTTATAGCTGCAATTTATCAGATAATTGGTCGGGTTTATGCCGACTTGTCCTCTTTTGATAATGCGTTGACAATGTATCAAAATGCTTATCGTTCAAGCCCTAAGGATACACTTTTGCCATTTAAAATTGCACGAATTTATGACCGTATGAACAACCATGGGTTGGCCGTAAAGTATTATCAGATATTTTTAACCTTACGACCCGATAAAAAAGAGAATTCCGATGCAAAAGAAGGGCTGCAATTGTCCTATTTTGATTATACCATTAAACGGCTCAATGAGATTAATGAGCAACAGTTCTGGGAGTCGAAAGAGAAATAATAATCAACCAATTTGCAATTCAATTTCATTCAATTTAAGAAATAGAATTCATTTGCATTTGTTGATCATGAGAGCAGTATTTATTTTCGTTTGTCGTGGAAAATTGGTATTTTTGTCGGTTGAAAATAGTTTGACGGTAAAATATAATGCAAACTCAATATACTAAAGCTAATGATTAGCAGACGATTACTACGAATGAAGGCAATGCATATTGCTTTCGCCTATTTTAGCAGTGGTGAAGGGTCTTTGAAATTCTACGAGAATGAGTTAACCAACAGTATTCTGAAATTTCATGATCTCTATCATGCGTTTTTTGCGCTTTTAGTCGAAACTCGACAATTTGCAGTTAATCGAATGGAACTACGGAAAAATAAGTTGATGCCAACGGAGGAGGATCTTAATCCAAACACTCGATTTGTGAACAATAGAGTTATTTTAGACATTGAGCAAATTGAGGACTTTCAGAAATACATCACCACTCGGAAGATAGGATGGCAAGAGTATCCCGAAATAATTAGACACGTTTACAATAGTTTGATTGAATCGGACGTTTATGATAATTATATAAATGCCGAGGATGATAATTATAATAATGATAGACAAATTGTTTATTATTTTCTGGAACAGCTGTTTCCTGACAACGAT
>JAQVXQ010000197.1 GCA_028709085.1 Salinivirgaceae bacterium | reverse complement strand
GTAATCTTTTAAGAAAACTACAAAGAGGAGGTCATTATCTACGTTATTATTAAAAAAGTATTGAAATTCATATGTGCAAATACAATTGGCCCAAGGACCACGTTCGTTTTTTATGTAAATGTTAACATGGTTATTGTCAATAATTTAAAGGGAGTCGATTAAACGAGCTGCGCAATTGTTCACCATATCAATGGTTAATACCAAAGAGTCGTTTACCATAGAGTAATAACGTATCGATATCATAGATCGTCGATTTTTGCTCGTCAAAACAGCCTCCTTTTGTCTCTTTTAGCAGTGTAGGATCATCGGTTGGCGTAATTATTGGATCTATTTCGTTTGTACAACTCACAAAAGCAGTAAGCAGGAATATAAAGGCGAGATTAAAACTTGTTTTTATATCGGTGAAGTTTTATATAGTTAATTGCAATACCAAAATTAAAAAATAGAAATCAATTAAACTGCAATGAAATTGTGTTACAAAAGTGCACTTTATGGTAAGTTCTGAAAAATTCTGTACTTTTAAACCTCTTTAAAAAAAGCGCAAATCATGAGTATCCCAATACGAGAAATAGCATCGTTGTTGCCCGAGAATCCGGGTGTTTATCAGTTTTTTGATGCCAATGACACTATTATTTATATAGGGAAAGCCAAAAACTTGCGCCGTCGTGTGCTCTCTTATTTTACTAAAACGCATGATATTGCGAGGGTTCGGGTAATGGTGAAACGCATTGTACGCATCGAACATATTGTTGTTGACACCGAAATAGACGCATTGTTGTTGGAGAACAATCTGATAAAGAAATATCAACCGCGTTACAATGTATTGCTCAAGGACGATAAAACATTTCCCTGGATCTGCATTAAAAATGAACCTTTTCCTCGACTCTTTTCAACCCGAAATGTGGTAAAAGATGGCAGCGAATATTTTGGTCCCTTTACATCGGGGTGGATGGTGAAAACCTTGATCGATTTTCTGCGCAAAACCTATTATATTCGAACATGCTCGCTCAATTTAACGCCGAAAAATATTAGCGAAGGTAAATTTCGAGTTTGTTTGGAGTATCAAATTGGTAATTGTAAAGGACCTTGCGAAGCATTGCAAAGCGAGGACGATTACAATAACGCCATTGTTCAGGTTCGGAATGTGTTGAAAGGAAATATCAAGGAGGCCATAACCCATTTTCGAGATCAAATGAATGTTTGTGCCAAAATGTATAAATTTGAAGAGGCTGAAGAGGCAAAACAGAAGATGTTGCTTTTAGAAAATTACCAGAGCAAGTCAACAATTGTAAACGCTTCCATAAATAATGTAGATGTCTTCTCCCTTGATCTTAGCGAAAATATTGTCTATGTCAATTACTTGAAAGTAATCCATGGTTCAATTATTCAATCCTACACACTCGAAATACGCAAACGACTCAATGAGAGCAATGTTGATATACTTCAGATGGCCATAATTGAGATACGCGATCGATTTCAAAGTACGTCCAATGAGGCAATTGTACCTTTCGATCCCGAAGTGGATATCGAGGGATTGAAATTCATTGTTCCACAAAAAGGAGATAAAAAGAAACTGTTGGAGTTGTCGCTAAAAAACGCCAAATATTACAAACTTGAACGGTTAAAACAGTCCGAAAAGGCAAATCCCGCATTGAGAACTGAACGGCTGATGTCGCTAATGCAACGTGAGCTCAATTTGTCGAAACCACCACTGCATATCGAATGTTTCGATAATTCTAACTTGCAAGGAACCAATGCTGTAGCTGCCTGTGTGGTTTTTAAAAACGGAAAACCCAGCAAAAAAGAGTATCGTAAATTTCATATTAAAACGGTTGAGGGAATTGACGATTTTGCCAGTATGCGCGAAATTATTTCGCGACGCTATTCTCGTATGCTTGAAGAAAATGCTTCACTGCCCGATCTCATTATTGTCGATGGCGGTAAAGGTCAGTTGAGTTCGGCCTATGAAACGCTACTAAGTCTCAAAATTGAGAATCGGGTTTCGCTAATATCCATTGCTAAACGACTTGAGGAGATTTTTATCCCCAACGATCCCATTCCCCTCTATATTGACAAGAATAGCCAAACGCTGAAGGTTATTCAACATCTTCGAAACGAATCGCATCGGTTTGGAATAACGTTTCATCGCGAGGTGCGGAGCAAAGAATTTGTGAAATCGGAACTCGATTCCATAAAAGGAATTGGCCCAAAAACCATAGAAAAGTTACTGCTTGAATTTAAAACCATTGATAATCTGAAAATACAATCCCTAGACACTATAAGTGCCATCGTGGGTGCTGACAAAGCTCAAACAGTTATAGAACATTTTAAATTGAAAGATACTTCATTTTAGAGTTTTTAAATCACTAATTTCTGTTGTATATTGACGAAGATTAAAAGAGATCGATTATGGTTAAAGCAAACTCAAATTTGAAGAATAAAATTCGCACCCTTCTTGGAAAAACCGATTTGGATGTGCACAATATTGATGAAAGCTTAATTGAGTCCATAATTGGGGAGGTCGAACAGTTTAAAATCGAAAGTAAAATAGAGGGTCGCGCCGACCAGTTTTTTTACGATAATAGTTTAGACATGCATTGTATAGCCGGTTTTGACGGCTATTTTAAAACCTTGAACCCCAGGTGGGAGCAGTATTTAGGTTGGAGCACCCAAGAGATGCTCTCAAAACCATGGATAGAATTTGTGCACCCCGACGATAAGGAATCAACCCAGAATATTAAATCAACAATTGTTGATGGCAAAGATGTTTATCACTTCGAGAATCGCTATATATGTAAAGATGGGAGTGTTAAATGGCTTTCATGGAATTCGCATCCAGATACAGAAAAAGAGGTTATGTATGGCGTTGTTCGTGATATTACAAAATTAAAAGAGAGTGAAATTGCTGCCCGTGAAAGCGAAGAACGTTTTCGGGTTATGTTTGAAAACTCAAAGGATGCCATACTTTTATTAGACATTGAAAATGAGTGTTTCACAACAGCAAATGCTGCTTGGTATAAAATGTTTGGGTTTGAGATAAGTAGCAATATACAAGCATTAAATCCATGGTCTATTTCTCCGACAAAACAGCCAAATGGACGGAATTCAAAAGAGTTTGCTCGTGAGATAATGCAAACGGTCTTAAAAAATGGGACTGCTGATTATGAATGGAAACATCACCGTAATAATAACGAGTTATTTGATGCCCATGTTTTGCTTGTTAAAATGACCCTTAATGGCAAGACTATGTTGCACTGTACGGTTAGAGATATTACAGAAACGAATAAAAACAGACAGGAATTATCGAAAAGCTTGCTTGAAACAGAAGCTGTTTTGTCGGCAATCCCTGATTTGATGTTTGTGTTCAATAGAGAGGGAGTGTTTCTTAGTTACAAAGCATTGGACGAGCGTATCTTGCTGCTTCCTGCAGAGCAGTTTTTAAACAAGTCGGTTAATGAAGTTCTTTCACCCGAAATTGCGCAAATAACACAGAAACAACTCGAAAAGGTGTTTTGCACTAAAGAGATCCAGGAATATTCCTACACGGCAAATATAAATGATGAATTGCACTATTTTGATGCTCGAATGGTGTTACTTGGTGCAGACTCGGCCTTAACTATAATCCGTAATATTACGAAGCGTAAAAATGCTGAAATGGCTCTGGCAGAAAGTGAGGCGAAGTATAAAATGCTCTTTGAGTCTAATAAGGATGGATTGGCAATTTTTTCAATTCTACCCAATAAAAAACTAACCTGTTTTATTGAATTCAACGTTGCTGCTGCCGAAATGGTTGGTTACTCGAAAGAAGAATTAAAAAGAATTTCTCCAAATGAAATTGAGGTCAACAATACGACGGAGGGGATGTCTGAAAGAGTAGCAGATATTGACGAGAAAGGAATCGCTGAATTTGAAACTCAATTTAAACACAAAAATGGGACTATTATCGATGTTGAAGTGAAAGCAATTGCCATTGAATATAAAGGAAAACCATCCATTTTAAATATTACACGTAATATATCAGAACGCAAAACAATTGAACGAGAACTAAAAGAGAGCGAAATGCGATTTAAAGCTCTACATAACGCTTCGTTTGGCGGTATTGCTATTCACGACAAGGGCGTAATTATAGAGTGTAATATTGGACTTTCCGAAATGTTTGGGTATTCGTACGAAGAGCTTGTTGGAATGGATGGACTCTTGCTTATGGCTGTAAGTTCCAGAGCGTTGGTAATGAGCAATATTCTTTCCGACATGCAAGATCCCTACGAGGCATTTGGGGTTCGTAACGATGGTCTGGAATTCCCAATTTGTATCGAAGCTCGAAATATTCCCTACAAAGGGAAACAAGTTCGGGTGGTTGAATTTCGAGATATAACTCAGCAAAAAAAGGATGAGCAACGAATCATAGAGAGCAAACTACTTCTTGATAAAACCCAAGAACTTGCTAAAATTGGCGGCTGGGAGTGGAATGCTGTAAATCAGAAAATGATGTGGACCGATGAGGTGTATCGGATTCATGAGCTTGAGAATAATGAATCGATGGAAGATTTTAATTGGATAATTAATCAAAGCATTAAATGTTACAATGAGTCGGATAGGGATCAAGTTTTACAGGTATTTAACGATTGTATAGACAAGGGAGTTGCATACGACCTCGAAGTACCCTTTACATCGCATAAAGGACGGAAATCTTGGGTAAAAACTGCAGCAATTCCAATATTTGAAAAAGGCAAAGTTGTGCGGGTTTTGGGTCATATAATGGACATTACCGAGCGTAGAAATGCGGAACTTGCGTTGCGCAAAAGCGTAGAGGACAATCGGAACTTAGTTACGCAAATGGAGCAAGGGTTGGCGGTGCATGAAGGCATTTTTGATCAAACCGGAAAGATGATTGATTATCGCTTTGTTTTTGTTAACCCAAGTTTTGAAAAACAAACCGGATTAATTGGAGCAGATATAATTGGTAAAACTGTGCTCGAAATATTGCCGGGAACGGAACTATACTGGATTGAAAAATACGAATCGGTAGTTAAAACAGGAGCACCGCTGCACTATGAAAACTACTCCAAAGAATTGGATCGATATTTTGAAGTAG
>JAQVXQ010000040.1 GCA_028709085.1 Salinivirgaceae bacterium | reverse complement strand
TATCGGCTGGCGATGGATTGACCGGAGGAACGTATACTGTAAGATTAGATCCGGGTTCTATTCAAACAATAAATACACCAGCGAACATACGTATCTTGAAACGGGAAACTCCCGCTGAGGATATTGCATCTAACTATACAACGTGGATCAACGGCAATAATAATGGTTTCGGGTTTGAACCTTGGGTTCTTACTATCGATGGAGCAACAGCTGGACATGATATTCAATCAAGCATTACATCTGGGCATGCTAATTTAGATCAAGATGGCAAATCATTCAGAATGTACGGATATGGTGTAAACGATACGGCACATGCGGAACGTGCAATTACAAGCTGGGGCGATGGTTACACTTTTTCTGTTGACATGGCGGTACAACTTCGCGATGGCAAAAAAGGAATACGTTTGTATAACGGAAGCAGTCTAATTTGGAGTTTTAACATTACTGATGCAGGATACGGTACTACAGGTTGGATTGAGCGTTCTGATATGTTATTAAAGTTCAAAGCAACTCAAAATGGCGCCGATCTCCTAGTTCAAGTAACCGGAATTAGTAAACTAAATATTTGGACGGATATATTTGAGGATACAGTGACGGGTCAAACCTTAACTAAATTCCAAATATTTACCGGTGGTGCATCTAATTCTGATGGCAAAAGCGATCTATATTTCAATAATCTTTCGGTTGCGAAGCCTTGGGAATATAACGGTGCATTTAGTTATGCTGATCCGCTCTTTGAACAGAGTGGTTTAACGGGCTTCTCGGAATTTTCCTTAGCGGGTAATTCAACGGATAACCCACTGCCCATTCGTTTGCTTTACTTCAGAGCTCAACGCCTTATGGATCATATTCAACTTCGATGGGCTACCGTTTCTGAACAAAATAATCAATTGTTTACCGTTGAACGAAGTCAGGACATGACAACATGGAATGTTGTTGGAACGCTTGCAGGGGCAGGGAATAGTAGCGATTTGTTAACCTATTCATTGGTTGATTTTAATCCGCTTCCATCAACCGCCTATTATCGACTAAAACAGACCGATTTTAATGGCAGTACATCCTATTCGGATATTGTAACAGTATCGAATAGTCACTCTGATATCAATAACATAATTCTTTTCCCAAATCCTAGTAAAGGCAATGTTACCGTTCTTGGGCTTGACCAGAGTGCACAAGTGTCGATATACAACACTGTTGGAGAATTGATACTCCAACGTACGATTGAACCTGACAGCAATACCATTGATTTGTCTCAACATTCAAACGGCATCTATTTTATATCCATCGTTGCCAATGGAGAGTTGAAGAATAGTAAGATTATTATTTCTAAATAAGGTTAAAGAAATAAGGGTATCAAAATCCTTCGTTCCTGATTTTAATGGGGAACGAAGGATTTTTTTCTTTTCTCACTCCTCGGTTTCATCACCCCTCAATCCCCTGAAGGGGAAGCCCTCCGCGCAGTTATGAAAATTAAATTACCTACATGTATTTCCAGTGATCGAATCCATAATTTGCCTTGTGCGCCAGCTTCCTTTAGGAAAAGAAGGTGTGGGGAGGTTTTAAAGGAACCTGTATGAATTCTCACAATCGCCTAAATTGAACCAAGCATTTGTGATATATCGTGAAAATTACCTGATTTTTTGGGGGTGTTACAACTTTTTATTGGTAAATTAGGGTTATTTCTATCCCACAGATGTGGAAAGTTTTTCCTATTTTTACAGTAATAAAGTTCTAAATCATGAAATTAATGCTTTGGAAAATATTTTTATTTTATATTTAACTTGATATGAAATATATAAGTGCGTTTATACTGTTTGTTTTTTCTGTAATGAATTTTGGATATTCACAGAAAATTGAAATAGGGCAGGTTGCTCCTGATATTGCACAAGTAAATCCCGAAGGAGAAGAGGTTAAGTTGTCTGATTTACGTGGACAAATGGTGCTCATTGACTTTTGGGCATCGTGGTGTGTGCCTTGCCGGAGAGAGACTCCGCATTTGGTTAAAGCCTACAGAAAATACAATGAAATCGAATTTGAAAATGGCAATGGATTTACAATATTTAGCGTTACTTTAGATACAAAACTTGAACGGTGGATTGATGCCATTGATAACGATGAAATGGAGTGGCCTTATCACGTAACTGATTCGCAAGGATGGAGGAATAAAGCTGCTATAGAATACAATGTAAGATCAATACCAGCAAGTTTTTTGGTTGATGGCGATGGTGTAATTGTTGCAATTAATTTACGAGGCGACGACCTGAGTAATGAATTGAAAAAACATAAACAAGGGCGAATTAAAGGCCTATTTCAAAAAAACTGATGGGATTTTATATAATCTTTTGATTCTGTGAACTCTAAATAGAATTTCCAATTTTTAAATATAGGAAATGCGAATCATTACAAAAAAACACACCGTAGGTTTTCATATTCCTGCACGGAATTAACATATAGACATTCAGTAAATAGCATAAATGAAAATATAATGAAGGTTAAACGAATCTTGCGAAAAATTAGAAACATAATTCTTATTACTTTATTGACCATTATTACGCTCGTCATTTTAGTGACAGTAATAATTATCAATTCTGAAAATGCCATATCTAAATTGGCACTCAAAGAGGTAAGTGCAATGATAAAAGCACCAATAGCCGTTGAGCATGTGACGTTGCGTCTGTTTAGAAACTTCCCTTATGCTACGGTCGAGTTTTCCGGATTTACCATTGGAAAAGAAGAGGGAAGCAACCCCGATTCTGCTTTAATGGAGGTCACCGATACGTTGGTACGTCTTCGAAAACTCTATGTTTCAGTGAAAACAATGCCTCTGTTGGAAAATAAAATAGAGATTAAAAAAGTTGAGGTTGAGGGATTTATGGTAAACTACTTTGTTGACACTGCAGGCGTTAGCAACTTCGACTTTATTATGGCAGCGGAGGCTTTTCAATCTTCTGATTCTCTGCCAGTTGCCGAAATATCGCCCATCGACACCACTGAAACCATCTTAAATGTTTTGCTTGCCAACCTAACCGTGAGCGATGTGGTCTTGAATTACAACGATAAACAGATGAAAGCCGTGGCAAAAATCCACATCCCAAAAATACATATAGCCGCCACTGTTCATGGTGATACAATTGTTGCTCAGGTTACGGGAGGTGTTGATTTGAGTAATTGCATTTTCGACGAATTTAATGCACATCTGATGCAAAAAACGTCGGTGAATTTCGATATTGCGTACGACAACGGAAATGTAAACTTAAAATCAATGCGTCTTGATACCGACGGAGCATCGATAGCGGCAACAGGTGCTGTTGTTATGGGTGACTCATTGTATATGAATTTGGGGGTCGATTTTGTGAATGTCGATATCAAAGAGTTGAGTAAATATGCCCCAGCCGATATGATGAAAGAGTTTGGTGTTGTGGGAGTTGAGGGCGAAATTGACATCAACTCAAAAATTAAAGGATATCTGTACGACACATTACTTCTTCCACGTGTCGATGCTCAAATTAGCATGAAAAACGGAAGTGTGAAAACCACGGAGTACCCCATAATAAACAATATTTACCTCAATGGGTCGGTTATTGTTCTCAATCCCAACGATTTGAAAACCGTGTCGGTCGATTTTAATAATGTAGGTTTCGAAACCATGAAAAGCACATTTGCTCTTTCAGGAAAGGTCTCTAACATCGACAAACCGGTTTATAATCTTAATGCAAAGGCCGATCTAAATTTAGAAGAGTTTACTCCTTTCATTCCTGATAGTACCATAGAATATCTCTCCGGACTGGTTACGCTTAATTTCTCAACCCACGGACAACTTCCCGACGATGTGGGAATAAATAGCGCCAACTATTTTCTAGCCAGAACTCAGATGGATGTAAAAGTTCGGAATCTCTCAACGGCACTGGATTCGGTGAATGTGATTAAGAACTTATCGCTCGATTTTAATTACAAACCCAACAAAACTCTATCGTTTACCAACGTTAGTTTAGAGGCTCCGGAATACAATGTGGCTCTTAAACCATCGACACTGGTGATGCAATTGGTTGGTAATGTTGCCGATATGGATAAGTTAGGCATAAATGTCGAGAAGTTCAATTTTGTATTGGGCGAGACTTCGATGAGTGGGAAGGCAACGGTTAAGGGTTTTTCGAAGCCGGAGTTTACATTTGAAACCAATGCTAGAATCGATCTCGATGAGATTAAACATTTTATTCCCGATTCATTAGTTGAGCACATTTCTGGTAAATTTGATGCGAAACTAACATCGTATGGAACTGTTGATCTCGATTCAATCGACAACTATATTTATCCCATAGTATTTGAACAGAGTACATTAGCAATGCATGTAACAGATTTTAATTTCGAGATGTTTGAAGACACCTTGGTTAGAGTCAGAAATCTGTCCACCGACTTTTCGATGGCAAACGATACCATGCGCATCGATAATTTTTATGCAAACATGCACGGCATCGAGGCTTGGGCCGATTCGACCGAGATTTGGAACATGTACAAAACATTTTTGCTTGAGCAGAAGGATAAGCAATTGATAATGAAGACGCATATCAAACTCAGCGACATCGACTATGATATGTTTGCCGCTCTTATGGAAACCGATACCTTACCAAAAGATTCATCGGCACTTGTACCGGTTCATTCTGAAAATTTAGTAGTTCTGCCGGAGACAACCCAAAATGGAACATCGGAAGCAATATTAACAAGTAAAAACACAGTTTCTGTAATTCATGAAAATGCTGATAGTAAATTAGTTGTGCCTGACACAGCCGTTGCGGAAACCTATATTCCACCATTTATTGTAAATGGAACCGTTGGCGTTAAAAGCGTCAAATATGGAGATATTATCCTAACTGATTTGCATACCAAATTCCGTGTTGACGACAGTTTATATGTTTTAGATCAATTCAAATTCAACGGGTTTGGAGGAAGCATGATTAGTTCTGTTGTTTACGATACACGACAGGATTCAATTGTAACGGTAATGTTTAAAAACGAGATCAATAAGTTGGACATTCATAAAATGTTGGTCGATGCCAAAGACTTTGATCAAACAGAGTTCACCCATGAAAACATTAGTGGAATTCTTACTAGTAACCTCGAAGGACGTGTTGTATTACAAGGCGACAGCATTATTTACGACAAAATAATGGTGATGGGAAGTTTTAAACTCGAGAATGGAGGAATCTATAATTATAAACCCATCACAGATATTGGAAAGTTTACAAATCTCCGAGAACTCGAAAACATTGTTTTTAAAACCATGGAGAGTGGAATTTTCATTTATAACAATAATATATTTTTCCCTAAAACCGACATTGTGAGTTCGGCAATTGATATGTCGGCCTTTGGAATGGCTAGCTTTGGTAGTGATTATGAGTATCATATAAAAGTTCACCTAGGCGATGTTCTGCTTGGCAAGTCCGACAAATTATTAAAACAACAAGGCAAAGAGTCCGATTTGTTCGATGAGACCGATACAAAGGAGCGTAGAGGGTTGAATCTACTGTCGATGAACCGAAAGGGGAACTCGTCTAATGGATTCGACAATCAGCGAGCCCAAAAAGTAATGACTGCGGAAATTAAAGTTCAGAATCGAGGTTTGAGTCTTCTGTTTCACCCAAAACTCGTAAATTATAGCACCGAACTAGATCGTCGTGAGATTAAAAAGAAAAAAGAAGAGGAGAGCGATGAATAGAAAAAGAACAATAAGCGTAATTTTAATACTGATTTCAATTGTATTGGCAGCAGCTATTATTTATAAGTTAGTGAAATACTTTGAGCCTACTAAAGAATTGGAGAAAAGCAAGATAACGCTTCAAGATAGAGAACTCGACATTATTTTTGGCAACGATTCGGCACAGAATACCGTATATATGTATTCAAATTATGGCTGTCCTGTATGTCGAAAGTTTTTAACCAATGTGATTCCGGCTATGGAAACGGAGTTTTTTCAAACAAAGCGACTGAAAATCAATATGCGATTGACCTTAAAAACAGAAAATATGGATATACTCAACTCCATGCGAGCATCAGTATGTGTCAATCATTATGGAAATTTTGAATATCTGCACCAATTGCTATTAAGTCAAAGCAATATAATATATACAGCTGAATTTGAGAATATGGTCAATAGCTTTGTCGATAAAGACCCTTTTGTGGCTGAGTGTATAATGGCAGGTGCATCTGATGCCTATTTAAACTCGAATTTAGAAGAGTTTGAACAATTGGGATTTAAGGGAACTCCTTCCTTTGTACTCAACGGATATAGTATTCAAGGATTTGGCGATTATTTGGGATTCAGAAAAAAGATTTTGCAAATATTAGATAAATAACAGTTTTAACATTTAAAATTCCATATTATGAAAAAATTATTTTTATTACCACTAACACTACTTGCTATTCTAACTTTAGTTGTTGTGAGTTGTGAAGAAAAAAAGAATGACGATGTATGCTTAGCATTTGAGGAGATTACTGCAATTAATCCTTCATGCGAAATTCCCAGTGTTTGCTGTCCTGTTGAGGTTGGAAACTGTTACTATGTAGCTCCCAATGGCGATGAGTATAAGTGCGATGCTACTCTAAACTCAACAGAAAACCCAGATGGTTGTAATGATGCTATGAATGAGTATATTGAGAACCATTGTGAAACTACAAAAATGGACAAAGCAACCCATAATAAGTTGGTTTTGGCATTAAGCAAGTTTACCCAACAAATGCTAATAAAAGCCAGAAATTATTCTGTTTGTTATTAGTTTTGTGATGTTTTATTGAACAAACCCTGTCAAGCATGTGAATGTTGACAGGGTTTGTTCTTTCAGTGCGCATCGCTTCACCACTAAAAAAGAAGTTCACCCTTCGCGCACCCCTCAATCCCCTCAAGGGGAAGTCCACCGCACGGTTACGAAATCCAATTTACCTATTTGGATTTCTGGTGAACAAATCCGGAATTTGCCTTGCGTGCCGGCTTCCTTTAGGAAAAAAAGGTGCGGGAAGGCTAAGCTTCCTTTAGGAAAAAAATCGAATAAGAAGGTGGACGTTGATTTCTCGCCGAGTAATCGCGAGACATATTTTTTATATTCTAAAGCAACGGCTTTAATTTGAATTTCAATGTTTTTCTGCCACTACTATCCTCTACAACCATGCTAATTCGGTTGGTATTGAGGAAAAAACTATCCTGCGTGGTATATTCAATATCCTCAACCGAAATATTGTTTACGGATATGATTTTATCATCGATTTTTAAACCCTGTTTTTCAGCAAAACCATTCACAGTCAACCCAGTAACAATCCAACCTCCCTTTGTTCTAAACCGATCAACGTAGGTAAATCCCAATCGATCAAAAACAAAAGGTTTAGTATAGATTTTGTTCGGTTTTAGGTAGAGATTTAGGTTTGCAAAATCAAATATTACATCAAAACGCCTTAGGATATCATTGCCAATTATTCCCAGATAATCACCTTCTGCCATAATGCCGGCACTATCAATACTAAAGGACATGTTTACATTGCTTAGACTAAAGTCGGATATCAGAACCGAATCGATTATAAAGTCATAACTGGCTGATTCTCCGCCAATTCCTCCATAGTCGGTATAGTATTCTATTTTGTGTGAAATGACAGTTTCTAAATTGTGAACTTTTGAAGCGGCACTTGTTATTGAACTTACCGGGTAGCCGGTGTCGATAATGAAGTGCCCATTAATCTCAATCCCATTGGCTTTCATGGTAATGGGTGCGCAAATATAATTGTCTATTCTTTTAAGCTTTATGGATTGATAGTTGGTCAAATCAACTGTATTGATACCAGAGTGAATAATAATGTATTGATGTTCATAATTGATCTCCAGTGATTTATCCATAAAATAGCGAACCCCAAGAAGTCCGTCCACGTAGTCGCCCCCAATGGGTTTTAGATCTAAAACCGGGACGATATCCGTTTTAAAATTATACCCCTTAAAGGTAAAGTTCACACTATCTCGGATAACAATGATTCGCTTTAGCGTATTGCCAATGCCTGAAATATTGGCAAAGAATGTATTTTCGTACGTTAAATTATTTTCGTGAAAATACACACTGTCGAGATACAGATTGTCGGCACCCAAATCGATTAAAAAGTTGCCTGGCATACTGTCCGCCTCTCCCGGAATAAAAAGATACCCGGTGATAATTACGCGCGTTGCGTTATCGGGCAATACAAACGCTTTTTCGGAGGAGCTATTTTCATTATTCATCATACCATTGCATGCCGAAAGGAGCAAAATAGTCATACATAGGATATAGATGTGCCTCATTTATGGTTTGTCTGAATTACAGGTTCATTTTTTAATCTAATACTATTAAAACCAATGTTCTAAATGATAATGAAACTCAAAAATACAAATATTGTTTGGTGTTTTGTTCGTATTAGTACCACTATTCCTGAATGTTTTTGATAAACAGAGTGTTTTGAGAGGGTAATTTTATTTTTTATCGATGTTGCTTCGAAAATAACGGCATTGAATCAACGTTTAAATACGACTAAATTGGTTGGTGAAATTTAAAAAGAATGAACTCCTAACCCCAATACAAGTCTATTTTTTTATCTTTGTCATTGATTTGAATAATAGAACAGAAACAATGTTTTTTGATCATCAAATTTATTTTCGATAATATGTAAAATAACAAAATTACATGCAATCTCGTTTTTTTTATTGGTAATTAATGAAATATAAATACTAAATTAAAAAATATATTATGATACACGAAAAACTTCTGAATCCGAAAAGTATTGTTGTTGTTGGAGGTTCCGACGATATCCAAAAACCAGGTGGTAAGGTTCTTAAAAACCTAATCGATGGCAATTTCAAAGGCGATTTATATGTCGTAAATCCTAAAATGGACACCGTGCAAGGAATAAAAACATTTCGAAGTGTGAACGATTTGCCCGAGGTTGATTTAGCAATTATTGCAATTGCCGCTAAATTTTGCCCCGACACCGTAAATACCTTAGCCAACGCAAAAAATACCCGTGGTTATATTATTCTTTCTGCGGGATTTAGCGAGGAAAACGAAGCGGGAGCTAAATTGGAACAACAAATTGTAGCAATAATTAACAGCGTTGGAGGAAGTTTAATTGGTCCAAATTGTGTTGGTTTGCTTAATCGAAATCATAACGGTATATTCACAACACCCATTCCCACTCTCGATCCTAAAGGCGTGGATTTTGTCTCTGGATCAGGCGCAACCGCAGTTTTTATCATGGAATCGGGTGTGCCCAAAGGATTGACATTTAACAGTGTGTTTTCCGTAGGAAACAGTGCCCAAATTGGAGTTGAAGAGATCGTAAAATATCTCGATGAAACTTATGTTGAAGGGGAATCGTCGAAAGTGAAACTGTTGTATGTTGAAAGTATTGATAAACCGGATTTATTGATAAAACATGCTGCATCGTTAGTTCGAAAAGGATGTAAAATTGCTGCCGTTAAATCCGGAGGTTCCGAAGCTGGTAGCCGTGCAGCATCATCACACACAGGAGCATTGGCTAGTAGCGATTTAGCCGTAGACGCTCTTTTCCGCAAAGCCGGAATCGTTCGTTGTAACGGTCGTGACGAATTGACAACCGTGGCATCCATATTTATGCATCCTGAATTGAAAGGAAAAAATATTGCCATTATAACGCATGCCGGAGGTCCCGCAGTTATGCTCACCGATTCATTGAGTAATGGTGGTCTTGAAGTGCCTCATATTGAGGAAGATAAAGCAACTAAATTGCTCGAAAAACTATATGGTGGATCGTCAGTTGCAAATCCAATTGACTTTCTAGCTACCGGAACTGCCGAGCATTTAGGCTTTATTATTGATGCGTGTGAAAAAGATTTTACAAATATTGACGCCATGGCTGTTATTTTTGGAAGTCCTGGTTTGTGCCCTGTTTATGATGTTTATGATTTATTGCATGAAAAAATGAAAACTTGCCGCAAACCAATATATCCAATTCTTCCATCGGTAATTAATGTGAAAGACGAAATAGAAGCGTTTATTGCAAAAGGACGAATTAACTTCCCCGACGAAGTGGTTTTTGGAAACGCATTGTGCAAAGTGTACAACACTCCAAAACCTCAAATTAATCCCGAAGCTGTTGCAACCGTCAACAAACCTGCCATACGTGCCATTATCGATGGATCTGACAATGGTTACTTATCGCCCGGCGATGTTCAAAAACTATTGGATGCAGCTGGAATTAATCGCGCGGGCGAAGCTGTTGTTACTACCCGTGACGAAGCCGCTATGCAAGCCGAAAGCCTTGGCTTTCCTGTGGTAATGAAAGTTGTTGGCCCTGTTCATAAATCGGATGTGGGCGGCGTTGTCTTGAATGTGAAAGATGTTAAAACTGCACAGACTGAATTCGATCGTATGATCAAAATAAAAGATACAACGGCCATTCTTATCCAACCAATGTTAAGCGGTACCGAATTGTTTGTTGGTGCAAAACGCGAAGATAAATTCGGACACATGATTTTGTGTGGAATGGGTGGTATTTTTATCGAAGTGCTCAAAGATGTGCAAAGCGACATAACTCCAGTTTCGCAACCCGAGGCAGAGTCAATGATTAAACGACTTCGAAGTTACAAGATATTTCAGGGTGTTCGAGGCCAAGAACCCATTAGTGAGAAAAATTTTGCAACCATAATTACCAAAGTGGCTGCTCTTTGCCAAGCGGCTCCAGAAATCTTTGAAATGGACTTAAATCCATTATTGGGACGTGGTGAAAAAATTGTGGCCGTTGATGCCCGAATACGAATCGAAAAATAGAACCGAACCTATTATTTGAACGCTTTAACCATTAACTTTGGCATAGTTGAGTTGGTATTATTTGTGATATCCATAAAATAAATTACTGACTTAACTATGTTAAAGTTTATAATTCTTATCAAACTGAAATTTAGAAATCGATGAGTATGGTAGATAAAATAAAAGCCCAGTGGGAAAAACTGTCGCAACAAGAAAAGATCTTTGTGGGCGTTATTTTAATTTTAATAGTCGGGATTTTAGTCCGACTTCCCTATATTATTAAAGGGGTTAAACATGGAATTGAAATATTTTTTGGCGAATAAAAACTAAAATCCTATGATACGTAATACTGTTGAAAAACACGAGATAAAAAAGGAACAAAAATTGGCTCGTCAATTTGTAATGTCTGCCATAATGGTCGTATTTATTATCATTAATATGGGCTATTTTGCAATTCGAGGTTTCCAAACGTGCGGTTTAGAAATCCCTACATCGTATGTTGTTCAAGCCTGTTTTATTCCAATTATATTGGCACTTATGGTTTTTTATTTCTTTCGATTATATAGAAAGAATATTGCCGAATTGAAGAAAAGAGAAAGCGAGAGAAATAATTAGTGCTGTTTTTTCGACTCAACAACTCAACTCCTCAACAATACTACTTCTTTTTAGTCGCCCTTCGAAATAGATCAATATATTTATTTACAATTACTTGCGGATCGTAAACTTCTTCGATCCGTTTTTTATTCCCAATGATTTTAACTTCGCGATTTTCGTTAAATCCATTGTTATTAATCAGTTGCGCAATGTCGGAGGGCGTGTTGAAGAATAGCGCATTATCCAAAAGCACAGATCGATTGAACACGTTATTGTGTGCACAAATGGTTGTCGATGATGCCATTGCCTCCAATAACGATGGATTAGTACCCCCTGCCGAGTGTCCATGAAAATAACCCAAAGCATGGGATCGCAACTGGTTTAATAGCTCTTGGTCGTAAATACTTCCTAAAAAGCGAACCTGTTTATCCGCATATCTACTTTTTAAATAGCGACCATATTTATTGTTGATATTGCCAATCATAAATAGGGGAAGTTCTGATTTTGATTCCAAAACCCCTTGAATAACCTCCTCCACATGATTGTCGCTTTGCATTCTTGCAATTGCTAAAAAGTAGGAGTGAGGTTCGATATCAAACCCTGTTAGGGCATTACTGTCAGGCGTTTTAAATAGCACGGCTCCATAGGGAATAAACGTTGATTCGACATGATAAGTGCTAGTTAGGTATTGTTGAATTGCTTCTGAATCGGCAACCAAATAGTCGGATGAATGGACAGCAAGTTTTTCGGCATGCTTTAAAAAGCGTTGCACTTTTCGGCTGTATTTTGAACGTTTCCACTCCAATCCATCCATGTTGGTGATTATGATTGGTTTTTTTGGAAGAAAACGATGCCATATCGAATTCGAGGTGTAACCAAGTTGCAGTACAATATCGAAATTGCGTTTTCTGCTATCGCGAATGCAGTTGAAATCATAGATAAATTGTCCGGCGGTTCCAATTTTGTCTTCCGGATCATAACAGTGAATTAGATTTATTCCATTCCATCTCTTTTCCTGAAAGGGATGATTGTGCGAATTATATACCCATACCTCAAATCCCTGTTCTAAAAGCCCAAGCGACAACTGCTCGGCAAACTGCTCAAATCCTCCATAATGGTTGGGAATTCCTCGCGTACCTACGATTCCTATTTTCATTTATTTGTAAATTTGTACCCAGCACTAAAACTTAAATTCAAATTTTGCCATGCTTTTAGTTCGAATATTGTGACAAAAATAGTAAATTGGCACTAGATTATATTGTTTTAATGAATTGGTTCTGTTTTAAGCCATAAAAAAAGGCACGTTATCTAAAAAGTTAAAGAGATGAACATGAGCAAAGCATATTTAGGAATGCCATTAAATGAATTTATAATTCGTTGTCAGGCCGATTTTGACTATGCAACCGGAGAATTGTCACGTCTGCTTTCCCATATCGGAATTGCTGCTAAAATTGTGAACCGTGAGGTAAATAAAGCGGGATTGGTTGATATTTTAGGCGATATTGGGATTATAAACACCCAGGGAGAGCATCAACAAAAATTGGATGTATTTGCCGACAGTCAGTTTATTCAGGCACTACGCGCTTGTGGCGAAGTGTGTGGAATTGCATCTGAAGAGAATAACGAAATAATTTCCTTCGACAACGATTTGTCACGAGATGGCAAATATATCGTTTGCATCGATCCATTGGATGGGAGCTCAAACATCGATGTCAATGTTTCCATTGGAACCATATTTAGCGTCTATAAAAGGATATCTACGCGAGGACAGAAGCCCAATATCGACGATTTTCTGCAACCGGGGACAGCTCAGGTTGCTGCAGGATATATTATTTATGGCTCATCGACAATGATGGTTTACACTACCGGCTCAGGAGTGCATGGTTTTACCCTTGATCCATCAATTGGTGAATTTTGTCTGTCGCATTCAAAAATAAAAATCCCGGCCGATGGCTCAATATATAGTGTTAACGATGGAAATTATCACTCTTTTGCGAAAGGAGTGCAACATTTTATTGATTATTGTCGATTTCCTGACCCAGTGTCCAAAATAAATCTTACTGCTCGATATACTGGATCATTGGTTGCCGATTTTCATCGGAATATGCTTCGAGGAGGAATTTTTCTCTATCCGGCAACAGATAAAAATATTAATGGGAAACTCCGATTAATGTATGAATGTAATCCCTTGGCATGGATTGTGGAAGAAGCCGGAGGGCTTGCTAATAATGGTAATATACGGATAATGGAAATTAAACCAACATCAATTCATCAGAGAACACCTCTGTTTATTGGTAGTCAAAGTTTAGTTGAAAAAGCAATATATTTTCTGCATAATAAGCAATCATAATGGTTACGTTCATTTTTTTTTTATCTTTATGCTTTAAATTGAAAACATATGAATTTTTATAGACATTTCCTGACGGCATTTGTAGCAATCTTATTCTCATTAGGAGCTATTAATGTATCTAAAGCACAAACCGGAATATTTTATTATCCGGCATTGCATGAAACTTTAGTTCACAACAATATCGTTGGTATAGCTCAAGCTGCAAATACTGAAATTTATCTAATTGGTAAGGCATCGACCGTGGATTATGGTAAATCGGTACCTTATTTTGGTCGGTTCGATAAAAAAGGAATGCCTTTAGTACATAAGTTTTATGAGGATTTTCCAATTTGGAATCTAAGAAAACTGATCATTACTCAAGGTTTAAGTCTTAAAATGTACGGAACTACATTGGAAAAAGGAAAGTACAATCCTTTTTATTTGCAATTAAGCCCATCAGGACGTGTTGAGGGAAAAAGCCCCAAAACAGTGGTTTACAATACAATATTGAGCGATATATCTTCAAAAAAGGATTTTGCAGTGGTGGCACATACTCGTATTGGCGAAAATAAAAAGTATAACATTACGATTCACAAAGTTAATCCAACCGATGAATCCTATGATTGGTCAACACCCATATCCACCGACCTAAATGAAGAAGCTACCCGCGTTATTGTGCTCTCCGACAATTCAATTATAGTTTTGGGAAAAGAGTACAAGAATAATATGCGTACCTACACCCCGATTGTGTATAGCCTTTCATCAACAGGAAAAGTTTTATGGCGGGTTGGAATTACGGTTCCAGCAAACTTTTTCACGCAAGACATTATTCAGGTCGATCGATCGCGATTTGTATATATGTGTAGTTATGGAAAAGAGTATCTGGGTACCAGCGAAACCCGAGTTATTCAATTATCAAGCAACGGCGAACCCTTAAAAGCCAATACAATACCCAATATAAATGGAAATGGTCTTCTTCTAATGGATGGGAAAAAGGTGATGCTTTATGGTTCAAACATTGCTATTTTGAGTGGTAGAGTAGTAACCCGTGCTAAATTTTCAATTATCGATAAAAATCTGGAGACCGAATATCAGCGCGAACTTGGAAGCACCGATGTTCCCGATGTGTTAATGCCTCAGCGAATTGCCACTTCATTTCCTACAACCTCTGATTTTTCATCGGCAGTTCAATTGCTTGATGGTCGAATTGCTTTAACAGGAAAAGTATTTATGCCGGCGGATCCTAAAAATCCTAGCATAAAAGGAAATGATCGTTATAATGCGCCACTGCTCGTAATATTGGATAAAAACGGGAGAGGAATTTAGTATATTCTAAACGAAACAAATTATACGTGGTCAACGAAAACCACCTAGTAAAAAAAGGGTTCTTCGCTTAAACTAGTGGATTTTAAAAAAGTATTCATTATTGTACAGAGAATTCCAAATAATGATTACGAGATTCTTCACTCCACTACGTTACGTTCAGAATGACAGGTGCTTTCGAGGAAAAAAAGAGGAAGAGAAGGCGGCGAAGCCGCCTTCTCTTCCTCCCTCATCTGTCCGACAGGAATGTCATCCTGAGCGTAGCGAAGGATCTCTAAAACTTCATTTTAACTAAACGACATTGATTTAGAAATGTGAGAAATTTCAGCGTGATGGTAAATTTTGGAAGAGCCTAATTGACCAAATCCACTAGTTTTGGCGAAGAGCCAAAAAAAGATACAAAAAAGCTCCTGAATCGTATATTTCAGGAGCTTTTTTGATTGGTTATTTCTTAAATCGATTAATTATAGTTTGCCTAATATTTTTAATAGATTTGTGTAGAACATAATTTGCAGTTCCATTCCATTTCCTTTTATATATCGAAGACGTACACTGTAAACGTTTTCCTCTTCACCTAATGTCCACATGCGAATAATTTTTCCATTTTCAGTCTTGACTTTCTCCTCTTCTTGCCAAAGACCCCTACGGTTGTCATCGCCTCCATATATGTCCTCTAAATCAGCTAAAAGGAGCATTGCTTTGTCCTGTGGAACGGTTAACTCTTCACTGTGAAATGTTACATTAATATGGTTGGTTCCCGTAAGATTTGATTTTTCTGTGAAAACACGAAATATTACTCTGTCGAATATTCCAAACTCTTTCCAAGGCAACTTTTTCTGGTAGTCGATTAGAAATGTATCTAAAATCTCCTCACTATACACCTCTTCATAATCATCTTCATAAAAGAAAGTTGATAAATCGTAGGTTATTATATCTAGGATATGCTGTGGTTTTGTGATTTTTTTAAACATTCCCATTTTAATCTAGTAAGACGTTTGGTTTTAGATAACTCCTTTTAAAGTTGTCACACAACTTGGAAAGTGTAAAAATATGAATTTAATTGATAAAATAATCTTTTCTAATAAAAAATCCACATATAAAATACGTTAATGTCTTAATTTTCGTGAAAATCACTTAATTAAATCCAAACTCTTATAATATAAGGACTCCATTTCCTTGTCTGGTAATTTCGGGTTCATCTAACGTGCAGTCAACAATAGTTGATCCTACATTTTGTCCAATTCCTGCATCAATAACTAGATTAACGCTGTTTTGGTAGTTTTCATAAATCAGCTCAGGATCCGTAATATATTCAGCAATTTCATCGTCTTCGTTTTTGACGGAAGTAATAACAAGGGGCTCCCCTAAAACGCGTATAATTTCCAGAATTATACTATTGTTTGGTATTCGGATCCCGACATTTTTCCTGCTAAACTTTAGAATTTTAGTTAATTTATTGTTTGCTTCTAAAATAAAGGTGAAAGGACCGGGCAAGTTTTTCTTTAATAACCGGAAAATGTTGTTTGATAACGGTCTTGTAAAGTCGGCAATTTGAGAAATGTCGGAACAAACGACGGAGAAATTCGATTCTTTCAATTTCTTGTTACGGATGTGAGCCATGGTCTCTATCGATTTAACGTGCTGTAAGCTACAAGCTATGCCGTAAACCGTATCGGTAGGGACAATT
The DNA here is from genome assembly GCA_028709085.1 of Salinivirgaceae bacterium. GTDB lineage: Bacteria > Bacteroidota > Bacteroidia > Bacteroidales > Salinivirgaceae > JAAYQU01. The sequence goes on along the minus strand of JAQVXQ010000040.1, from coordinate 4,645 downwards.
ACCAAACCCCCATCAGACAAACAATCAACTACTTGTCTGATCTGTTTGGGGTTTGGATTCTCTTCGTAAAGTCGAATAATCATTGTTTTTAAATTAACCGTTTACTTTTTTGTAATCAGCAAGAAATTGTTGTAGCCCTAAGTCGGTTAATGGATGTTTAAACAGTCCAAGAATTGCACTTAAAGGACAAGTAACCACATCGGCGCCCACTTCCATACAGTTTATAATGTGCATAGTGTGACGTATTGAGGCCGCCAAAACTTGTGTTGGATATTCGTAGTAGTTATATGTATTTACAATCTGACGAATAAGATCAACGCCATCTGTGCAATTGTCGTCTAAGCGACCAATAAATGGAGATACATAAGTTGCTCCAGCTTTTGCTGCCAAAAGAGCCTGACCAGGAGAAAAAACTAGCGTACAGTTTGTGCGGATTCCTTTTGCTGAGAAATATTTAATTGCCTTAATGCCTTCTTTGATCATGGGAACTTTAACCACAATATTTGGGTGTAAAGCAGCTAGCATTTCGCCCTCTTTAATCATTCCTTCAAAATCGGTACTAATTACTTCAGCACTAACATCGCCATCGACAATATTACAGATTTTTATATAATGATCAAGAATATTTTTTTCTCCTTTAATACCCTCTTTCGCCATTAACGATGGATTGGTAGTTACTCCATCAAGTACTCCTAAGTCTTGTGCTTCTTTGATTTGATCTAAATTGGCTGTGTCGATAAAAAATTTCATTGTGTATAGTGTTAAATTAATTTATAACTTTTGATTTATTAAAATCCTTTCGGCGATACAAAGGTACATTTTTTAATTTCATTTTAGAAATATTAAAATCAAGGTTGTTTTCCATTTATCCCCATTGAATATCCTAATTCTAAAGCATAATGGTTGAAAAATGAGGGTCTGATTCTGAAATCTTTATTAAATAATCCCTAAATTGCCACGTTTAAAATTTCATAAAAAAGATTGTCATGTTAGTAATTGGAATTGCAGGAGGTACAGGGTCGGGGAAGACTACGGTTGTGCGTAAAATTGTTCATAATTTACCTTCCGATCAGGTTGCGGTGATATCGCAAGATGCCTATTATAAAGATATGAGTCATATCCCGTTGCAGGATAGACAAGAGATGAATTTTGATCATCCAAATGCCATCGAGTGGCCTTTGCTTATTCAGGATTTGAATAAACTTAGAAAAGGCAAACCCATTGAACAACCCATATACTCTTACTTAACATGTACCAGAAGTAAGGATTCCGTTACAATACACCCAAAAAAAGTGGTCATCGTAGAAGGGATTCTTGTACTTACAAACAAAGCATTACGCGAACTTTTTGATGTGAAAGTATTTGTGCAAGCCGATGCCGATGATCGACTAATTCGAGTTATTACACGAGACATTGAAGAGCGTGGACGGTCTGTGGAAGCCACCATTGAACGATATCATTCCACGGTAAAGCCAATGCACGTAGAGTTTATTGAGCCATCTAAAACGTTTGCCGATATTATTATTCCACAAGGCGGAAATAATAGGGTAGCCATTGATATTTTAAGCAAAATAGTACGAATGAATTTAACCGAATCCAATGCATAACATACCACTAAATAACATCTTGTTTCTTGATATAGAGACAGTTCCATGTGTTTCTGAATACGAGTATTTGGACGATAGAGGACGATATTTCTGGGATAAAAAAGCCCTTAAAATTGCTCAATCGGATAACGATACTCCAGAAACATTGTTCGGGAAAGCAGGCATTTACGCTGAGTTTGGGAAAATTGTCTGTATTAGTTGTGGTATTATTGCCGCAGATGATTCTAAAACAGTGTTGAGAATAAAATCGTTTTACGACGACGATGAAAAACAGCTGTTAATTGATTTTGCTGCCATGCTTAACAAATCGTTCAACGATGATTCAAAATATCTATGCGCACATAATGGTAAAGAGTTTGACTTTCCATACATTGCCCGTCGCATGCTCATTAACGGGATCAACGTTCCTCAAATACTCGATAGTGCCGGAAAGAAACCTTGGGATATTCGGCATCTCGACACCATGGAGTTGTGGAAGTTTGGCGATTATAAGCATTATACATCGCTTGATTTGTTAACCTACATTTTTAATATCCCAACTCCTAAAGATGATATCGATGGCAGTCAGGTTGGAAATGTCTATTGGCACGATGGTGATTTACCCCGAATAGTAACCTACTGCCAAAAGGATGTTGTTGCCATTGTAAATCTTTATCTTCGTTTTAAAGTTGAACCCATTATTGAGGATATAAATATTCATTATTTGACGTAAAAAGTTCGAAATAGATATAAAAAAGAGAGTCGCAAATTTATGAAGCGACTCTTTTTTTTGCTTATGCCAAAAGTGAACGTTAACGCAGATTGTTTTCCCGCTTAATTTTGAAAAAACACATTTTGCAAATAATTGATATATAGCTGATTGAATATTGTGAGAAATAATATATTTTCATTGGTCAAAAAAGACGAAAAATGTATGCAATTCATTGAAACCTTACGTATAATTGCGTAATAATTCAGAGGTAAATAACCAGTGTTAGTAAATACTAAATCAACTAGGAAAAATAGAAACGATGGATAGAAACGCAGTTGCGATTGGAACTATGCAAGAAGTTGCCGATAATGACGAACCTCCTCTTCTTGAAGCTCCTTATGGAGACATTAAATTCGTAGTACGTACAAAACCGAAAATGCAACTCGATTTGTTTTCTGTACGGAAACAAAACATCGATCTTAGAACAAAATACTACCCAAAGGTTTCTCAAACCAAACGGAGTATTTGGAAATGGCAAACTACCATTTCAATACCATCAAAAACCCTGCTTAATACATTGTTTAGTCACATCGTAATTCCAGAGTTGGAACATGTTTATGATTCAATACCATTGCGAATTACTCCATATTATGCTTCTCGCATCGATTCCTTGAACGTTGTTGGGCTCTATGCAATTCCATCATCTAAAGAGTTACATTGTCAGAGTTCTGTATGATTGCGAAATATACGAACGAGTATTGTTTTGTGATTTTCTACATTGCTAAATCAACAATAAATAGATTAATATGTTTCGAATAAGGCAGGTTTCGGGGGCAATGTCCATCATGGACAAGCTCGCCATCGACAAAACCGTACATTTAATGAAAACCGTTTTCCCTCATGCCGATTCATCTAAATTCGATGAGGTTGAAAAACTATTGAATGACCCTCTAAAATATCAATTTCAACTCATTCTATTGGTTGCCGACGATCACTATGGAAACTTATCGGGAGCGGCTCTTCTATTTCATGCCCCGGATCTTAAGTTTAGTTATCTCGATTATATTGCCACCGATAAACGAAGAGGTTCGATGGGCATAGGAGGGGCTTTGTATGAACGTGTTAGAGAGGAGTCATTGCTTTTGGGAAGTCATGGTTTGTTTTACGAATGCTTGCCCGATGATCCGGCCTTATGTGCAGATATAGAGCTATTGAAAGAGAATCAAACTCGTTTGAAATTTTACGAGGGTTATGGTGCCACACCCATCATCAATACAATGTATGAAACCGTTGTAAATGCAGGGGATGATTGTCCTCCTTATTTAGTTTATGATAATTTAGGATTGGAAATCACCATCACCAATCAGGAGATTAAATCCATTGTAAATGCCATTTTAGAACGTAAATATGGTGACTATTGTCCCGCCGAGTATGTAAAAAAAGTAGTTGATTCTTTTATAGGCGATTCTTTTAGCACCCGACCTTTAAAATATGTTAAAGAGCATCGAATTGTTAAAAGTGTGGCGGTGAATAAAAATAAAATAGGGTTGGCTATCAATACATTACATAACATTCATCACATTCGTTCGCGTGGGTATGTTGAGTCTCCCGTTCGGATTCCCGTTATTTTGACAGAGATTAATAAACTGGCAATTTTTAAGGAGTTAAAAGTCGAAGAGTATCCCGATAAGTACATTACTGACACTCACGATAAAGCATTATTTAAATATTTGAAAAGTGTTTGTGAAAGTTTGTTGCCCAATAAGGCTGTTTATCCATACGTTTTTCCCATCCGGAATACGCTTAAACCACCCAACGATAGAACCGTAGCTGCTGGATATTATTGCATTGACACCTTTACGCCACTCACTTCAAATTCGTTTAAGGCAGCGCGACAAGCAGTAAATAGTGTGCTCACGGCAGCCGATTATGTGTTGTCCAATCAAACATTAGGCTACGGCTTGGTGCGACCTCCAGGACATCATGCTGAACATAGGGTTTTTGGCGGATTCTGCTATTTTAATTCGGCAGCCATAGCGGCAAACATGCTTACTAAATATGGAAAGGTGGCAATGCTCGATATCGATTACCATCACGGAAATGGACAACAGGATATATTTTACGAAAGTCCCGAGGTATTAACCATCTCTATTCATGGACATCCCTCGTTTGCTTATCCTTATTTCAGTGGCTTTTCTGATGAAAAAGGAGCAGGTGAAGGTGAAGGATTTAACATAAACTTCCCATTGCCTGAAACCATTGATAGTGAGAAGTATACAAAAACGCTGAATAAAGCATTGAAAGTCATAGAAAATTTCAAACCCGATTATCTCATTGTTTTATTGGG
>JAQVXQ010000196.1 GCA_028709085.1 Salinivirgaceae bacterium | reverse complement strand
TGAGGGTAGTGGTCCGGACACGCATTACAAAGTACTGCAAGCTATTGCCGATGCGGTACGTTTGTGGAGTAAGGAAGCAGATTTGAGCAACCTGCGCATATGGGGATATCGCAACGTTTGGTTTAAATTTGCACCTTCGGAAGCCAATGTAATTGTACCGGTAAGCCTAAACGCCATGGATATTTTAGATAAGTCGTTCACAGACTGTTACTTAAGTCAAGTAAACGCTTCGTTTCCAAGTCATGTACACGATGGGAAATTTAGTACACTAGCAAAACAAATTTGGGTAGAACAACTCGATAATGTTCAATATTTGCTGGGTAAAGACTACTTCTATACCAACGAAAACCCCGGAATTAGAGCCAGTCATGGTCTTATTTTCTTTAAAGAGATGAATGTGGACAATTTCTTGAATCAAGCGAGAGAATTGGAGAAATCAATGGAGGGGTGAAAAGGTGATCGGTGATGAGTTGGAAGGGAAAAGTAAGAAGTTAAAAGTTACAAGTTAGAAAGGAAAAGTGACGAGTGACGAGTTAAAAGTTACAAGTTGGAAGGGAAAAGTGACAAGTTAAAAGTTACAAGTTAAAAGGGAAAAGTGACGAGGGACAAGTTACGAGTTGAAAGGGAGAAGTTGAAAAGGAAAAAGTTGAAAAAGCTAAGTTTATAGTTTTAAGGTTGAGAACGAAAAACCGAGGGCTACAGTGCCTTTGAAATGGGAGATTGGGCTTTTGATTCCGTTGATGCCGGCAAACGAATAGTTTCTGGTTGCCAGAAAGCAAAATTCGGGATTCAAAATAAAATATACTTGCCCTATGATGTAGCTTAATTTTACCGAGATATCGAAGGAGGTTACAAAATGTCGGTTCAATTGTAAGGTTGATGCTGTATTTTCATTGCCGAAAATATATCCAAAACTCGGACCGGCATCGAATCGAATATTTTGAGGAACTAAGAAGTTGAAAAGTTGCCAAGCGACATCGCCCAAATCAAGAAGATTACTGAAATGTAGCTCCTTTTCCCTTTCAGGGATTGATCGAAAAGAGATATAAAAAGGAATCGTAATCTCTTGAAAATTCGAAATAGCACTTAGCTGTACGCCTGATGTATATCCTCTTACGTAGGTTTTAAAATGACCAACATTAACCTTATACATGATTCTTTCAGGTGCGTCGTAAAAAGCCCTGGAATTCATTGTTGGAACAGACATTCCCAAATGCACACTTATTTCAGTGTCGTAAAGAACTGTTTTCTGTGCACTCAACAAGGGTGACATTGCCAATAGTAGAATAAACGGTGCTGCTACTCTGCTCAACCTCATCCAGAATATAGTTCTGTTTTTCATCGACCAACCAACAGGTTTAAAATAAAGTTTACGGATTCAGAAGTTCATTACCATCAATTCCGGGAACATATTTCCCCATCTTTTTTAATATAACCTTGAAATGCTGTACCTCGTCGGGGGTAATGAGCGACATTGCCATTCCCGGCGATTGAGCGCGTCCGGTACGTCCAATTCGGTGAATAAAATCTTTTGGCGAACGCGGTAGTTCATAATTGATTACGTAGGGCAGAAATTCAATGTCGATACCACGCGCCAACAAATCGGTGGTTACCAACACCCGGAGTTTTCCGTGTTTAAATTTAGTAAGCAAATCGGTTCTTGCTCCTTGGCTCTTTTTACTATGTATTGGCCAAGCTTCAATTCCATTATTTCGAAGTTTGTTGGCCACATGATCGGCCTTTTGAATGGAGGAGACGAAAACCAAAACCTGCTGCATATCCTTGCTTTTTATAAGATAACGAAGCAGTGGCCCCTTCTTCTGTTCGTCAACAAAATAGGCCTCCTGTTGAATTAAATCGATGGCATCTTTCTCTTCATTGATCTTGATTACCAGTGGATTATTGAGCAATAACTGCTCAATTTTCTTAATCTCCTCGCTCAGAGTAGCCGAAAAAAGTAAATTTTGACGTTTTTTTGGCAAAAGAGTAAATATACGATCCATCTCGTCCTTGAAACCCAACTTTAGCATCTCATCGGCCTCGTCGAGCACCAATGTTTCAATCTCGGAAATATGCACTGCATTTGCCTCCACAAGCTCCAGCAATCGACCGGGAGTTGCCACCAAGATCTTAACGCCTAACATCCCTTTCATCTGTGGATTAATGGAGACGCCTCCAAACACGGCTTTGGCTTTTATGGGTTCCGAATCGCCCTGACCAAATAGTTTAAAAACATCCACAACTTGCATTGCCAGTTCGCGGGTAGGAACCAATACCAACGTATTCAAATACCGAGTTTTAGTCTCCTTCGCCTGTGGCTGATTCATGAGGATGGGCAAAACATACCCTGCCGTTTTCCCGGATCCGGTTTTTGCGATTCCCAACACATCCATTTTCTGAATTATGGCAGGAATAACCTCCTTTTGAATCGGGAATGGTTGTGTAAATCCCTGATTAGATATAACTTGCAATAATCTTTCCGATAAACCTAGTGCTGAGAATGACATACGACAATGTAAATTTAAAATGAATTGCAAATGTAATAGAATTATGGGCTCGAAATGCTGTTTTCGATAATTACAAAAAATAATTGACCAATATACTTTTATTGTTATTAAATGAAGGTCTCTGAAAATCTAAGAGTGATTGCGACAGGTCTATTTTCTAGACTCTAATCACACAAGGTTTTGACAATGCGGATTACTATTCTGAAAAACTGTGCAATTGGAGAACTTTCACAATGGTTTCCGTCGAGTTCCTCGAATATGAATCAAGACGATTTCTTTCTTGTGCGGTTTGTAACTATATACCAAAAAGGTTAACCGGTTTATTGGTCCTCGAAACATGTTCCTTTTATTTTGGGTTGGTTCGGTAAATACGGGTTTTCTTTTAACAGGTCGAAAAAATGATTTGTTTCGCGTACAAAATTGCGAACCTCCCTGTCTGTAAACTCCTTTTCCAGATATTCGACAATACGGGCATAACCGTTCTTTGCACTCTTTGTCCAAACAAGTTTTAAAGCCATTTTTGATACTTTTCCATAACCTCTTCATGTGGAATAACATCGCCTCGTTCTGCTTCCGCTAAGCCTATTTCAATTTCCTTTCGCTCCTCTTCTGAAATGGTTTCCCACCAATCCGCTTTGTCAACTCTATTACTGGACAAAAGTATCTTTACAGCTTGAAGTATGTTTTCATCTGTGATATTATCGATTATGTTGTGTATATCGGATCTTAATTCTATTACATTCATGATTAATCTGTTTTTGTTCACGTACAAATTTAACGATTAATATTGACTTTTAGTTTCATTCGAGAATATCTCTATCCATGGAAAGATTGAAGAATTGAAAGAGAGTGTTCAAATCAATGGATGTTCAATTATGACAATGCCATTGCAACCGTCCAAAATATAAATGGCGTTTCCGTAAAATCAGAAAAGGCAATTCAACCAATCCAACTCGGAATTTATTTGTTGATTTTCAACGCTTCAACTCGCTCTTTCCGACTCGAATAAATCTGAAAGAGAACAATTCCCAACAAAATGATAAACGCGCCCATTGTCTCTCTAGGATTCAATATTTCCGACGCAAAAAGCCATGCAAACAACGCAGCAAATACAGGTTCAAGGGTAAAAATCAACGCCACCGTCAACGTATCGATATCCTTTTGCGCCCACACCGAAACAAAGTAGCAAAAAAGAGTCCCTGCAAAACCAAGATAGAGCAAAGCCCAAGATTCATCCATCGTAAGTCCAAACGTAATTTCTTGCTCCGTGAAATAGAGTGCCAAACTAACCAACGAAGCAAACAAAAACTGATAGGCAACAAGAGATAACACTTCGCTTGTTTGAACATACTTTCCAGCCAAAACAAGATGCCAGGCAAGCGATATTGCGGTTATCAAGGTAATTAAATCACCAATATTAATGGCTGTTCCACTATCGTATGTCAATAAATATAAACCAGATATGATCACAACAAGAGCTATGATTTCCCCTAATTTAAATCGCCGTTTGTACATAAAAAAAAGCAAAATGGGGATAAAAATCACTCCCGTACCGGTAATAAATGCACTGTGTCCGCTGCTGGTATATTTCAATCCAATGGTTTGAGAAATATATACTACACCAAGCAAAACCCCTAAAACAGCACCTCTAATTATGGTTTTTCGATTCAACAGGCTTCTTTTATCCTTAAAATAGATGAAAACCAACATCAAAACGGCAGCAATAAATGTCCGAATAAACACAATATAATACTCATTCACCGTGTTCACAGTATCTTTTATGACAAAAAATGTGGTTCCCCAAATTATGGTAGTCAACACTAACAAGAAAATTTTCATTGCATAAAATTTAAGGTACATTGAATCGATATTTTGCGCCCGGTTTTCAAACAAGCCTTTCTGCGGTGCAAAGATATTAGAATGATTTTCTCTCCTCCTGTTTCGCTGTAAATTTGATAAAAAAACATCCCAAGGAAACGCCCAATTGTAAATCCTCGCTTTTTCATATAATAATATACTACCGTACTCGCATGGCCACCTTTTGGCGCACCGAGGGCGTATTTTGCAGAAAATTAAAACGCAACAGGATTATGGAACAGAATAAGCAATCTATTTTTTCGCTACTGGAATCGCAAAAAGATTCATTAATAAAACGTCACTTCTCGTTGAAGAGAAACATTCGCTGGAATGTTCACACAGTTCGGAAAAACGAACATCTTTTAGACTGGAGTCTATTTTCTGAAAATGTGGCTCTGCCTGCCGACAAAAAGTTCCTGTTTGCTTTTGCCGACAAATGGGATTGGCACAAACTCACCAACGCTTTCTACAATATGGAAAACCAGGATGATTTTGCGGAAATTATAAGCAAATATCGAGACAAAATCGATTGGAAATTGATTTGTAGAGGCCAAAACATTTCGCCCAATTTAGTCGAAATATACGCTGAATACATCGACTGGGATTCTTTAAGTGGCAACAACTTGTTTGCCTGGACAATGGAATTTATTCATAAATACAAACACAAAATCGATTGGGAAGCTTTAGCAAAAAACATTGGAGAGCCTTCGTTCGTCAACAGCGATAAACCCGATTTTGACCCTAAGAATTCTTCGGAACGAAATCAATTTATAATCAATCTATTGCAGACTTACTATTACCGATGGAATTGGACAAAGCTGTCAGGAAATAGCTTTATGGTTTTTGATGCCGAAATTCTGGAAGCCTTTAAAGAGGATTGGCGATGGGACATATTAATACACAATAGAGCGGTTAAATGGACGCTTAA
>JAQVXQ010000039.1 GCA_028709085.1 Salinivirgaceae bacterium | reverse complement strand
TGATGCGTTGTATTGTCTTTAATAAGTTGGGTGTCGAAAATATCAGCTGCATCGCGGTTTCCTACCATCGAAACGTTTGAACCGTTCAACAGTTTAACGCCACAATAGTTATTTTCGATGCGGTTGTTTTCGACAGTACCCATAGCATTGTAAAGAATAATACCAGCTGCGCTACAATTTTTAATTACATTGTTGGCAATTATTTGACTGTTTGCCAAACCATTACCAGCGTGAAACAGCTGTATTCCGTTTACACGGTGAGAAATAGTATTTCCTGTAATCGTATAGTTACCGTAACTTTGAATTTCAATAGCATTTTGGTTGGCGGTAGCATTGAACTGGCAGTTTTGTATCGTTGCAGAATAATCCTGATTTGATGACTGATTTGATATAGTTAGATACGAATTGATAAACTCACAATTAGAAATCACAACACTTCCATTAAATGATTGAATATTATCACAATTATCAAACCTACAGTTATTTACACTCAAATTTTCTCCTTGACTAACAAAAAAGCTAGAGTTGAAAGATGTATTTATAAAGTGAGCAATCCTGCTTGCTTTCTGAATTTCAATTCCTCCAAAATACGAGACTGAAGCCAATGGTTCGATTACACTATTTTCATCCATTTGAATAGTTCCATAAACAATAATTTTGTTGTTTTCGCCTCCCAATATTTTAACGTTCTTACCAATTATCAATGAGGCATCTTCATCTACTATAATTGTGGCATTGTTGAGAAATGTAATTTTTGCATTATCGGCAATTGTTAACGTGTTTGTGACGTGTATTTCTTTCGAGACGCCAATTAAACCACGACAACTCATTTTACTATTAATGTCTGAATTTAGCAGTGTTGGGAATTCGAAACTCGTACTAGATGCAATATTTCCTAAATCTGAAAACACAGGGGTTTCTGAAGTAGATTCGTGATCTACTTCCCATAAATAGGCTTCTTGAATTGATATCTTACCATCTATATTTAAATCGGCATTAGATAGTGGTATAGAATTGTAATACAATGAATCGGCAGGCGTAACTCCAGAAACAGACGAATACAAATGAAAATCAAATTCACCATGACGATAAACTCTAAATACTGTATCTGGAGATGTACCAAAACCTGAATTAATTTCTACTATGCGTTTCTCATTTTCAATTAGGGTTATCATCTGCCGGATGTGCGCCTTGATTTGCCTGACAGGCTGAAAGAAATACAGTACTCTCGTTTTCAAGGTCGTCCACAAAGCCACCGGAATTACATTGTTGCATCCAAAAAACTTTTTTATGAGCAGGAAGGGGATTTACTAGTTGGGCAAATTCATAATCAATAATTAATTTATCATTCATTAATCGAATATATGAATGATCGTTTGGGACTAACCCACCATGATCAAAAACCCAGACAAAGAGAAAATCATCCTCAGTCATCTTAGGAAAACCTTCATTCCCATCAAGAAGGTTATTAAAAACTTTATTTACATTCTCTAAAGTAGCGGAATAATCAACTACTCTAATTTCTTCATCGGTTGGTCTATAAGCAGGGTCAACTTCTGTGTCATCAAGGTAAAAGTCGATACCATTTGCAAACAATACAAAAATATCTTCCTGATTAAATCCCTTTTCTTGAAGCATTTTCCACATCAGAAAGGTATCGTTCCAGAACTCATCGCTTCCTTTGGCTGTTGACAAACGTCCACCATTCCAAAGGTTGGAGTTCAGTGTATCTGACGATGCTGCGTAATCGCCGGTAATAAGTACAGCATACTATTTCTGCGCTGTTACCATGCTTGCACTCAATGCAAATGCAAACATCAACATCTAAACATTTTCTTTTCATCTTTTTTAATTTAGTTAGTAATCAGACATTAATATAACAGAACGGGTTGTAACGCTCGTTCCTACGATAATTTGCACTAAATATACTCCGGAGGGTAATCTACTCCCATTGAAATCAATTCCATCCCAAACAAAACTGCAAAAACCCTTTTGATTTGATACTAGCTGTACAGAAAAGACTTTAGATCCATGAAAATTGTAAATATTTAAATCGCAAGCATTACTGAGCTTTGTTTCTATAGATATGGTTATTTCGTTTGAAAACGGATTTGGATATGTCACCAAACTAAAATCATTTTGAAAATCATTTTGAACACTCACAATAGATCCAATGTTGTAAGTTCGAACATTTAAGGCTTTATTATTAACCCCAGTGTCCCTTACGCTGTAAAACAGGCAGATTTGAGAATCTTGTTGTATTAGTGAATAATTTGAAAACCCTGTGCTATTTTCCTCCATATCGTTTCCATTCCATATTCCGTTTTTATGCTGAAAATGGACGTGTCTATATCCGTTCTCTGTTTTTTCTTTATCAACAATGTGTTTATTCCCGAGAGCATCAATTACTATCACCTGAAACTCTGAATTATCACTAAGATATTCTGGGATACTCCACTCGCTATTTTCAAGAAAAGAATAAAATGTACCATCGTCAGAAGGAGCTACACTCGAAGTTACTTTCCACCACACCATGTGTGGATTATTTAGGGAATCTATGTCCATGTCAGAATGTGCGAGTACTGAATCACTAATAACTGTATAATCGCTCCATGTTCCATTATTCATGGAGAAATAGGCTAAATTGCCATAATAGTTATTACTATATTTAACCCAACCTTGACAATGTAATCGATTGTTTTTATCGAAAATGGGTTTCCTTAAAGAGTAGCGAATTGTTCCACCATAGGGTTTTATTATTTCACTAAAATCGTCTTCATAAAATGTGCGGTATAAAAAAGTTCCAGCATCAACACCTGTATTAATCCAAAATATATAAAGCACACCTGCCGTATCAACCGCCATTTTGCTGAAATCGGAACCGGGAAATCCTTCACTTACAACTTTTGATGGGCTCCAGCTTGTGCCATTAAATGTTTTCATGTGAACATACATGTTCGCAGGATTCACCGTATTGTAGTCATAAGTGACATAAAGCATATTGTTCTTTCCCAATGCAATTCTGGGGGAACTCATCCAAAGGCTTGTATTCCGGACAACATCAAACGGTTCTGTCCATGTTTGACCTTTATCAACTGATTTTGAATACAGAATTTTCCAATAATTATCGGAAACCATATGTGCCCAAACCACATGCAAATGACCATTGCTATCTACTACGGCATCGGCATCGCGATTAATACTACCGGAGAAAATGGTGGAGGGTTCGCTCCACTCCTGGCTACTTGCTACAAAAGGAATTAGAAAGAAAAGGGCTATTATAATTGACAATGGAAAATTGATAACTTAGATTCAACTAATTAATAAGGAGGGGGATATGTTTGTTTTCATATTTTTTTTGTTTCGTTGGTTAATAAGGTGAACACGGATGACGCGGATTTAGGGGATTTACACGGATTGTTTTTGCTTCTTATCTGTGATTATCTGTTTAATCTGTGTGTTCTGTGTTCATTTTATTTGTTTTCAAGGATTAAAGGGAACACGGATGACGCGGATTGGGCGGATTTGCACGGATATTTTTTCACTTCGAACTACGGTCTCCTGACTTCGGTCTTCCGACTCCTGTCTTCTGACTTCCGACTTCCGACTTCCATTTCCCCATCATTCAATTTCAACATTTTCCCAACAGGAATTTCTGTTCCAAATTGGTATGTCCAAATGTAAATATCTTTCTGTTTTTTATCTTTCATTACTTTTTCGAGGTTTGCTTTGGTTGCAGGGGCTGTAGTAACAGTAATGTTTGGGTTTTCGGGTTTGTAAAGCATGTGTACCCAAGGCATTATTTCGTAATAGTCGTGGCCATCGGCAAACAAAACGGTTATATTTTCTCGTACATAGCCCTCTTTTTGTAGCTTTTGCCATTGCTTGAAGGTTTGTTTCCAAGCTTCGTAAGCATCGGTTGTTGTGGTTGGTGTAATCAGAAGGGCTTGCTTTTGCTGTGCTACCGCTATATTGGTCATGCAAATTGCCAATAAAATTAGAATGGTGTGCTTGATGTTTTTCATACAATGTTTTTTTATAGAGACACAAAGCATTGTGTCTCTACTACAAATATCAAAATAAAAAAACGGTTACAACCAAACATTTCATCAGTAATAATAAATATTTATTCATATATTGCATTAAATACGTGAATTTTAGCAAATGTTTCAATCCTGTAATAAAGCAAATACAGCCCCTTTGCGATTAAAATAATAAAATGCGTTCCTATTAGACTTATTGTATATTATAAAACATATTGCATGAATTTCTTAACACAAAACATGTATTTTGCTGTAATTTCAACACAGGTTATAATTATTCATTTTATTTTTCAAATTAATAATTTTATCGAGACGCAAAGCATTGCGTCTCTACACACCATGCCCAATAAAAAAAGCCGCATAAGCGGCTTTTTTTTATTGAAAAACCAAAATCTATTTATTAACTGATTTAATATTCATATTATAAAAGCAGAAAGACCAAAGATCGGCATACTCTTGAATAACCATACTTGTTGGTTTCCCTGCTCCATGGCCTGCTTTTGTTGCGATACGAATTAAAACAGGATTGTCGCCTTTATAGGTAGCTTGCAATGCTGCTGCATATTTAAACGAGTGTGCAGGCACAACTCTGTCGTCATGATCGGCAGTAGTCACCATTGTTGCTGGATAGGCTCCTGGCTTAATAGAATGAACCGGGCTATAATTCATCAAATAGGTAAACATCTCTTCGCTATCGGCACTTGTACCATAATCGGTTGCCCAATATCTACCAATGGTAAATTTATGATAACGTAACATATCCATTACACCAACAGCGGGCAATGCTGCGGCAAAAAGGTCAGGACGCTGATTAGCAACGGCTCCCACCAACAATCCACCATTTGAACCGCCTTGGATTGCTAAACGGGTGTTATTGGTGTATTTGTTCTCAACCAAATATTCAGCAGCAGCTATAAAATCGTCAAATACATTTTGCTTTTGCATCAAAGTACCTGCTTTATGCCACTCCTCGCCATATTCGCCACCGCCACGTAGATTAGCAAGAGCAAAAACGCCGTCATTTTCGAGCCAAATTAGTCGTGTAACACTAAATGAAGGGGTTAGACTTACATTAAATCCACCATAACCATAAAGAAGAGTTGGACGTTTGCCATCGAGTTTCAAACCCTTTTTGTGCACTATAAACATAGGAACTTTTGTTCCATCTTTACTTGTATAAAACACTTGCGTAGTTTCATATTTAGATGCGTCGAAATCAATCTTCGAGCTCTCAAAAAGTTCCGATTTATTATTTACAACGTCATATTTGTATATCGTAGAAGGGGTTGTAAAAGAAGTGACTGTATAAAATGTTTCTGTGTCTTGCATTTTCCCACTAAATCCTCCTATTGTACCTAGCTCCTGGTTGTCAAGATCATACAAAGATTTTCCATCTATGTCGAAAATTCGAATTTTAGAATGGGCATCTTCCATATAGGAAGCAATAATTTTCCCTCCAACGAGTGAAACACTGCTCAATACTCCTTCGCTTTCAGGAATAAAATCCACCCAGTTTTCAGGTGCGCAATTGTTTGGATCGATGGCAATTATCTTATATTTTGGAGCATTAAAGTTGGTCATCACCAATAGTTTTCCATTAATGTGGTCAACAATCGAATAGTCAGTATCGAAATCCTCTATAATTCTGATCAACTTACTGGTTGTCATGTCTTTAACATAAAGGGCATTGCCACTGGTTGACTCTGTAACACTTATGCCTAAATATTTAAGATCTTCGGTCAAGCCAGCATGGAATCCCCATTGTGGGTTCTTTGTGTCTTCGTAGATCAATTTATCTTTGGATTGCTTGTCGCCCAGTTTATGATAATAAATTTTATTATTCTCATTCACTCCTTTTAAAACATCTTCGTCGTTGGGCACCGGATAACTTGAATAGAAAAACCCATCTTTATACCAACTTATTCCTGAGAACTTTACCCATTGAATATGATCATCGAGAACTTTTCCGCTTTCAATATCCTTCACATAAAATTCGTTCCAGTCGGAACCACCACGAGAAACCCCATATGCAAGATATTTTCCATCCTCCGACACCACAAATTGAGATAGGGAAACGGTTCCATCGTCGCTCAATAAATTAGGATCAAGCAAAACCTGAGGCTCGTCTTGCAGAGATTTCATGTAATAGGCAACACTTTGATTTTGAAGACCATTGTTTTTAAATAAAAAGTAATAACCTCCTTTTTTGTATGGTGCTGAATTACGAGGATAGTCCCATAATTTAGTTAATCGGGCTTGAATGTCGCTGCGATACGGAATTTTTGCTAAGTAATTCTGTGTTACCTCATTTTGAGCCTCTACCCAAGCTTTAGTCTCCACAGAATTGTCGTCCTCCAACCAACGATACGGATCAGCTACATTATGTCCAAAATAGACATCAACGGTATCAACTTTTGCTGTTTCGGGATACATAATTTTCTCCTTTGGATTCGTTGTATTACACGAAATTGCCAAAAAAGCAATCGCCGGCAATAAAAAACATCTCTTTTTCATAAGTTCTACTAATTATTAAGTTTAAAAATATTAAGCGAAATTGATTTATAACTATAAAAGCGCAATTTAGAATAAAGTTATGGAAAATAAATAACAAATCATTCACAATAAAATACTAAAAATCGGCTTATTATTGCGTCCAATCATTTTTATCGTACTCTTTTTTGTCAAAATTGTGTGAAAATGAAAATGAAAATCAAAAATGTACGTTACATATAGAGTAAAAAAGGGTGTATAACCAATCACTGTTATGATAAAACAATAAAATAGACTAAATTTGCACTCTAAAAAACAATAGCACAATTTTACAATGATGAATCAAGAGGATCTTTTTAAGAAAATTATTGCCCACTCCAAGGAATATGGGTTTGTTTTTCCATCGAGCGAAATTTATGACGGTTTAAGCGCTGTTTATGATTATGGACAAAATGGGGTGGCTCTGAAACTAAATATACGTGAATATTGGTGGAAAGCCATGACCATGCTCCACTCCAACATAGTGGGAATCGACTCTGCTATTTTTATGCATCCAACCATTTGGAAAGCCTCCGGCCATGTTGGCGCTTTTAACGATCCATTAATCGACAATAAGGATTCGAAAAAACGATATCGTGCCGATGTTTTGGTGGAAGATTATATTCTGAAAATTGAAGATAAAGTTAAAAAAGAGGTTGCTAAAGCTGAAAAGAGATTTGGCGAAAGCTTTGATAAAGAGCAATTTATAGCCACAAATGGGCGAGTTGTGGAATACAACAAAACCATTAGAGAGATTCAAATACGTCTGGCTCAGGTGCAAAATGACAACGACCTACCCGCCTTTAAAGCACTTATTGAAGAACTTCAAATTGCATGTCCCGTTAGCGGAACACGAAATTGGACCGATGTCCGACAATTTAACCTAATGTTCGACACCAAACTGGGATCATTAAGCGACGATGCCAACAAAATATATCTTAGACCCGAGACAGCACAAGGAATTTTTGTAAACTACTCAAATGTAGCAAAAACCAGTAGGTTGCGCATTCCTTTTGGAATCGCCCAGATTGGAAAAGCCTTTAGAAATGAAATTGTAGCCCGCCAATTTATCTTCCGAATGCGTGAATTTGAACAGATGGAGATGCAGTTTTTTATTAAACCAGGTCAGGAGGATACATGGTTCGAATACTGGAAAGCAACACGCATAGCATGGCACAAAAATCTTGGAATCGATGCTTCGAAATATCGCTTTCATGATCATGAGAAATTAGCGCACTATGCAACAGCTGCTACCGACATCGAATTCGAGTTCCCATTTGGGTTCAAAGAAGTGGAAGGAATTCACTCGCGTAGTGATTTCGATTTAAAACAACATCAAGAATTCTCCGGCAAAAAACTCCAATATTTCGACAACGAAGAGAATGCCAGTTATATCCCCTATGTAGTTGAAACGTCAATTGGTCTGGACAGAATGTTTTTATTAATACTTTCCGCTGCCTACGAAGAGGAAACCATTGAAAACGAAGGGAAATCGGATATACGCGTGGTATTGAAAATCCCCGCTCCATTGGCACCGGTAAAAGCAGCGATTATGCCCTTGGTGAAAAAAGATGGACTGCCCGAAAAAGCAAAAGAGATTTTACGCAGCTTAGCCTTTGACTTTAATTGCCAGTACGATGAAAAAGACAGTATTGGAAAACGATATCGTCGTCAAGATGCCATTGGGACTCCTTATTGCATTACCGTAGATCACGACACTTTAACGACAAATACGGTTACTATTCGCGACAGAGACACCATGCTACAAGAACGAATTTCAATTGACACCTTGGCGGAAGTAATTGACAAGAAAGTTTCAATGAAAACTCTTCTCAAAAATATTGATGCAAATAAATAGTATATATTTGACAACATTACGCATATGAATGGATTGAAAAACATCACAATAAAACTAGTCACCACTGTTATCGCAATATTGATAACAGTAGGTGCAAGTAATGCGCAAGTAAGAACTGAGCGGGAAGAGAAAATTGAAGGTTACCGGTTTGAAAAGCGCATAGTAGGTCCAAAACACGCTAAAAGTACTGTTCTGGAGATCATGGTCGATTCATATAACAATTACTTGGTGGCTACATTTATAGCCGAACAAGCCTCCTACACCTATCTAAAAATTTACAAATTATACACTTGGGAAGAGCTCGTTTCGTTACGTTTAAAAGATAAACGCATTGAATTGTACAACAGTACTTTTGACGCAGAAGGAAATTACTTTTATGCAAACACCGATATATACCGTAATAAATTTAAAAAAATCGATATTAAAAAAAATGACTACGAAGAGGTTGACTGTAATGTCACACCCAACGGTTGCCGTAAAATTGAGCCTCGCCAGTACACCACAGAGGCCTATACACTCGAAAATCATTACTATTTATATAAACCCGATCGATTCAAAAATTCAATCCTAATTTTAAAGAGCAAGGAAATTATTGATGCAGAAAGAGCCCGAACTCCAAACTTCCTGCTGGATGACGAAGAGGAGGGAAAACCAGGGGAATCGCAAGAAGATCGAATTGCAAAAGAAGAGGCGCGCGCCGCAGCGATGAATAAAAAGAAACCTGAGTCTGAATCTAAACCTGAATCTAAATCTAAACCTATAGTTGAAGAAAAGCCAATCGTATTCGTGCCTTCTGGGCCTATTGATTTTTTTGATTTACAGTTAAATAAAAAAGTATTATTCGATTTAGATCGTTACAAATACGCAAAATATAACGATTACGAAATAATAATCCACAATCGATTATCATTAACCTTTGAATTCGAGAAAAACGTTACAAAATCAATCACCATTAGCGATGACGAATTAAAAACATTGCTTACAACTGGTTCCGTAGCCAAAGGCGAATTGCGATTGATTATTCCAAGCGACTTAATAAAAAGATAGCATTGCCCAATCCAAAAGGTACAATAAAAAACGAGCCTCTTAAATCAAGATACAGTTCAGCAGAATTTGAGGCTGGTTGCGATGAAGCCGGAAGAGGATGTTTAGCTGGACCGGTTGTTGCAGCGGCTGTTATTTTACCCAACAATTTTTACCACCCATTGCTCAACGACTCAAAACAGGTTGGACATAAACAACGCTATGAATTACGGAAAATAATAGAAAACGAAGCATTGGATTACGCAGTTGCGTTTATCGACAACACCGTAATTGACAAAATAAATATCCTAAACGCCTCTATATCAGCAATGCATTTAGCGTTGGACAAGCTAACGAAAAAACCTGAGTTTGTTATTGTCGATGGAAACAGATTCAAACCATGGAACAATACGGAGTATAAAACCATAATAAAAGGCGACGCACTCTATTTAAGCATTGCTGCGGCCTCGATTTTGGCAAAAACCTATCGCGACGATTACATGATTGATCTCTCAAACAAATTTCCGGAATACAACTGGAAACAAAACAAAGGCTATCCGACAGCCCAGCATCGCAATGCCATTAAAATCTACGGAACTACTTCTTTTCATCGCCTCTCATTTAACCTCCTTGACCGACAACTAAAATTTAACGTATAATTAAAATTCGCAGAGAAACAACTTGTTCCTAAAGGACTTTTGGCCTAAAATTAGATACTCCCCTGCCATTGTCAAATTACCACGAAGCAATCCGATTTGAAAATCAATGTTGAGTAAAATATAGAATTCTCAAACCCTTAATATTTCCAAGGATCATTCGATACACAAGGATCCCAACAATCGTAAATTATCAAGATTGAGCAAACAAGCCTGCTAATTTTAACTATTTTTGCAATCTAAAACTATTATTCAATGAAATTACAACTAAAAACACCCCAACTCTACATAGAAACTTACGGATGCCAAATGAATATTGCTGACAGCGAAATCGTTGCCGGAATACTATTAACCCAAGGCTATACACTTTCAAGTGATGTAGAACATGCCGATTTAATTTTAATAAACACATGCAGTGTGCGCGATAATGCCGAGCAACGGGTTTGGAATCGGCTGGATTTTTTCAAAGGTCTAAAACGCAGACATCGAGGAATAATGGTGGGCGTAATTGGATGCATGGCCGAACGAATTGGAGACGATTTAGCAAAACACGAAGCCGTGGACATTGTTGCCGGACCCGACTCGTACCGTGATATCCCAATGTTGCTCGACAAAGCGAAGACCGAAGGAAAGGGCATAAATATCGAATTAAGTGAGGTTGAAACCTACTCGGGAATTACGCCCGAACGCATTCAACATGACCAAATAAGTGGATTTGTGAATATTATGCGCGGATGCAATAATTTTTGCACATACTGCATTGTCCCCTACACTCGCGGTCGAGAACGCAGTTGTGATCCAAAAGAGGTTATTTCCGAAGTAAAGAGTTTTATTGCCCTCAACTACCGCGAAATCACTCTACTAGGACAAAATGTAAACAGCTACAAGTGGATTGACGGCGACACACAAACAACATTTCCGCAACTTGTAGAAATGGTTGCACAGGTGGATCCAACGGTGCGAATTCGTTTTACAACCTCACACCCCAAAGATATTTCCGATGCACTCATTGAGGTTATCGCAAAATACCCCAACGTCTGTAAACACATCCATTTGCCGGTTCAATCGGGCAGCAACTCCGTTTTGGAGCGCATGAATAGAAAATATACCCGTGAATACTACCTGGAAAGGGTAAATAAAATACGCGAATTGATTCCCAATTGTGGTTTATCGACCGATATTTTCTGTGGTTTCCCGGGCGAAACAGAAGCCGATTTTCAGGATAGCCTCCGGTTAATGGAAGAAGTTGGATACGACCTCGCTTTTATGTTTAAATATAGCGAACGTCCTGGCACATATGCCGCAAAACATTTGTCCGACGATATAGACGAAAAGACTAAAACAGAACGTCTTATGAAAATTATTAATCTTCAAAACGGAATTTCAAAAAAGCGAAATCAAACCGACATTGGCAAGACTTATGAAGTTCTTGTTGAAGGATTTTCAAAAAAGTCGGAGAATGATCTGGTTGGTCGAACACAGCAAAATAAAGTAGTTGTCTTTCCAAACAAAGGATTTGCTGTTGGCGAATTGGTGAACGTGAAAATTATATCATCCTCCTCAGCAACCCTTTTGGGCGAAGCTATTAACGATAAAAATTAAAACAAAGATAACTATGAGCAACGTAATTGAAGAATTTAGATCCTACCGCGAGAAGATGAACGAAAAACTTCTTGCCACCAACAACAAAGTCATAAAACGAATTTATAGTCTCGACACCCTCACCTATCAAGATGGCGCACTCTCGAGCAAGACAAAAGAGATGCTTGGATTAGCAACCTCCATGGTTTTACGGTGCGACGATTGTATAAAATATCATCTTGAGCAGTGTTTCAACCTAGGAGTAACTACCGATGAGGTGGTTGAGATATTTGGCGTTGCCAATTTAGTGGGAGGTACAATTGTGATTCCGCATACGCGTCGCGGAATGGAATATTGGCTGGCATTAACCGAAAAAAAAGAATAAATTTCAAGTGTGAAAAAATCTTTTCAAGATTAAAATAAAAATAATCACCCGATATATTTCCTCATAAACTCAACCCCCTATGCTGTATTCTCATTAAAATCAACGCCCTAATTGATATTTTACTGCACAAATTGGCATTAAAAGTGTTTAGGTGCTTATAAATGAGTATTTAAACAATAAAAGGAGTCAGTAATGAAATTAACAGATTTAAAAATTGGAACGCGACTAAATATAGTCATGGGTGGATTTTTGATAGTAACATTTTCAGTTTTCGGAATTTATGTAAACCAAGCTTTACAAAAACAAATTATTGGATCGACAAACGAAAAAATGGTCGAACAACTGAATGATCTAGGCGAGATTATTCAAGTTCAAATAAAAGCCAATGGCGAAATGGTTCTTTTAGCCATAAATGCAGCAAGCAACTACTTCTCGAGCCTAGGAGAATTAGAAGTTTCAGAAAACGCAACCGTAGCATTTAATGCAACGAACCAAAGCACGGGTTCTAGCAAACAAATTAATGTCAAAAAATGGCTTATCAACGATAAAGAAGTGCAAAACAGCACTGAAATTGTTGACATGATTAGCAATATGGGCATTCCAACGGCAACAATTTTTCAAAAAACGGATCTCGGCTACTTGAGAATTGCAACCAATGTTCAAAATGAAAACAATAGAAGAGCCACGGGCACCATTATTCCTTTTGACAGTCCCGTAGCACAAAAAATAAACCAAGGGCAAACATACACAGGAAGAGCGTGGGTGGTAAACGACTGGTATTTAACAGCATACGAACCCATAAGAGTAAACGGGGAAATTATTGGAATGTTATACGTAGGTATGCCGGAAAAAGACCTTAAAAACCTTCATACCTATTTCAACACGAAAAAAATCTTTCAATCTGGATATCCCTACCTAGTAGCATCCGATGGAACCATCATTATTCATCCAACCATAGTTGGTCAGAATATCTCCAAAGAAACGTTTTTTCAATCGATGCTAAACAACAAAACGGGAGATATAACAAGGGACGAATATATATGGCAAGGAAAAAATAAAATTCAATTCGTAAAATATCTTGAAACCATCGACTCATTCGTAACACTCGGTTTTTACGAAGACGAAATGAACGCCATCATCAATCAAATAAGAATCACTATTTTGATTGTAACATTGCTATCAATAGCCCTTGTTATTTTAGTGTTGCGGGCAATTGTAAATTCGCTGGTTAAAGCTCTTGGAAAAGGCGTAGGTTTTGCTCAAAAAATAGCCGATGGAGACCTTACAGCAATACTCGATGTACAGCAGAAAGATGAGGTCGGCGATTTGGCCAATGCCATGCGCAACATGGTTGAAAAACTAAAAGAAATTGTAGAAAATGTACAAACAGGAGCCAATAGCATCTCCGGGGCAAGTTTTGAAGTAAGCTCAACATCACAACAGATGTCACAAGGAGCAAGCGAGCAAGCCTCTTCGGCTGAAGAGATTAGCAGTTCAATGGAAGAAATGGCATCAAATATTCATCAAAACACCGACAACGCACAACAAGCCGATAAAATCTCTGAAAAAGTATCAACCGGCGTACAACAAGTAGGTGAGGCAGCACAGGAGAGTCTCAAATCAATCCGAAACATTGCCGAAAAAATATCCGTTATTAGCGATATTGCATCACAAACCAATATTCTAGCACTCAATGCAGCCATTGAAGCAGCACGTGCCGGAGAACATGGAAAAGGGTTTGCCGTTGTTGCAGCCGAAGTACGCAAACTGGCCGAACGTAGTAAAAATGCCGCCGACGAAATTGGCGCACTCGCCGAAAGTAGTGTTAATGTAACCGAAAGTTCTGGTCAATTAATGGGTAACCTTATTCCTGAAATACAAAGAACAACTCAATTAGTTCAAGAAATTGCAGCCGCTTCAAGTGAGCAAAACTCTGGATCAGAACAAATTAATAGTGCTATTCAGCAATTAAATCAGGTAACACAACAAAACGCAGCAGCCAGTGAAGAACTTGCAACGAGCTCCGAAGAGCTGAACAGTCAGGCAGAACAACTCAAAGAACTTATTAACTATTTTAAGGTGGATAACAAAACAAGTTCAACAAAGCAATATGTCTCAAAAATAAAAAAACCAGAAGTTAAAATGCCCCAAATAGCATATAAACCGGCACACAAAATATCGGAAAACACCAGCAAAAAAGGAATTCATTTAAAAGGATTCGGATCCGATAAAGACGATGCCAACTTTGAACAGTTTTAATACATAATAAAATCAGAAAGTAGGACTGGGGTACGCTCCACTCCTACTTTTTTTTTAAATCAGGATTTCCCCCTAAAAGCAATCTACATCCTCGTGGCTTAAAACTTATTCAACCAAATGTGGGAAACTGAAACAGGCAACATAAGCCACTCGGCTACATCGAACACTCCTAATGTTTGCAATTCTCACTTCGTAACAACATAGTTTTGAGGATTGACCACACAAGATTACGTTCAAATCACACAAACCCTCTCTCTTCACATATTCGTCCAAAATATCATACGAAGGTTATTTTACTCCTATTTATACACTAAAAAAATAATGTATAATTTTAATGTCTATGTCATAAAACATACGTAATAATTCATATATTTGTCCTCAATGCGTATATTTGGCACAGTTATATTAGTGTGTAAAATATAATCCAAATATGAATACTAAATATTAAATATACCGTTATATAGGGAGTTTTACCAAATTAAAAATGATAAATAGTGTCAGCAAGAAAACGCATACTTTTTTCAAATGCTTGATAAAAAAATATCAAGTGCAAAGCATGCATAAACTAAAAAATGTTACCATGGACGTTTTCTTGCGAGCAATAGATAATTAAATCAATTTGAATATATTATTAAAAACAACATATTTAATCTGACATACTATTATGGAAAATAAACTTCAGGAACTGACCCAAAAAATCTACACCGAGGGGATAAGCAAAGCACAAGAAGAGGCTGATGCCATACTTGGGAAAGCACGGAAAGAAGCTGATGAACTACTGAAGAATGCGGAAAAACAGAGTGCCGAAATAATGGACAAAGCCACAAAAGAAGCTGAAACATTGCGCCGAAACACCGATTCAGAGTTGGCAATGTCGGCAAAACAGGCTATAAACGCATTTAAGCAGGAACTTACCACACTAATCGTTTCCAAAGCCGTTGCCCCCGTTAAGGATGTTGTAAAAGAAGGGGAGTTTATCCAAAAACTAATTGAAACCGTAATAGCCAATTGGAATCCAGGCGCATCAGACATTGACCTAGCCCTTTTATTACCAGAGACCGATCGCAAAAAATTAGAATCCTATTTTACTGAAAAATCGAAAAGCCTTCTGGATGCAGGTCTCGAACTACAGTTCTCAAACCAAATAAAAGCAGGTTTCAAAATTGGACCAAAAGATGGCAGTTACATCATCAGTTTCACTGAAAATGATTTCGAAAATTTCTTCAAAGCCTACGCTCGACCAAAACTTCGCGAACTCTTATATGGAGGTGAATAATGGCAGGCAACTATTACTATCTAGTAGCAGGTCTTCCCGATTTGGTGCAAGATGCTAAAAAGCAGCCCATTGCATTGCAGGAGTTTAAAAACGAGCTACTTGAGCAACTTTCTGCTCGAGACATTCAGCTTAGTAAAATGTTATTTCTGCAGTTCGACAATCAGAACCTGCTTAATCAGCTTTTAAAAACAGAAAAACCGCATCATCCCTTAGCCAATTTCACCGCCGACGAATTGGAGCAAAATATAAAAGAGCCCTTAGCGCTTTTGCCCTACATGAATCAGTTTATTACCGCTTTTAAAGCGGAAACTCCGCTGTACGAGAATTTGTCGTGGGAAGATAATTTGACTTCGCTCTATTTCGAATATCTGAAAAAAACAACAAATCCATTCTTGAAAAAATGGTTTAACCTCGATTTTCAACTTCGAAATTTCAGAGTAGCCATGAACGCAAGAGACTACAAACTAAATCCATCGAGCTACATTTTAGGAGACGACGAAGTATCGGTTGCATTTAAAAAAAGCACCCTTCGCGACTTTGGATTGGGCAACGACTACCCATTAATTAACAAAGTAGCCACCATACTCGAAAACGAAAACGTTTTACAGCAAGAGTTGGATTTGGATCGCATTCGATGGGAGTATTTAGACGAACTGAATACATTTAACTATTTCAGTATCGAAGTAGTTTTAGCATTTATAATAAAAGTGATGATTATTGAACGTTGGATAGCACTCGATCCAGAGGCCGGACATCAGATTTTCAATAAATTAATTAAAGACCTTCAAAAGAATTACGAATTTCCTAAAGAGTTTTCGATATATGAAAGACGAAAAGAAACAAACTAAAGGTAAAGTACTTAGCATAGTAGCGAACCTTGTTGTTGTTGATGTCGATGGCCCAGTCGCACAAAACGAAATATGCTACATCAAGTTGGGCAATGTTGAGCTTATGTCAGAAGTTATCAAATATGCAAACAAACGTGCGTTCATTCAGGTGTTTGAAAGCACCCGTGGGCTGAAAGTGGGAACCGAAGTTGTTTTCACTCAGGCCATGCTTGAGGTAACTTTAGGACCTGGAATTCTCTCGAAGAATTTCGACGGTCTGCAACACGACCTCGACAAAATGGAGGGAATTTTCCTTAAACGCGGCGATTACACCGATCCCCTTGATTATGATATCGAATGGGAATATACGCCGCTGGCAACCGTGGGCGACACCGTTGAGGCGGGATCGTGGTTGGGACAAGTCAACGAAAATGGTCAACCACACAAAATTATGGTCCCTTTTAAATTTGAAGGGTCCTACAAAATTAAGAAACTTACCCCAAAAGGATCATACAAAGTGGACGAGACCATGGCCGTTTTAACCGACAGCAATGGAAATGACATAAACGTTACGATGGTTCAAAAATGGCCCGTAAAAGTGCCCATAAAAACATATAAGGAGAAACCACGTCCCTACAAACTCCTCGAAACAGGAGTGCGAACAATTGATACGTTAAATCCAATTGTTGAAGGCGGAACCGGATTTATTCCCGGTCCATTTGGTAGTGGAAAAACCGTGTTGCAACATGCTATTTCAAAACAAGCCGAAGCCGACATCGTAATTGTTGCAGCGTGCGGTGAGCGTGCCAACGAAGTGGTGGAGATTTTTACGGAGTTCCCAGAAATTGACGACCCGCACACAGGACGAAAATTAATGGAGCGTACCATTATCATTGCAAATACATCGAACATGCCTGTGGCAGCACGCGAAGCATCGGTTTACACAGCCATGACTCTTGGCGAATATTATCGCGCCATGGGACTGAAAGTAATGCTTTTGGCCGACTCAACTTCTCGATGGGCTCAAGCACTTCGCGAAATGTCGAACCGCATGGAGGAGCTTCCTGGTCCTGACGCATTTCCAATGGACTTGCCGGCTATTATCTCCAGTTTCTACGCCCGAGCGGGATATGTGATACTGAACAATGGAGAAACCGGATCCATTACGTTTATTGGAACCGTGTCTCCGGCAGGAGGAAACTTGAAAGAACCGGTAACTGAATCCACAAAAAAAGTGGCTCGCTGTTTTTATGCACTTTCACAGCAACGTGCCGACAGTAAACGTTATCCAGCAATCGACCCCATTGACAGCTACTCCAAATATTTGGAATATCCTGAATTACAGGAGTATATAATTACAAGAACCGATGGCGAGTGGATGAATAAAGTTGCCTTGCTGAAAAACATTCTACTTCTTGGAAAAGAGGCTTACGAGCAAATGAATATTCTTGGCGACGACGGAGTACCCATCTCCTATCACTTAAACTTCTGGAAATCAGAGGTTATCGACTTTGTGATTCTACAACAAGATGCTTTTGATGCGGTTGATGCATCAACCCCCATGGAACGACAAAGAATCCTTGTTGAAAAAGTACTGGAAGTCTATCATATGGATTTCAATTTTGAGTCGTTCGAAGAGGTGAACCCATACTTTAAACGCGTTATTAATGCATTTAAACAGATGAACTACAGTGAGTTTAACTCCGACGAGTACAAAAAATACGAATCTGAAATCAAAAGCATAATCGAAGAAAGGAAGGTGTCGTAATGGAAACCCAAGCATTTCAAAAAATATATACCCGACTCACTCAAATTACAAAAGCCACCTGTACGGTTGAAGCCGACAACGTTGGTTACGATGAGTTGGCAACTGTGGCAGGACGATTGGCACAGGTAGTGAAAATTAATGGAAAAAGTATTACGCTTCAAGTATTTGGAGGAACCGAAAATATTCCATCCAACGCCGAAGTGGTTTTTATGGGACAACCCCCAACACTCAAGGTGAGCGAAGACCTCGCAGGTCGCTTTTTCAACGCTTTTGGCAAACCCATCGATGGTGGACCGGAAGTAGAAGGCGAAGAACGTGAAATTGGTGGACCTTCGGTGAATCCGGTACGAAGAAAACAACCGTCAGAGCTTATTGCTACCGGTATTGCAGGTATTGACCTAAACAACACGTTGGTGACAGGACAAAAAATCCCCTTCTTTGCCGACCCCGACCAACCCTACAATCAAGTTATGGCAATGGTTGCACTGCGTGCAAAGTCCGATAAAATTATCCTCGGTGGAATGGGACTAACCAACGACGATTATCTCTACTATAAAAACGTTTTCAACAATGCTGGAGCGTTAGATAGAATCGTTAGTTTCGTGAGTACAACCGAAGATCCGCCCGTTGAACGTCTTTTGATTCCCGACATGGCGCTGACGGCTGCCGAATATTTTGCAGTAGATAAAAACGAGAGCGTTTTGGTTCTTTTGACGGACATGACCCTGTATGCCGACGCTTTAAGTATTGTGTCGAACCGTATGGATCAAATCCCATCAAAAGACAGCATGCCCGGTTCACTCTATTCCGATCTTGCCAAGATTTACGAGAAAGCGGTACAGTTTCCAAACGGAGGTTCAATAACCATTATCGCTGTTACTACCTTGTCGGGTGGCGATATCACCCACGCTATTCCCGATAATACAGGATACATTACCGAAGGACAATTGTTTTTACGTAAGGATACCGAAATTGGAAAAGTAATTGTTGACCCATTCCGCTCGCTATCTCGTTTAAAACAATTAGTTATTGGTGAAAAAACACGCGAGGACCACCCACAAGTAATGAATACAGCCGTTCGCTTATACGCTGATGCTGCCAACGCCCATACAAAACTTGAAAACGGGTTCGATCTATCCGATTACGATGAGCGTACATTGAATTTTGCAAAACAGTATTCCGAAAAACTATTGGCCATTGATGTCAATATTGATATCGAAACAATGTTAAATACAGGCTGGGAACTGTTTTCATCAAACTTTACACCCGCTGAAGTTGGTATAAAACAGGAATTAGTGGATAAATATTGGCCAAAGAAATAAAAGATTTTAAAACGTTGTTTCTTAGCAAGATACGCAAATATAAAGAGAATCAACGTTGAAGAATTGGGTATAAAATACTTTGGTGGCACATAGTTTAAACATGTAATTTATGGCTATAAAATTTCAATATAATAAAACCTCACTGCAGGATCTAAATAAGCAACTTAAAGTTCGCGTCAGGGCTTTGCCTACGATCAAGAATAAAGAGTCAGCCCTTAGATCTGAAGTAAAAAAAGCAAAAACCGACGCCGACAGTTTTGACCGGAAACTTGAACAACAGATTAAAGAATATGAATACATGCAACGTCTTTGGGGTGAGTTTGATACCAACCTAATTGCTATTAAAGATGTAGAGTTGTCGATGAAGAAAATTGCTGGCGTAAAAACACCCATTCTTGAACGTATCGTCCTGGATGTCAAACCTTACAGCTTGTTTAATAGCCCTGGATGGATTCAAAAAGGAATTACGATTCTTGAAACAATAGCAACAACGGCTATTGAGCGGGAGTTTTTTAACCGTAAGATGATGTTACTCGATTATGCACGGAAAAAAACCACGCAAAAGGTTAATTTGTACGAGAAAATACAAATTCCGGGATACGAAGAAGCGATTCTGAAAATCAAACGTTTTCTGGAAGATGAGGAGAATCTATCCAAATCGTCCCAGAAAATTGTCAAAACCCGACAACAAGTAGAGGAGGAAATGGCATGATTATTCCAATGGTAAAATACACATTCCTAGTCTATCATCACGAATATGTAAACTTTCTTGCCAACCTTCGAGATATGGGCATGGTTCATATTGTTGAAAAGAAAGGTGCCGTTAGTGACGATATTCGCGATCAAATGCAATATATCGCAAAGGTTGAAAAAGCACTTCGGCAACTTCGAAAACTTAATCCCGATGCTGAAATTCCTAAATCAACAAAAAACATTGAATTGGGAAAAGCACTCTATGAGGAGTTCGACGAAATTGAATCTTCTTTAGAACACCAGCGACAACAGTTGGTTGCTCTGCAAAAGGAATTTAATGAAGTGGAACCTTGGGGATATTTCACCTCCGAAAATATAAAACAACTCGCCAACAACGGAATTGCAGTCCACTTTTACACCGCTGCAAGCCGACAATATAATCCAGAGTGGGAAACCCAATATGCGCTGAGCGAAATTAACAATATTGGGGGATATGTCTATTTTGTTATCTTCGCAAATAGCGACGAAGAGATAAACATACAGGCCGAAGAGGTTCGGATGCACGACAAATCGTTGCAATTGCTTGAACAACAGAAAAAATCAATCGAAGAGAATATAACAACATCCCTGGAACGAATCGACGAAATGTCGAAACAACACTTCGGCGAGATTGAGAATTATTATCACTCTTTGTTAGAATCGCTGGCATACGACAAAACTCTTCTGAACACCTCTTCTGAAGCCAACGACAAGCTTAAAATACTCGAAGGCTGGCTTCCGACCGAAAAAGAGGGCATTTTAGAGGAACAACTTAATTCACAAGGCATTGTCTATTTGGCACAAAAACCAACCAAAGAGGATAGTGTGCCTGTATTGCTAAAAAACAATAAATTTGCCTCTAAGTTTGAAGTAATTGGCGAGTTATATGCGCTCCCAAAATATGGCGAATTGGACTTGACTCCATTTTATGCTCCGTTCTACATGCTTTTCTTCGGATTTTGCTTGGGCGATGCCGGATATGGAATTCTAATGTCGATTGTAGCATTATTTGCACACCGAAAAGTCAGCAAAGAACTAAAACCAATTTTGATGTTGGTTTTCTACCTCGGTTTGGCAACAATTCTCTTTGGATTAATTGGCGGAACTTTTTTTGGAATCAGTCTTTACGATGTGGGATTTTCATTCTATAGCGACTTACAGTTGATGCTCAAAGCCAATAACACCAATATCAACAATGTTCTATTCTATTCATCAATAGCACTGGGCGGAATCCAAATTATGTTTGGAATGGTCTTAAAAGCCATCAACGAATGCAAAGTGTTTGGATGGAAATTAGCCCTTGGAACCATCGGTTGGATATTTCTGATTATTGGTCTCATTACCATTTATGGATTAAAAACCCAAGCGGTTTTACCCGAAGCGACCCTAAATATCTTGCAATATGTAGTTTTAGGTATTGGAGGCTTTATGATCCTTGTATTGAATAATCTGACCCGAAATCCACTCATAAATATTGGTGCCGGACTTTGGGACACTTACAATATGGTAACAGGAATGTTGGGCGACTTATTGTCGTATATCCGACTTTTTGCCGTGGGAATTTCATCGGCAATTCTCGGATTTGTGTTCAATAGCCTTGCTTTATCCGTCAGCGGAAGTATTATTGGGGTATTCTTTATGATCATAATACTGATTGTTGGGCATAGCATCAATATATTTATGTCAAGCCT
>JAQVXQ010000195.1 GCA_028709085.1 Salinivirgaceae bacterium | reverse complement strand
GATTAAAAAAATGAAACGAATTACAACCCTACTATTTTTAGGCTCTTTGTTGGTTTTAAATGTCCAAGCACAACATACAGATGCCAATATTTTTGGAGATGTTCAAGCAGAAGGCGAACATCTACCCTTTGCTACAGTTTATCTTGATGGAACTACTACGGGAACCGCAACGGATGCCACAGGACACTAAATGATGATTGATTTACCTGTTGGAAAACATGTTATTGTGGCAAAATCAATCGGATATACAACGGTCAAAAAAGAGGTGAATATTGAAGCCGGCAAATCGATAGAAATAAATTTTGTTTTAGAAAAAGACATCATGACTTTTGATGAAGTGGTAATTACAGGAACAAAAACCTTTAAGAGAAAAACCGAAACTCCGGTGATAGTAAACATCATGAGTCGTAAAAATTTGGAGGCGGTTCAGGCATGCAATATTTCCGAAGGACTTAAATTTCAGCCGGGATTAAGAATTGAAACCGATTGTCAAACCTGCAACTATACACAATTACGCATGAATGGGCTTGGCGGTGGTTATTCCCAGATTTTAATTAACGGCAGACCCGTATTTAGTCCGTTAATTGGTCTATACGGAATGGAACAAATTCCTGCAAATATGGTTGACCGCATAGAAGTTGTTCGGGGCGGCGGTTCTGCACTATACGGTTCAAGTGCCATTGGTGGAACGGTAAATATAATAACAAATATTCCCAAAAGTACCGATTATAGCGTTAGTTACACAACTCACCAAATTAATAAACAGGCACTTGACAACGTAATGAGTGCCAATATTACCATGGTGTCGAAAAAACGAAATGCTGGTGCTGTGTTGTTTGTTAACAGACAATACCGCGAAGCTTATGATCACCCGGGAGTTACTCTTAATGTCGATGGAACACAAACAATTGAGAGAGATGGATTCTCGGAGCTCCCCGAATTAAGGAATAACTCTTTTGGTGGAAACCTTTTTTATCAACCAACACCCAATCAAAAAGTAGAGTTAAACTTTACCAGCCTATACGAATATCGGTATGGTGGCGAAATAACAGATAAATTAGCCCATTTGGCGCAACAATCGGAAGAGAGAATACACAACATATTTATGGGAGGTGTTGATTATCAAATAAATTTCAATGAGGATAATAGTTCGTTTATCGCCTACGTTGCTGGACAAAATACGGATAGAAAACATTACACCGGACTTTATCCCATTCGGACAGACTATGCGTCGGATTTAGAATTTTCTGAAGCAGAGTCAGCGCATTTGAAAAATCCACCCTATGGGAATACCGACAATCTCACCCTACAAGGAGGTACTCAAATAAATCATCGTATTCACAACTTTTTAAACGGAAGCAACACCATCACCGCTGGGCTTGAATATATTGTGGATGATATTGTTGACTCAATTCCTCAATATGGATATGGAACCAACCAAAAAACGGAAAATATAGGCGCATTTTTTCAAAGTGATTGGAAAATCTCATCATCGTTCACATTTTTGGCCGGATTAAGAGCCGACAAACACAATCTACTCAATCACCCGATTGTTAGCCCACGACTTTCGCTGCTTTACAAATTACAAGATTACACTCAATTTCGTTTTACCTGGGGAACCGGATTCAGAGCTCCACAAGCCTTTGATGCAGATATGCATATAGCCTTTGCTGGAGGAGGAGTTTCGCGTATTTCGTTGGCCAACGACTTAAAAGAAGAACGCTCAAACAGTTTTAGCGGTTCCGTAAATTTCGATTATCCACAGCAAATGTATATTTTAGGATTTACACTTGAAGGCTTTTATACTAAACTAGCCGACGCATTCCACTTGCAACCCATTGGAGTAGATAACCTTGGCGAACAATTTATAAAACAGAATGGTCCGGGTGCTACAGTAAAAGGGGCAACCCTTGAACTAAGAGCAAATTACAATAAGAAAGCTCAAATTGAAGCAGGGTTTACCCTACAATCAAGTTTGCACGATGAGGCTGTAGAAAACATTGAAGGACTTGAATCGAAAAGAGAATTTCTACGGTCGCCCAACGATTATGGCTATTTTACATTAATGCTATTTCCCACAGACCGAATTAATATGTCGGTAAGTAGCATATACACCGGGTCGATGCTCCAAGCTTAGTTCTCGCCCGATATAGCATTAACGCCAAATGAGTACAAAACAGCCGATTCATACGCAGAAATAAGCCTTAAATTAGGATATACATTCCCTATAAAATCAATCGACTCAGGAATAGAAATATACGGTGGGATAAAAAACGTAACCAATGTATATCAAATAGATTTCGATAATTACAGAAATCAAAATAGCGATTACATATACGGTCCTGCAATGCCAAGAACGGTGTATATTGGAATAAAATTAAAAACAATGTAAAAAAGGAACCTTATCCATCTTTCGTTTGTCCACGGTCGAGTTAAAAAAATCCCTCTTAATTAATCAACATTAAGAGGGATTTTTTTGCAATCTATTTCAAGAACAGCGATAGACAAACAACTTTGTTATCCATTATGTATCATGTAAACCGGAGTAAATATGTGTAATCCTACAAATTAACATTTATAAAACACAACAAAACTATTTGATTATAAAAATCTTAGGACTCTAAGGTGTAGGAAATGCGAGTGTTGCCTTTTTTTGATTTAATTTTCCGAACGATTATCTGACCAATCTCTTTCGACGACTGAATGTGTGTACCACCACATCCACAACCATCAAAACCCTCGAAGTTAACAACGCGAACCGACTTTCCTGCCGGAGCATAAATATCTCTTGCCGTTGCCTCTTCAACCGAATAAGCCACCGTTTCGACTTTTAGATTTTGCGCTATCAATTCATCCACAGCCACTTGGATTCGATCCTTAACATTATCATCACTTTCAATAACGCCCTCGTACTCAACATACGAGCCATCGGCAAAATGATACCCTTTGGTTGGGATCAAATCTAAACCAACAATTTCGACGGCACAATCCAATAGATGCCCCGCAGAATGCAATCTGGCAGAATGCAATCGATGTCCGTGATCAATCAATAAAGTGACTGTTTCCCCAACCTTTATCTCCCCCTTCGTAAAACCTCCATAGTGCAATACTACCCCGTTTTCGTCCAGTCGAACGTTATTCACTTCAAATTTCCCATAATCAGAAACGATGTTTCCAATATCGGAAGGTTGTCCACCACCTTGAGGATAAAATATGGTTTGATCCAAAATTAGAGCTGTTCCAAACTCATTTTCAAGTACATTAATAACCTTTGCTAAATGTTTAAAAAGATATGTGTCGTTTAGATAGAGCAGATTAGTCATAGTTTAAGGTTGATGTTTACCTTTTCAAAAATGATATTTTCTTGATCAGAACAACAAAAATAAAGTTTTTTATTGATTTAAAAACAAACGAATATAAATTAAATCGAAATCTCAAAAGAATTACAAATTGCTTTCCAAAGCATATACCAAAAACCATTTTCTCTTAAGAAGTTCGAAACGATATTCAGAAGAAAATCCAGAATCTTCAATCCAAAACTTTTCAGTAAAAGTGTGTTCATGTTTCTTATATTCAACCTTATAAACGGCAGTATCAAGATCATAGATTTTCACTTTCATCAAATGCCAATTGGATTTTGTCCACACTCGGGTTCCTTCACCATCAATAATAGCTCCTTTGAGAGGAATTTTTATTCGCGAAATCTGAAAGAGACTGTCGGAATGAAATCGATTGTAAAATTGATCGAAATTCTCAACTCTCGTGTTGTTCGTGT
The DNA here is from genome assembly GCA_028709085.1 of Salinivirgaceae bacterium. Taxonomy (GTDB): domain Bacteria; phylum Bacteroidota; class Bacteroidia; order Bacteroidales; family Salinivirgaceae; genus JAAYQU01. The sequence goes on along the minus strand of JAQVXQ010000195.1, from coordinate 1,525 downwards.
TTTGACTTTTCTCCCGTGTTTTACAATTAGTAAATAGGGTTGCTATTGCAAATAAAAATAGAATTAAAATACTGAAATTGAGTCTGTTGCGCATGTTTTTATTTATGAGTGAAGCTATATATGAATATAAAGTTTACGTTGTATTGTTATTTACTTCTACAGAACAGATCGAGAAAATTCTAAAAAAGGTCGTTTGAAACAGCTAATCTCAATTATATAATTGAGATTAAACCGACACTGTTTTCAACTCTTTAATCGTTCCTATCCACGAACAACCCAAACAGTAAAGTGTTGTTTGGTCGAATCCCTCCACAGATTCGTTTGTGTTTACAGGAACAATTACAAACTCACGGGTTATTTGAACCAATAGGGTTTCTCCTTTTTCGTTTTTCAAATGAAAACGTCGTATTCCGCACTGCGGACAAAACAAAAATTTCATATTCATTTCAATATTAGATAGGGACTTGCAATACGTTATTAAACTTTGGCAAAGATGATTTCGTGAAATTTAAAAACCACGAATATATACACACCAACAAATTGAACGTATAAACTATTCAACAAAAATAATCATTATTTAACTAAGATTGAGAATTATCCTAGCCACGGATAAAAATTATTTAAAGGTACTCGAAATTGCAGAATGTAAAAGTCAAGTTTTAATTATGACTGGTAATCAGAGTACGCTTTTTGAAAATTGCCAACTAAACATATCGACAACTCAACATCTCAACAAATACACATAGGAATTGTACGGAAACCTTTCAAAATAGCGCCAAATCCGTTACCTTTGAATCCGGATAACTATAAAAATATACAATATGAACTCGAACAAAAAAGCACTCATAACTGGTGCTACTTCAGGAATTGGAAAATCAACCGCCTATGCACTTGCAAAAGAGGGCATTAGCTTAATTTTAACCGGCCGACGAAAAGAACGTTTAACCGAATTAAAGACGGAAATAGAGTCAAAATACAAGGTTGAAATCAAACTTCTGTCCTTTGATATTCGCGATGCTAAAGATACCGAAAACGCATGGAACACTTTGCCACTGGAGTGGAAAAACATCGATTTTTTAATCAACAATGCGGGTCTGGCTGCTGGATTGGACTTATTACAAGATGGAGATCCCAACGATTGGAATCAAATGATTGACACAAATATTAAGGGAATTTTGAATATCAGCCAACTGGTTATGCCCCAAATGGTGGAGCGCAAAACGGGTCATATTATAAATATTGGTTCCACTGCTGGAAAAGAAACCTATGCAAAAGGTGCAGTTTATTGCGCCACAAAGCACGCAGTTGAAGCACTTACTCAAGGAATGCGCCTCGATATGTTGCCCTACGGCGTAAAAGTAACCGGAGTTTGTCCCGGATTGGTAGAAACTGAGTTTTAGCTGGTTCGATTCAAAGGTGCCGAAGAACGAGCAAAAGTCGTTTATGATGGGTTTGATCCATTAACTCCGGACGACATTGCGGATACCATTTGGTTTGTTCTTTCGAGACCGAAACATGTGTGTAT
>JAQVXQ010000194.1 GCA_028709085.1 Salinivirgaceae bacterium | reverse complement strand
AGTTGTCGATGCAAGTAACGGATCTACAATAGTAGAAATTTTAAAAGTCGGTTAGACTAACGAAGGTGAAACTATTGAGCGAATAATCTACAATAGTAGAAATTTTAAAAGTCGGTTAGACCTCTACCGGAATTTAATTCCTGCGTAAAGGTAGGTAAATAAAGGGTTCGATACAAATAAATTAATCCTTAATTTACCCCCCTTTCTGTTTTTATCTAAAGAATAAAACTGAATCATATTCCTGATTAATAACAACTTAATTAAACAATAACTCAACAGAAACGAAAAATAGAAACCATGGTTTGTTATGTAAAAAAGAGCATATCCTGATCGCGATGTATGGCATTGCCATATTTTACAGCTGTTTGGCTGTCGGTCTCAAAAACAAAGATGCTATCGCCACCATCGAATTGTTTCGCAAAGCGTGATTCAATTTGCACCTTCATTATATCTTTTACCCGTTTTGTATTGTTTAGCTCATAAACCGAGTATTGCAGCCGTATTGCTCCATGCTTTTTAATCATCTTCATAAACTGAGTATGGAGTTTATCATTTGAAATATCGTAACTAATAACAAGCATAGCTTAATCTTTAGATTTGAAACTGGGGATAACTATCGACGCTTTTTTGCTGCATAAATGAACGGTAGTAATCGCGGATATAGATAAAAACCTCCATCTTATAGGGAATCAAGGCACTATAAAACATTTTTGTGTATTCGCTGCTGAGCTCGTATTTCAAATGAAATTCGCCTTTAATGAGTTTAAAATCGTCAACCTTGCATTGTCCCGTATTAAATGCCTTTCGTACCTGACGATCGATAATGCACCGAAACGGTTCCATGAGGTCACAAATTAAAGACTTACGCTTAAACCAAAGGCGATGATAAACACCAATGTATGGATCAAACCCAAATAAACGCGTAAATGCTTCAATATAATTAAATAAAATAGTTTAACCAATATCAAGCGTGCTGTTTAACGGGTCAACTTTAGTTCTGGGTTGTCGCAATTTCCAATCTTGTTCATTAAAATAGGTTGCAAAAAACGATTTTGCAATGCGCCCTTCCACGCCCATGAGTTTTGAATATTCAGTAATGTTGGGAATGCTTTGAATCGCTTTTTCGCACTGATCTTTCACTTGTGAAATTTTAGGATTTTTCATGCGAGTTTTATCCAACAACGCTAATTGGTTTTTGATTTTATTTTCGACCAAAAGACGGGCAATGGTTAAATCGTCTTTCACCAATTCATGCTGTCGGCGGCGCAACAGAAAGTTTGCCTCAGCCGTAATTGAATAAAAAAATACGGGTCTGAAATTTGGTTTCATAACCACCAATGGTACTCCATATTTGGTACACTTTTCAATAAGTGGTGTAGTTATAGAGATGTGTCCTACAACAAAAAGAGCCAATATTTTCTGAAAGGGTAACTTTGTTAGGGTTTTCTTCTCTTTACTATCTTCGAGCAACAATTCTCCGCTATGGACACGTAAGTTTTTGTGTTCAATGCAATTGATAACAAAGATCGTTCTGAATTCTAAATCTTTATGAGTAACCATTTTCAGCTGTGGTTTTATCGCACAAATTGCAATAAATGCAATGGGTGCATTTGTTAATATTTACGATAATGGGTTGTGTTGGGTCGTAGCTGCGGAAACGTTGAATAAATTCCTGTAACTCAAGCTTATCGATGTCGGTTGGAATCTCCACAGGATGTGTTTTGTTTTGCGATATCTCATAAAACGCAATATTATTCACCTCATAACCCATTTCCAACATACAGAAATATTGTGCCCACAATTGATATATTTGCCCCCGATAGATGTTTTTTAACTGATATTTGCGCTCAATTAACGTTTTTTCGTCTCCTTTATACAAATCAATTTTGCCCATCAATCCAAATTCACTACTATAAACCGCTAATCCGGTAATTTCACTTTTACGGCTACTGTATTTTTTTTCGTCAATGGTTTCGTGCGCTGCCTTTCCTTGTTTTTGAGGTTTTGCATGCACCAAATTTTCGTCGCCTCCCATGTATATATTATGTAAATAGATGGAATAGGGACAAAAAATAAAATCGTTGAGGGTTGAAATTAAGATATAGTCTTCCATAATGTTATATATTATTAATATCGACATCCCATGTTGTGACGTTTTGTTGGATATATCCTCGAATGCGTTCATATTCAGCCCCATTGCGAACAATGCGATCGTGATATCGGTTCTGCCAACGAAAATCGAATCCCTGTTGACGTGCAAATTTTGTTACCCCAATTTTATACCCCCTGATAATGGATGCCACATTTTGGGTTTGGGGTCCAAATTTATTCCCTGCCATATTTATCGGTTGGATTTGGGATGGTGATGGTAGAGACGCAATATTTTGCGTCTCTACGTCACGATTTTGCGTCTCTACGTCACGATTTTGCGTCTCTACGTTACCACCGTCGTCATTCCCATCCGATTTATCAATCGTAAACAACAAATGAACATGGTTGGGCATGACCACAAATTCATTGATAATCACAAACGGGAAATGGTGTGGAATTTCCAATGCACATTTATGCGCCATTTCGCCCAATTCGGTGAATTTCATGGTTTTTTGGGTTGAATTGGATGGTGACGTTGGGTTTGGGTTTGGGTTTGGGTTTGGGTTTGGTAGAGACGCAAAATTTTGCGTCTCTACGTGCGCCCCACCATCAAAACCAAAACAACCATCCACAATTTCCCCAAAATAATGAACCCGTTTGTGGGTGCAAATGGTAATAAAATAGGTTCCATTCCAACCGTAATTCCATTGTTGCAACCGTGCCGATGGAATACGATATTTATTTCGGAATTTATCGGGGGTTGACATTACACCATCATTTTTGTACAAATTGCAACCACTCTTTATTGGAAATGGCCAATTTCAATCTTTTAAGGTCTGCATCGGGTTTACGAATCTGTTCTAATACCCATTGTCCTTTGCGGGCAATATTGTAGGCTCCGTTGGCATCGGCATCTTTGGGTAATTCAAGACCAGCGGTTCTGCTGTCATAAAAATTGCCGTTTTTATCCGCAACAGGCGATATCAAAAAATCGACATCGCTGTTGGTAATGCTGTTTCGCATTTGAACGGTTAATTTGAACAATTGCAATAAACCTTCAAAAAAATCTTTGGTTTGTTGACTGATTATCAGCTCCTTTAAATTGCTTACCGTATGATCTATTCCCTGTTTTTTGAAAAAATCTATAAATGCCTGTGTCAAAATAATAGGTTGATTATCCCATTCGTTGTTCTTTTCAGGATTTCGAAATGTTTTTATCCGATCGCTGTAAGTGCATATTGTCCAATTTTGCTGCGTTCCTTCGGCCTTAGCATTAAATAGAGTGTAGTTATCGACAACAAATTCGAAATATTGTTTCTGAGCATTAAATCGTATTGCTTTAAATTTTGCGAAAAATTCTTTTGCTTTATCCGTACTTTCGTATTTTGTTGCAAAAAAATTCACAAAACCCGTTACTGGATCTATTTTCGAAGTATTCCAAGCAGGAACGTAATATAGAAATCCATTTTGTTTACCCATAGCCTTAAAACTCTCAAATTTGTTTGTCAATTGCAATGCTTTTAGCGTCCCTCCAAATTCACTTGCACCCTTTTGCTTGTCAACCAAATAGTTCAGTTTGTCAATCAACATTTTCTCAAACTTTTGATAAACTTGCTTCTCCACTTTTTGGCGACCACGCATAAAACCAAAGTTCAAATCTTCGAGCACTACTATTGCGCTATATTCTGCCATGAGATCGGTTATTTTATGAATAACCTGGCTTATGTATCCCTCTTTCAGTTCTTTAATGGTTTCAATTGTTTTCCAGCTTTCGCGTTCGTCCAACCGCGCTTTCTCGCGTTTGTCCAGCAAATCATGATAGTTTGTTTTGTAGGTATTTCCATTATATTCATTTACAATTTCATTGAGCGAAAATTGTTTTACAATTTCTCCCTTTGGATTTATAAGCGTCAGATAAAGCAAGTGTCGTTCACCACGGTCTATTCCAATAATATGCGTGTTTTTTGACCTTTGTAGATAACTATTTACATTTGTGTTTATATTGTTCAACCCCTCACTCTTAAAGTTCAGTGTAATTGGCACATGGAACAAAAATTTGTCCATGGTATATCGGCGATCTTTTATGATATCGTAATCGAAAACGCTCTGTTTTTTCGTATTCAATTCATTTTTATTGGCAATACTCTCCTTTGCCTTATGAATTACTCGGTTTTCATCATTAATACTCAACTTGCGATAAAACACTTCGGCTTGTCCATTGAGTTGATATACAATATTTTTCAGGTTCTCTTCGTTGAAGAGCATTTTCCAGTATAACGTATGCATATTGGGTGTCCCTTTACTATTCGGAGAAAAGTCTTTGTTGTAAATTTGAAAAAGATAAAATTTACCTTGACTTACAAACGATTCTACGACACTCCAATTAACATTCTGAAAATTAACCCTATAGCACGAAACTATAACATCTTTATAAAATTCGGCTATGTCACGATATTCATTTGTAGGTTTCCATATATAATCGTAATGCTTATAGGATTGATGACTCTTAAATCCCAACTTAAAATAGTCAATCAGTTTATGTAATGATTCCAAATAATCTTGTCCGCCTTTATTCCGGTATTCAGTCTTAAATTTACCTTTATCATATATATCAATTATATCATCGATTGGTAAATTATATTCTTGGACAGCTGGAGCAAAATTATCCCCTTTTGAGCGAATAAATATTCGTGGTACATTCTTATTGTCAGGCTTCTGGAAATCAAGTACAATCCTTTTAGCTGGATTTTCATGAAAATTCTCAGTAAGCATTGATTTTTCGGATTGCGACAATTTTTTATTATTCACCGCCAAATAAAACAACCCATCCTTTTCAAATATCAAACCACCCTTTGATTCATAATCTTGCGGCCAACCTGATAAAAAGTAACTATTTTCGAAATTGATTTTTATTTTTTCATCGGAATACGGTTTGCTGGTAACAAAATTTCGAACTTTATTATAGAGCGGTGTAATTTGGTTTAAAGCTTCCCATAAAACGGTAAATTCGCCATAAAATTTATTCTCTTTTTCGGGTTCATTGCCTTTTCCCAGTAAAGGTTTTACAAACCATTGTATTGCTTTAATGCTGTCTAACAAACGTTTAATTGATTCAACATCCGCTTTTTCTTGTGCCAGTTTTTTGTTATCAGGATAGTCGTTTCGCAAAAGATTTTCAACCTGTTGGTATTGAATCTCTACCTGGGTAAA
>JAQVXQ010000038.1 GCA_028709085.1 Salinivirgaceae bacterium | reverse complement strand
ATCGCTCTCTTGATGTCGGCTCGATTGTTGGCTCAAGATAAATCGAGCTTTTTCAGCATAAAAGAACAATACGTTGGTATTCAGCTGAATCCATATAAGGATCCGAATAAACTAATGCACTTTCAATCCCCTGATAGTGACAAGTTTGGAATAACCGGAGCATTGCGGTATTCTGTGGAAAACAGGAATCATTTTACCATTGGATCGGAGTTTACATTTTATAATCAATCGAAAGAAATAGCCAACGTTACTAGACTTGGGTTAGGGATTTTTACTCGTTATACGCTCTTTGCTCATAAAAAAGTACACCCTTTTATTGAACTTAATGCCTATTACGAATATTATAAAACAAAATTTGATGGAGATTTACCTTCCTCATGGGGAGTAACTAATAGTAGTCTTTTTCAATTGAATTATTTTGTTGCTCCTGGGCTTAATTTTTACCTATATAGCAATAAACTGAGTATGGATCTTATGGTTAAAATAACGCATCAAGAAACACTTATTGATGCCTACAAAATATTACCAACTTTTAGAATTAATTTCCACTGGTAATAAAATGACGGAGCGTAAAAAGCTGTATTGCAGACAAAGAATCATTAAAACACACTACTAACATTATGAAAAATATCATTTACTTGTTTGTTTTTATGGCATTTACGTGCTTTTGTGTTTCATGTGGATCATATGCAAATTTAGATTTGCCCGATCCTGATATTAAGCCCGTAATCCAAGCTTATCCAACGATTAACGAATGCTTAAAAATCAGCATTACGCCGAGTTATAGTATCATGGATTATAATAACGGTTTAAATGAGATCATTTTAGCGGAGGTTGATTTGTTTGTCAATGGAAATTTCGAAGAGCGACTGTTGTGCGATGGTGATTTTTACCACTCTACGTTTATTCCCAAACCCGATGATACTTTGCATATTGAGTTCATAAATAACGCTATGGCAATTTCATCGCAAACCATAATTCCAAAACCTATTTCAATTGAAAACCATCAATTTTCCCATAATACGTTTATTGATAATTATGGAGATTCATTCTCTGAATTGACCGTCTGTTTTAAGGACATTAGGGGAGAAGCCAATTTTTATGAAGTATTGGTATTTCACACTTATTATAACGAAGAAACGAGAGAATACAAACGCTCTTTTCCTATGGAGTATAAAAGTCGGCATCCTTCAATTCTTAGCGAGGAGATTCTGCAGTACGAACCCCGATCATTACTATTTAACGACCATTTATTCAACACAGATTCAATAAATATCGGCTTTGCTTTTGACAGACCATATCCCAGTTACCCTGAAAAATACTGCAACTCCACGATTTATTTATTGCATGTTACCGAAGCTTATTATCGATATAAACAAAGTTATTACAAACACTTGTTTCTTCAAACTCCAACCATCTGGACTGGCGTAAATGAGCCAATTCCCGTAGAGACAAATATTGAAAATGGATACGGAGTATTTGCTGCTTATACCATGGATACGGTTACGTTCGTTGTCCCATATTATGCTAATTAATAGTTTTTTAATGCCTACAAAACGTTCATTTTTCTGTGTTTCTATTTTTATTTGGCAATTATGATTTCTCTGAAACAATACGTTCTTTTTAACCTATTATTCACATTCTCTTTCAGTTTATTTAGTCAGACACGAATAATTTCGGGGTATGTTTATGACGTACAATCGCAAGAAAAACTGATTGGTGCTCATGTATTTGTGAAAGCAAAAGAACAAGGAACAACAACCAATGGATATGGGTATTTCTCGTTGAGTATTCCCTCGGATACACATGAAGATCAAATAATTATGGCTACTTATGTGGGCTACAATCCGACGGAAATCTTGCTAAAAATGACGGACTCGATACTCCACATCAAATTAAAAACATCCAATGAATTAAGTCAAGTAACTGTAACTGCAAATAGGGTTCTTCCAATTGAAAAGCGCAATCAAATAAGTACCATTCGTATCTCCAAAAAGGATTTAAACTTGCTGCCATCCATGGGCGGCGAGAAAGACATTCTTAAAGCGTATCAATTAATGCCGGGCGTCCAAAGTGGAAATGAGGGTTTTAGTGCTCTGTATGTTCGTGGGGGTTCTCCAGATCAAAATTTAATCCTTTTAGACGATGTTCCACTTTACTATGTTAACCATCTTGGTGGATTTGCCGGTATTTTCAATAGCGATGCCATTAATTCAACACAGCTCATAAAAGGTGGATTTCCCGCTGAATATGGCACTCGGCTCTCTTCCGTTTTAGATGTTAAAATGAAGGAGGGAAATAAACGTGAACGAGCCTCCGAATTTACAATCGGCATGCTCTCTTCCAAAATTCTTATCGAAGGTCCAATTAAACAAGATACCTCGTCATTTTTATTCTCAGCACGCCGATTTATGTATGATGTATTTATGCGTCTATTGTCTAATATTGCATCTTCGGGAAACGGAAGTATGGGTTATACGTTTTATGATGTTAATGCCAAATGGCACAGAGTTTTAGATCCTAAAAATAACATTTATTTTAGCTTTTATATGGGAGATGATGCGTTTTCTGTAAAGATGAAGGATAAGGCAAATGGTAATTCAAATCTTCTAAAAACACGTCAAGTTTGGGGTAATTATCTGGGTGCATTTCGTTGGAATAGAGTATATAATCCTTCACTTTTTGGTAATTTGGTTGTCTCTTTTACTCAATATCGGTATAAATCGATATTTGATTATGCACAGAAAAATTCCGATGTTGATATGACCACATCACGTCTCTTTTACTCTGGAGTACGCGATTTTAGCATACATAAGAGCCTTGAATACAAAATAAACAACAATTATCAAATAAAATATGGTGTAATAGGAACGTATCATTTTTACACGCCTGGTTTATTGAGACTTTCTCAAGAAAATAGTGGAAATCAAGTTATTGATGAAAATTCCGATGCTCCCAAAATAAATGCTTTGGAATCAGGCATTTATGTGGAAAATAGGATCAACTTATTTCATGGAATATCGGCCAATGCGGGTTTGCGATTAGCCAGTTATTCGTTGACATCCGGAAAAACCTTTTTATCCTTTGAACCTCGACTATTGCTTGGATATTTAATCAATGACAGAGTTAACGTAAGTGCAGCATACAGCAAAATGCAACAACACGTTCACATGATTAGTTCAACAGGAACGATGATGCCTGTCGATTTTTGGATGCCTTCGACGGATAAAATTGTCCCTGCGCAATCTACACAATATGCCTTTGCTGTAACAACAACATTATCGGAGGAGTTTGAATTTAGTTCGGAAGCATTTTATAAAACCATGAGTAACTTAATTGCTTTTAAAGAAGGATCTTCGTTTACAGGATTGGGTTACGATTGGGAGGATAAAGTTGAGATACACGGTTTTGGGGAAGTATATGGCGTTGAATTCCTACTTCAAAAAAGATTGGGCAAATCGACGGGTTGGGTAGGATATACCTATAGTAGAAACACACGAACTTTTGACGGAATTAACAATGGAAAAGCCTTTCCTTTTAGTTACGACAGAACCCACGATGTAAGTATTGTATATAATTTACAAATAAATCGACACATCGATTTTTCGGCAACTTGGGTTTATGGCACTGGAATGGCATTAACATTCCCAACCGGAAAATATAATGTTGTTGATTTAGGACCCGTTGATTTTGGAAACAATTACGAAGAAGAAGTTTATTTGTATAACGAAAAGAATTCCGTTCGGGCTGAATCGTATCATCGACTCGACATAAGTTTAAACCTTAGAAAAGAGAAAAAACATGGAACAAGAACTTGGAATATAAGCATATACAATATATATAATCGCAAAAATCCATATTCTTACTTTCCGAATGAAATCACTAGGCAAAATCACAATGAAGTCTTAATATCAAAACGAACCATGTTTCCTTTTATCCCCTCTCTGAGTTATTCTTTTGTATTTAAGTAAATTGTATTGTTGTAAAACTGCACAAATCTTTCTGTCTATCTTACTTCAAAGGGTTGCAAAATGATTTCATATTGGCGACCCCTTTTCTGATTTTATGGGAGTGTATGTCACAAACTCCCCGCACCATGATGGCATAGACCCTGTAAAGATTAATTTCAAAGGCTTTATTTCGGTTGCAGATGGTTCGTTTCTACTTCTTGGTATCTTTATTATTTAAACGGTTGTTAAACCCAACTGTTTCTCCCCAAAGAATCGTCTTACTGTCGATTCAAAAGCTCTGTCCACTGCTTTCCCATCGCGTGTTTTAGCCAAACCACCACCGGCAGTCTCCTTATAATCGTGGTGCAATTTATCGCCCACCTCTTTTATGGAGGATAACCTCATTGGGTGAAACAAATGACCGAACGCCGCTTAATGCCATTAAAGAGGCACGGTACTAATGCAACGGATGAGAAAAAGCCGCTAGCAAAGGCAATGTGAATTTAAATGTGCTTCCTTTGCCAATTTCGCTTTCAACCCATAATTTTCCGCCATGTTTTTCAATAAATTCTTTACAAAGGATCAGCCCCAGACCGGATCCTTTTTCGTCGGCGGTTCCCAGAGTTATTGATTCTTTATCAATCACAAATAGTTTGTTTTGCGTCTCTTCACTCATCCCAATTCCATTGTCCGAAACTGCAAGTTCAATACTATTTTGATTTTGAGTAGCATAAACCGTAATTTTTCCGTTTGGATAGGTGAATTTTATGGCATTGGAAATTAAGTTTCGTAAAATTGTTTTCAACATATCGGTATCGGCATAGACTTCGATATCTCCGGTTTGATTGAATTTTAACGTTATATCTTTGATTTTTGCCACGGAATCTGACATACTCAATATTTCCTTAACAATGGCCGACAAGTCTGCATTCTCAGGATTATAAATAATTTGTCCCGTTTGTGCTTTTGCCCAGCTTAACAAATTATCGAGTAAAATTAGGGTGTTTTTGGCGGATGTATTAATAATTTCGGAGTACTTTTTAGATGTATCCGCTTCAAAATGGGCTGAGTTTTTAATCAATAGTTCCGAAAACCCTAAAATGGCATTGAACGGACTTTTTAGATCATGGGCAATGATTGAAAATAGCTTGTCTTTCGTAGCTATATGCTCTCTTAATAGGATCTCTTGTTCTAAAAGTTTCTTTTCCGCTTTTTTTCGTTCCGAAATATCCCTCGTAACTCCGTGATAACCTGAAATAGTACCATCGGGCTCAAAGTAGGCCATTGCCGTAGCCTCGACCCAAACCCAACTGCCATCCGTACAAAGTTGTTCTAACTCGTAAATTACTGGGACTGGGGCAATCCCATTGCGATGGTCAATGATTCGCTTTTTATTTGCCTCCTTTAGTAACTCAATCCCTTCTGGTTTCAGAATAGAGAAAAGAGAATTTCCAAGAATATCTTCTTTTTTAAACCCTCTAACTCGTTCATCGGCAGGGCTAATATAGGTTAAACAAAAATTGCTGTCTATATGCCAGATTATATCGCTCGAGTTTTCAGTTATGATTCTAAACTTCTCCTCACTTTTTTGTAATTCTTGATTTTTAAGAAATATCGTTGCCGTTTTTTGTTTAATTCGCATACGAAGGAGCCAAACCCAAACAAAAACAAGGGTTAATAATAGAATGGCGATTATAAAACCAAACCAAATAATTTTAGTTCTTCGATTATATTTTGCGTCATATCCTTCATTAATTTTCCATTTCTTTTGTATTTCATAAAGTTTTCCACTTTTCCGCAATACTTCGATTCCCTGATTTAAAATATTGAGCAACAGGGTGTTCCCCTTTTTCACGGCCAAACAATAGATACTTGGAATTATGGGCGGTCCTTTAACTTCAATGTTTTTATAACTATTTGTTTCAATTTCATTAATTCCGAGTATGTTGGGAGCAATTACATAGTCAGCCAATCCCGATTCTATTCCTGCAAGGGCTTCTGGCAACGATGCTGCAACAAGGTGGTTTTTGAATAGTCCCATGGGAATAAGATAGGCATCAATGGATATATCACCGTCTAATATTATGGGTTTGTAGTCATAAAGGCTTGATAAATTGTCAAATGGTAAATCGGAACGGATAAAAATTGAATAGTATTCAGTGTGAATAGGCGTTGTGAAATCAAAAAATTTGCTTCTATTTTCCGAAAATATAATTCCTGTTATAATATCAATTTTCCCGGTTTGAATATAGAATAGCGCACTGTCCCATGCACTAAGATGGTAGTTTAGCTTTATGTTGCTTCCTTCAAAAATGGCTTCTAGGACATCAATATCGAGTCCTCGGTTTTTTCCGGCTTTATCGATAAAAGAAAATGGTGCATAATCAAAATCCCCACCAGCAACATAATTCTGAGCAGTTAAATTGGTTGGTTGGAATAGATTTCCAAAAAAAACAAGAACTATAAATATGCTTTTATTCATTTAAAAGTTATTATTTGTTAGAATTCTATCAATGCACGTTTTTTAGTATTAACAACCTTAGGCTAACGACTTAATTGTTAGTTAAGTAAAACTAAATACGCTAATTTCCATATTCAAAGTTCATTTTTAATTTTCATTCATTGCATGAACCGCTAAACATACCTTGTTTTAATTTAGGGTTTACAAGATACTGGTTTTTTGTAAATAGTGTGGTTTGTTGGATGGTATTTATTCAGCATCGTAGAATGATTTTATCAAACCCAACTATTTCTCCCCAAAGAATCGTCTTACTTCCGATTCAAAAGCTCTGTCAACTGCTTTCCCATCCCGTGTTTTAGCCAACCCGCCACCGGCAGTCTCCTTATAATCGTGGTGCAATTTATCGCCCACCTCTTTCATGGTAAGGATAACCTCGTCGGGCGAAACAAACGACCGAACGCCGCTTAATGCCATCAAAGAGGCACTAATGGCAACGGATGAGAAAATCCCGTTGCGCTTGACGCAAGGAACCTCAACCAATCCAGCAACGGGGTCGCAGATTAATCCCAGCGAATTTTTTATGGCCAGAATAAATGCTTGTATTATTTCTTGCGAACTGCCATCTTCTAAATAGGTAAGTGCTGCTGCTGCCATGGCTGCACCGGTTCCCACTTCGGCTTGGCAACCATAATCGGCACCGGCAGTGGTTACATCATTAAAAAGGATCATTCCCAAAAATCCCGATATTAGGATTGATTCCAGCAATTTAGTTCTGTCAGGCTTCGCTATTTCCGAATATGCCTGAATTACGCCGGGCAAAATTCCACACGATCCAGCCGTTGGGCAAGCCACAATTACACCACATTTTGCGTTTACCTCGTTTACCGCAACGGCGTAGGCGGCAGCTTTACCATAAATATTATCGAACAAAGGATTTTTTTTAACATACGCATTAATTTTATATGCATCCTTTCCCGTTAATTTTAAAAGTGAAAGTTCACGGCTCTTAATTCCCTTTTTAACCGACGCTTTCATTATTCTCCAGTACTCGGCAACCCGTGTTAACGTCTCCTCGGTGGTAGTTCCCTGAAGATTCGATTCCACTTCAAAAACCACGTCAATCAACTTTTTCTTCTCTCGCTTTAGATAATCGTCCAGCTCCTCAAAGGAGTTGAATGGGGTGCTATAATTCGATTTTGCTTGCGCTGATATTGTGACAATAGCCGGAATGAGCACGGCATTTTCAAATTTTTTGGCTTCTGATGCCTTCAGAATATTCCCATTATGGTAGTAAAGTTCCTCTTTTCCAGTAAGTGGTGTTGTTAGTCGGGTGTTTAGATATCGCACCTCAACGTTGCCGCCGCCAATGGAGAATCCAGTGATGATGTATTTTCCTGATTCGGTATATACGACAATTTCCGCAATGTTATTGTTGTTCTCGTTCTTATATTTCGACTCCTCCTCAATTGCTCCTTTTTTATATCCCGAAAAGGGGACAACCATACCTTCGAGGTCAATTCCATTGGCAACCAAAAAAGCCGGATCGCCATGTTGCAACATCTGCGGATGATCGGGTTCTAGTCCCCACAATCCACCACCAATGGCCGATGGAGTGTAGTGCCCCGGACCTGTGTCGCGGAACGAACTCAATAATCGAACCTCAATGGAAGTTGGAATCTGTGCATCGAATTTCGATTTTGCAATAATCATATTTCGGGCAATATTGCCTATTTTATTTGCCCCTGCGGTATGCGAACTCGATGGTCCAACCATGGAAGGTCCAACAATATCGAATACGCTCATGGGTTTGATATAGCGATGGAGATATCGTTCAAAGTCGTCGTGTAACGATTGAATATCCATTTTATTTAAAACCGTATTTAGGGTACAATTAACAATATAGAGCGATTTCACCTTCTTGTCGTGTTTCTTTATGTACCATATTTCCATATACTCTGGAAAGATATTGTGTTTTTGAAACGTTTCAATAACATTCGTTATAACAGTGCTTTTCGCTGAGTTGATGCTTTTTAAAACAAGGTTTGTTTTATTGTTGTTGATGGTTGCCTCAAATACAAAACCTTTTTTATTCTCCTTCATTTCGGTAATGTTTTCCTTTATGTCGGGAAGGGTGACGCTGGTTTGGTTATTCTCCGTTATATCGTTGTAAAATATGGTGAGCATGTAATTGTTTGCCTTGTTGCTAATAATGCGGTATAGACTGTAAGGCTGATACTTGTAGGGAATTAGCGACGAGAGCGTTTTTTCTAACTTGGTGTGATTAAAGTCATGGAGAATACACTCCTCTAACTCTTCCTTGTGTCGGAACGATTTTGCGGTTTGCTTACTGGCAATTCGATCTTCAACAATATCAATGCAATAATCTATTTCTGACCGTTCAAAACGGGCATCAATTGATATGTTTATGGGACTAATAGTGGGTTGTTTCATTTCTATAGTATTTAAAAATATCCAATCATATTTCACTTGTCTTACTGCTTACAACAACGAATATACGTATAGTTTTCAATCAGTCAAAATATCAACCTGGCTTTTTATTAAATAAAATTGCGAGTAAAAATCTACCACCACACATAAAACACAAAACCCCAACGTATGGCTGGGGTTTTGTGTTTTGTTAGGTTGATTTAGTTGTCTCCAACACAATATTTGTTGTACAATCTTTTAGCTTCCTCGGAGCCCATTTCGGCAGCCCGTTTCAGATCGGCGGTGCCTTCGGTTATTTTGTCGGAGTTCATGTAGCAAACACCTCGCACCATAATGGCATCTACCATGTTGGGATTAATTTCAAGGGCTTTGTCTAGGTCGCGAATGGCTCGCTTCCACTTATCCATATCTTTATAATTCACCCCTTTGTTGTACCAAGCATTGGCAAACTTTGGTTCACGGGCAGTAGCTTTTTTAAAATCTTTTTGTGCTTTTGTGTAATCCCCCGTTAAATTGTAAAATATTCCACGTTGATAGTAAATGCGTCTATACGATGGTCGTAAAACAATGGCGTTGTCGAACGCCGCAATGGCATTTTCATATTGTTTTGCTTTTCCATAACTGACTCCTAGAGCGATAAAGGCTTCAAAATCAAGCTTGTCTAGGTGCGTTACCATTTCAAAAACTTCAATTGCTTCGTTGTGTTTATCTAAATTCTGAAGCATAATTCCTTGATTGAAAAGATAGATGCAATTGGTTGGGGCAATATTTACGGCTTTACTATAAAAGTCGAGCGCTTTTTCGTAATTGCCGTTTTGTTCATTTATCAGACCTCTTGTGTTGTAGTAGTTGGCATTGGCACCACTTAGATTGATTTCCGAGGTGAGGCCTATTAAGTTAATGGAGTTTGAAACAGAGACTGTCTCTTCGTTTTGTGCGGATAATAACCACGCTATGGTCATAAATCCAAGGATTACTATTATTCGTCTCATGGCGGATGGTTTTAGGTTTAACAATCGGTTAGTTAGGATGTTTATTTAATGTACGACAAATTTGGGAGGTATGTTTGTTTTGGGCAAGATTTTTGAGTAAAAACACCTTCCCCTTTGCTGATTTACAAAAGCGAAAGGATATTTTATAGGATTAAATAGAAGAACCTCATTGGATTATTACCCAAACATCTATCTTTGTGAAATATTAAGTTTATAGATATGTCAACACAATCAAATGTAAAGGTAGTTACAACGCATGTTCTTACAGCGATGAAACTACGAGAAGAGAAAATTGCAATGCTTACGGCCTACGACTTTAGTATGGCGAAAATTATTGATCAAGCAGGCATTGATATTATTTTAGTTGGCGACTCGGCCAGCAATGTAATGGCAGGGCATCAAAGTACGTTACCCATTACATTAGATCATATGATTTATCATGCTCAATCGGTGGTACGGGGTGTGGAACGGGCTTTGGTTGTGGTCGATTTACCCTTTGGAACCTATCAAGGCAATAGCAAAGAGGCGTTGTGTTCGGCAATTCGGATTATGAAAGAAACGGGTGCCCAGGCTGTTAAATTAGAAGGTGGACGTGAAATTGTAGAGTCGATTCAACGAATTTTATCTGCAGGAATCCCCGTAATGGGACACTTAGGACTTACTCCACAGTCGATTCATAAATTTGGAACCTACGTAGTACGTGCAAAAGAGGAGCAAGAGGCTCAAAAATTACTCGAAGATGCTATTTTGCTCGAAGAAACAGGATGCTTTGCCATTGTTTTGGAGAAAATCCCCGCAGTATTAGCAAAAAAGGTTGCCGAAAACGCAAAAATACCCATCATTGGCATTGGAGCCGGAAAGGATGTGGACGGACAAGTTCTGGTTGTGCACGATATGTTGGGAATAAACCAGGATTTTTCGCCCCGATTTCTTCGTCGATACCATAATTTATATGCGGAAATTACAGGCTCGGTTACCAGTTACATTAAAGATGTACGGAATAGAGATTTTCCAAACGAAAGCGAACAATACTAATGGCCAATCAAATATTTAAACTACAGGTTCTTTACGAGGATAACCACATTATAGCAGTAAATAAACCTGCAGGCGTTCCGGTACAGGGCGATTCAAGTGGCGATATGCCTTTGCTCGATATCGTAATGGATTACATAAAAGTGAAATATAACAAGCCCGGAAAAGTGTATCTAGGGCTTGTGCATCGGGTTGACAGGCCCGTTAGTGGCGTGGTTTTGTTCGCGAAAACTTCGAAGGCATTGGTTCGATTAAATGAAATGTTCCAAAATCGACAAGTTAAAAAAACCTACTGGGCAGTGGTTGGTAATCAACCCGAAGAACTCTCCGGAACGCTGGAAAATTACCTACTGAAAGATACGGTTAAGAATAAGTCGCACGCATCCAATAAAAGTGGGAAAGGCGCAAAAAAGGCAACTTTGTATTATGAATTAATTGGACGATCCAATAAATATTGTTTACTCCATGTGGATTTGCAAACTGGACGACACCATCAAATTCGTTGTCAACTTGCTAAAATTGGTTGTCCCATTCGTGGCGACCTAAAATATGGAGCTCCTCGATCCAATCCCGATGCCGGTATAAACCTACACTCCTTAAAAGTAGAATTTGAACATCCGGTAACAAAACTGCCCATCAGTATTATGGCTCCGTTGCCTGCCAACGACAATTTATGGAACGAATTTAAGAACTTGATTGAATGAAACATCGATTGTTTGGAATCGGCATTGCTTTAATTTTCTACAGCTGTAGCTTGTATGGTCAATTAGGGATACAAATGCTTCGCAATCCAGACACGTCGATAAAAGAGATCTTCTTTAAAAAAGAGGGAGGTATCGAAGTTCTTCAACTACGATATTATGGAAGCAACAATGCCGTTGGTTATTTTGTAAATAGTACCAACTGCTTTGCTGTTTCCAGTGGCGTATTGCTCTCAGCCGGAATGGCTTATGTTGTTGGCTCTCCTAACATGTCGGGCAATACGGGCGTGAGCATGGGAACACATGGCGATTTGGATCTTTCTCAAATAGCCCGCGGCCCAACATTCGATGCCGCAGTTATTATGATTGATTTTATTCCCCATTCCGACTCCATATCTTTCGATTACTTTTTTGGATCCGAAGAGTATCCAGAGTTTGTAAATAAAGGGGTTAATGATGTGTTTGCCTTTCTTATTCGCAAAAAAGGAACAAAGGCATGGAAAAACATCGCCCTACTTCCAAATGGAATCCCTGTTACGGTCGATCATATTAACCAACAGCGTAACTCCCAATATTTTATCTCAAACACTCGACCATCGCCCCATCATTCTCCTAATGACACGTTTGATAAGGATAAAAGTGATTTGGCGCAATACTTTATGTTCGATGGATTCACGACTGTTCTTAAAGCGGGCACAAAAGTGGAGCAAGGCGTACAATACGAAATGAAAATTGCAATTGCTGATGTGGGCGACGATCTGTATGATTCTGGTGTTTTTTTGGCAGCAAATTCCTTTGAAGCTGTTAATTACATCCCTGATATTGACGTGGTTACAGAAAAGGAAGTTGTTCTTCTGTCTAAAAACAACCATAAAATAGAGATGCGAAAGAGGGATGCCAAAATGATTGTAGATCTTTTTTTATCGTTCGATTTTAACGCTTTTAACATTAGCGAAACCGACAAGCCCGCTGTTGAAGCGTTGGCGAAAATAATTCTGAAACGCAACGTTGCTGTGGAGATTCACGGGCACACCGATAGTGTTGGTACAGAACAATATAATTTGGATTTGAGTCGAAGTAGAGCTCAATCGGTGGCTCATATTTTTAACACTGGTGGGGTTGATTCCTCATTTATATCCATAAAAGGTTTTGGAGCCTTTAAACCCCTAGTCCCAAATTCTACCGACCAAGGGCGCAAAAAAAACCGTAGAGTAGAAGTTGTCTTCTTAGACAAGCAGTAACCCTGTTTGCTAACCTCCTGCTTTTGCCCTTTTTCAAAATATGCAATAAGAACGTTGATTTTTTATTCATTTTGTCCTATCTTAGTAACCTATTTATTCAAATTTAATTGGGAGTTCATAAAACCGTAGGTGTATAACGAATAAATGTTGCGTTGTTATTGTTAACGAGTTCTTAATTCTTTGTTGATCTGACCGATTAATCCCATTTCATTTTTAACTTTACTCGAATTTTTCAATTGACTTTAATTTTCACACGATATAACGATCTAAAATAAAACATAACTATGAAATTACATCTACTCTGCTTGTTGTTGGGAGCAATGATTCTTCATACTACAAATGTTATGGGTCAGGCTCCATTGAGGATTCCTTATCAAGCCGTTTTACGAAGTGCCGATGGCATTGTCTTATCCAATCAGCCGGCTTTAATAAAGTCGTCAGTTGTTTTTGGTGAACCCATGAATACGCCTGTTTTCACGGAAACACATACTGTGGTGTCGAGTCAAACAGGGATTGTTTCCATTGTATTGGGAGATGGTCAGTCTTTGGTTGGTAATATCGACGAAATCAATTGGAATTCCGGCATTGCTTATCTAAAGATAGAGATTGATTACCAAAACAGTGGCAGTTATATATTGGTTGGTGTTTCCCAAATATTATCGGTGCCGTATGCATTGGAGTCGGGTAACAGTTTAACTCAATTTGGAGGTTCCGAAGGCCAAATAATTACCCACGATGGAAATGTTTGGCTCGCCAATAATAAGGTATGGGTTAATTCTCTAGGCGTTGTAATTGATGGGCTGGATTCCAAAGATCCACAAAGTTCCATTTTTTCCATTAAAAATGCCGACGGTCAATCGCTGTTTAATATCAACGAAAAGGGGGTCGAAGTGTTGTTACAAGACCAGGGTGAGAACCAAGGAATGCTTCAAGTAACCGGATTGACATCTCAAAATCAATATTTAGTATTGACGCCCGATAGTGCTAGAGTTCAGTTTAACATTAATCCTGCGCAAGCCGAAAAGGGTGGTTTTGCCATTGGCGGATTGAGTAATGGAAAGTCAGTTTTAACTCCTTATTTTCTATTGGATCCAACTTCCACACAACTTAATTTCGATAAAATGGCTGCTGTAAAAGCTGCAAAAGGCGGTTTTGCCATTGGTGGTCTTTCAACGGGTAAAGGATATAGCAATTTGTTTTCCATAAATCCCGATAGTACTCGTTTTTACTTGGACACAACTCAACAAAAAGCTGCAAAAGGCGGTTTTGCCATTGGTGGTTTATCCAATGGAAAAACAATTTCAGCCGAGTTTTTCAGAATGTCGAATGTTGGTGCTCAATTAAAATTCGACGAATCTGCAGGACGCGCAGCAAAAGGTGGTTTCGCCATTGGCGGATTATCAACGGGAAAAACAGGATCACACGATTATTTAGCCATCTCTGAATTAAACACCACCATTTCGATGGTCGAAACCGACCAGAAAAATGGGGTTGGCGGATTTGCCATTGGCGGATATCAACAAAATGAGGAACAGTACAAAAGTTTTTTTAGGCTCAATTCCGATAGTATCAACATCAATACTGGAAACACAATTGCCGGAGGAGGCGTTAATATTGATGGTGATGTTGGAGCCGGGGGAGCAATTATTTTCCGACCTAAAATTGAAACCAACTATTTGGCAGAATACGATAGTTTGTCGGCCTTAATATATGGAACGCTTTTAGCCGATGGTGGGGGCGAAGTTACAGCCTATGGTTTTGTATGGAACACAACCCCTGAACCTACACCAACACAAAACATTGGCAGCTGCGTGCAAGAGACCGTCGAATTTGGACCGTTTGTTTGCAATCTCACAGGGCTTAGTTTTTCAACAACCTATTATGTTCGTGCATTTGCCACCAATAGTGCGGGAACAGCCTATGGTGCGGAGTTGAATTTCACAACACTGTCACAAACCGCAATATATCCAAAGGCAATTACAATGAATCCCACTGGAGTAACAGATGTTGCGGCAGTTTTGAATGGAGAAATAATCAACAATACAGATTCTACCATTTTCGTACGTGGTTTTGTATGGAGTACAATGCACAATCCAACCCTTGCAAATAGCACTGGAAATATATCCGATACCGAGAATGAATCAGGAGTTTTCTCCATAGATGTTACAGGATTGACTCCATTGACCACATATTACGTTCGTGCCTATGCAGAACACTCCGATGGAATTTCGTATGGTACTGAAGTGGCATTTACAACATTTTCCATTCCTGCAATATCGGTCATGGAAGTCTCTTCAGTTACTGATGCACAAGCGACTGCAAACGTAACCATTAGTTTTGCCAATGGTGTTTTAGTCGATTCTGTTGGGTTTGTGTTGAGCGTTAGCTCTGAACCAACTTTACAAACGGCATCAAACTTTACTGCCCATTATCCAACTGTGTCAGGGTCATTTATTGATACGTTTACGGAATTAACGGCAGGAACAACCTATTATATTAGAGCCTATGTTGTTCAGAAAAATGGAGTTATATATGGCTCTGAGACTTCTTTCACAACCCTTGCTTCGCCTACAGTTGATGATGTTTCAATGTCGCAAATTACGGATATTGAAGCTACTGCTGCATCAATTGTGAGTATCGAAGATGGTGTTTTAGTCGATTCTGTTGGGTTTGTGTTGAGCATTAGCCCTGAACCAACTTTACAAACGGCATCAAACTTTACCGCCCATTATCTAACTGTGTCAGGGTCATTTAGTGATACGTTTACGGAATTAACGGCAGGAACAACCTATCATATTAGAGCCTATGTTGCTCAGGAAAATGGAGCTATTTATGGCGATGAGATTACTTTTACAACCTCACCATCACCATCCATTGAAACCACTTCCATAACCGATTCCACCTATACGACGGTTGCTATTCAGACACAAGTTCTGGCAGAGCCCGGTGTTGAATTTTTGGAAGTTGGCTTTGTTTATAATGACGTAAATACACTTTCTTACTCGGAGAATATGGGTAGTGTGCCTGGTGATTCGATAGATGTTAATCAATATAACGCACGCATAATAGGATTGGATCCGGGAACAAAATACTATTTAAAGGCTTATGTGGTTCATAATAGCGGTACTGCATACGGAGAGATCGATTCTGTAACCACCAAGCCGTTGCCAAGTGCGAGTATTAACCCAGATATCGAAGTCACCTATAACACTGCAATAGTGAACTATACCCTGAATGCTGGAGAGGAAGATAATATTGTTTTTGGTATCGTTTGGGGCGAAAATCAGGATATAGAAAAAGGGGAGGATAATTATATTTCTCACACATATGCAGGAACAGCTACGTTCACCGATACCATTCCCAACCTTGAGGGAATAACTACCTATTATGTAAGAGCATTTGCAGAATATCAAGATTGGGATGCCGAGGGGAATTTATCAGCTTATGCTAACTATGCAAATTACGAGTCCTTTATAACTCCGCTCCCTCCAATAGAGGTAGATAGTGTGTATGATATAACGTATAATTCAGCAATCGCTCATGCTACAATCAATAGTGACAATGCTGACATTAATTACTACGGTTTTGTTTGGAGTATTGAGGGAACACCCTCTTTTGAAAATAAGATCGATAGCATAGTAAATCCAGCAGTGGCACTTATAGAGGAATTTTCTGCTATTTTGCCTAATTTGGATCCTTCCACGACCTATAAACTATGCGCTTTTAAGATAAATACAACAGATACAACCTATAGCCCTGTTTTTGAATTCACCACAGCCCCTTCGCCCGTAATTACCTATCCCGTGAGCGAAGCCACTGCCGATGGTGCCTTTGTAATTGGAATGGTTGAAGTTGAAGGTTCTGCCGAGGTACCAATGGCTGGTTTTACGTTGGCAACCAATGAAACCTTTATGGATACTACAGATTTTCCAGTAGAAGATTTTAACCCAGAACAGTTCGATTATTTGATAACTGGATTGTTCCCTGATACTACTTACTATGTTAGAGCATGGGCTGAAATTGATGCAAAAGTATATTACGGCAATACCCAGTCATTTATTACTAAGTCGGTTGTAGGAACGGTTACCGATGCTTCTGGAAACACATACCCAACCAAATACATTGGTCGGTATAATTGGATGACCATAAACCTACGCACCACAAAATATTCCGATGGCACCGACATTAATAGTAACGATACGGTTAACCCACCAATAGCACCCGCGGATAGCATGGGACTGCTCTACTCTTTAACCGCGGTTGCAAATCATGTTACTACGGTTCCAAACAGTAAATTATGTCCCACTGGTTGGCGATTGCCCGATTGGGAAGCGTGGTATAATCTACTTGAAACTATCTCTGATCAAGAGAATGCGCCAGCACTGAAGGCAAACTCAGGATCATGGCAAGCAGCAGGAGGTATTACAATGACCAACACAACCGGCTTCTCCGCTCTCCCGGCAGGAAGATACCAATTCAGCAATGGGGTTGGCGCGTATTCTGAGGCAGGCGAAAGGGCTAATTTCTGGTCTGAACTGGAAGGATATGATGGCTCTTATTATAATGATTATCGATATTTGGATTATTCATCCAATAGTTTTGGCGATTATGTTGATCCGTATTATTTATATCAGGATCCTCTTTATCTGTCGGTTCGTTGTGTTGAAACCGGATATCAACCCGTTTCGTTTGGATATAATTTTAATGCAATCCCAGCATCAAATTCCGTAAGTGTTAAATATGGAATTTCGCATACAGGATACTCCGAAGGGGGTAAAATGGGAATTGTACTGGGCACCAGTCCAAACCCAACATTGGGAGATTATGACAAGTCCACCGAATACGATTTAGAAGAGATCGAGCATAAGATAGAGATTATCGAAGGATTGACCCAATCGACTACCTACTATTTACGACAGTATGCTACCAATGAATGGGGAACGAAATATTCCGAGAATTATGAATTTACAACCGATTCTATCTCTTCCGTTCTTGACATAGAGGGCAACAAATATCCGATTATTACCATAAATGATCGAGTGTGGTTTGGTGAAAACCTGCGAACAAATACATTTAATAATGGAGATTATGTGTCCAATACTGGATATCCTTATTATCAATATAATAATAAAGAAGCCCTTGGTAACTATTATCAGCATTCAGCGGTTACCGATGCACATGGTATCTGTCCCACAGGATGGGGCGTTCCTCGTACAGAGGATTGGAATGATTTGATTACTTATCTGGGAGGAACTAGTGTTGCTGGCAAAGAACTGAAAGATACGTTGACCACGTTAGACGATACCGTTACTCCATCAAACGCATATTGGCATTCCGGTGGAAATCCAAGCCTTAATTCGGTTGATTTTACAGCACTTCCTAATGGTTATTACAACTTTACTGCTTGGGAGATTAATGATACAACAACTAACGCCTATTTCTGGTCGCGTTGGCTATCAGGGCAAGATTCAGCGACATCTATAATCTTATCGTACGATTCCGAGGGTGTTCAGGTAGTCAATAATCCCACAAATATGGGATACAATATACGCTGTATCAAAGACGACCCAAGCAAAACATATCCAGTTAATGTTATGACTGGCGAAGTAGAACCGATTTCTACAACTGAAGTGCAGGTTAACGGATTGTTGTTGGATAATGGGAATTTGGATATTATTCGTCATGGAATTTGCTATGGGTTAACTGAAAACCTCGATATAACTGGAGATAAGGTTGAATCAACCGATCCTGTTACTGACTTTAAATTTTCCATAACAGGATTAGAAAAAGATAGTACATACTATTTCCGAGCTTTTGCAGAAAATGATTACGGTATATCTTATGGACGTGTTGTTACAGGTAGGCCAGTCCCATTTAATGGTTTAGGAACTGAAGCGAGTCCATACCAGATTGTAACAATAGGTGATTTGGTTTCCCTTTCTGAAAATTCACGGTATTGGAACGCGCATTTCATTCAAATGATTGACATTGATGCATCATCAACTTCAGAAATGAACAATGGAAAAGGCTTTTTGCCAATTGGCAACAATGAAAATCATTTTAAGGGCACATACAATGGAAAAGATTTCAATATCAGCAATTTGTTTATAGACAGGTCAGGTGAAACGTATGTAGCTCTTTTTGGTTCCTTATACGAGGGCTTTCTTAAAAACATACACTTGACCAACGTCAACGTTTCAGGAAGAAAAACCGAATCAGCAGACCCAACGACAGGCGGTCTTATTGCAAGTTCAAGCTTTTCAACCATAGACAGTTGTTCTGTTTCGGGTGTTGTTCATGGAGAGGGACTAGGGGAATTTGTATCAACGGGTGGTATTGTTGGTAAAAGTAGTGCCGATACGATTCAAAACTCTCATTTTAGCGGGACTGTTTCTGGAAAATCGAACGTTGGGGGATTAATTGGATATACTCAATCTACGGATGTTAAGAATTGTTCCGGTAATGCAAATGTTTCTGGAGAATCGATGGTTGGAGGGTTAATAGGACAATCGAATTCTTCTATGGTAAGTGCTTGTTATAGTACTGGAACGGTTAATACCATTGAAGGAGAAAATATCGGGGGACTTATAGGACAAATAAGTCATGGTACATATAATAATAACTACTCTAACAGTTCTGTTTCCGGTGGATCGAATGTTGGTGGATTGGTGGGCTCAACAAACGATTGCAGTATTGCGTATTGTTACAGTGCGGGAGTAGTTACAGGTACTACTAATTTTGGAGGATTAGTGGGAACGAGTTATGCAGTTGTAACTGAATCATATTGGAATACCGAAACTTCTGGAGTAACCGTCAGTAATGGAGGAGAAGGAAAAACCTCAGTCGAAATGAAATCTCAAGCATCGTTCAATGGATGGGATTTCACAACAGATTGGAGCATTGTTGATGGCGAAACCTATCCTTTCCTACAATGGCAGGAAACTGCAGGCGAGCACAACTATTCAAGTATTATACAAGACGCTGATGGTAATTCGTATAAAACGGTGAAAATTTATGATCGATTTTGGATGGCTGAAAACCTCCGCACTACAAAATATGCTGACGGTACATCCATTCCTAAAGTGACTGATAATACAACATGGGAAAATAGCACTACAGCTGCTTATTGTTGGTACGATAATGATTCCTTAACAAATGCAGGATTGTATGGAGCCCTTTACAATTACTATGCTGCCGACACAATAACCAATGGAAACAAAAACCTCTGCCCAACGGGCTGGCATGTCAGCACAACAACAGACTGGTATGTATTGAGGAGCGTGCTTGAAGTTAATGGACATACTGCCACTGGAGCCAGCGTCCTTAAAGCAACTTCGGGATGGAAGCCAGAAATAGGGAATGGCACCGATGATTATGGATTTTCAGCGTTGCCCGGAGGTTACCGAAGTAATGGATTTATTTATGGAGCTACTGTAGGTTATTGGTGGTTTTTTCAAACACCCTTCGCGCATTCATGTAATCCGATATCCGAGGGTGCATTATATAGTGACTATGCTGAAAAATTCTATGGCGCTTCTATATGATGTGTAAAAGACAATTATTAAAATAGATAAATAAATTAAACACAAATAGGTGAAGGTCTCTGATTAAAAATCGGGGCAAGTTAAATATCTTTAAACTGAATAAATAATAGACATATGAAACAGCTACAATTTCTTACGATTCTGATGTTGATGTTTGCCACCATGGCAACCGCTCAACCACCCCAAGGCTTTGCATATCAGGCCGCCATTCGCGATGCCAATAACCAAGCCTTGTCGAACACCGACGTTACCGTTCGAGTCACCATATTAGAAGGCTCCGTAACGGGAACGCCACTCTATTCCGAAGATCACGATGGCCGAACCAACGACCAAGGAGTAATCTCATTATCCGTTGGATTTGGCGATGTCAAAAGTGGCACTTTCCGTGGTATCGAGTGGGCAAAAGGAACCCTATTTATCCAAATAGAGGTAAAAATAAATAACAGTGGCCAATTTATCCCCATGGGATCGTCGCAAATCCTTTCCGTTCCTTATGCATTGCACTCCGGCGACGGACTCGACAGCGAACCCGGAACCATAGGTCAAACGCTGGCGCATACTGGCGAGAAATGGGCTGCCAACTCAATCTTTATGGCAGGTGAAACCGGAGTAACCATCAACGCTGCTCCCGGACACAACCCCGAAAAAGCCATTTTTGCAGTTCGCAATTCCGTTGGCGACACCGTTTTTGCCGTTTACGAAAGTGGCGTTAAAATCTTTATCGACGACAACCCCTCTAAGGCTGAAAAAGGCGGATTTGCCATTGGCGGACTTAGTAACCGATCCAAAGAATTGGGGACCGAATATTTCAAAATTACCCCCGACAGCTCTTTTGTACAGTTCAATTCCGATGCAACAAAAGCAGCAAAAGGCGGTTTTGCCATTGGTGGATTGAGCAACGGGAAATCGGTTTCAAAACCCTACTTCTCGCTTGAACCCGCAGCCATCAGCTTTAACTACGACATGGATGCCGCTGTAAAAGCAGAAAAAGGCGGCTTTGCCATCGGCGGATTATCAACAGGCAAAGAGATCCCAACCAACTATTTTACATTAAGTGCCGATAGTATTCGAATGTACATCGACACCGATGCTACAAAAGCAGCAAAAGGGGGCTTCGCCATCGGAGGTCTTTCCACCGGCAAAATATTGGGCGACACCTATCTCTCTGTTAAACCCGAGTTAATCCAATTTAATTTCGACGAAACCCTCAGCACCCGTGCCGAGAAAGGCGGCTTTGCCATTGGTGGACTTAGCAACCGTCGCTCAACAATTAAGAACTACTTTCAGTTAAAATCGGATAGCGTCGTATTTGCCATAAACGAAATGAATGCCAAAGGAACCAAAGGATCGTTTAGCGTAGGCTCAATCGATAATTCCGACGAGTTTTCCAATCTCTTTAATATCGATCGCGACTGCACCTACATTGCCAACACAATTTATAGTACAGGAGATATGTATATCGATGGAAACATCAACACCGGAGGAACCGTTGGAACATTTGCCAACGATATCGATGGCAACAGTTACCCAACTGTAAAAATAGGAACGCAAACGTGGATGGCACATAATTTACGCACAACACGTTATGCTGACGGTAATCCGATTGAAACTCTCGACCCAACGACGATATTGTACATGGCGTACGTAGATACCACTGGAGTTGCACAAGATCCGTTGCAATATGGGTATTTGTATCTACTAGATGCCATTTATAGTGGAAGTCAGATCTGTCCG
>JAQVXQ010000193.1 GCA_028709085.1 Salinivirgaceae bacterium | reverse complement strand
CGATTCCCGACGTAATGAATCCGGTCATTGACAATGAAACCCTAGCAAAGCGCATTTTTGATTTAATATTTGTGTCCGATTTTAGAGTAGAGGATTTAAACATAGTTTCTTTGTTGCAGTGGGTAAAAAATCAAAAGGATAAGCCAATTAGAGTGGCGCTTGTACACCTTGAGATTTATGGATTAATATCGAAAGTAAAGTTTGATCCAACAATACGTGAACTCATTGACGGAGAGCAAATTCAGATGTTGGTCTATGGTGACGAGGTTGCGTGCAAGCATCTCATTGTTGGTCAACATAAGGTTCTTATCGATCGTCAGATATTTTTGCCAACCATTTCGGCACAGAAAATTTCGGTTGTAGTCGATAATGTTCTACAAAACATGAATCCTGACTTAATTTTTGACGAACTAAAGCAAGGTTCAATAAATCTAAAACACTACTTTGGATCAGATGGACAATGGTTTGTATTGGATCCAAAATCATTGAAAATCATTGAAAACAAGTTAGATAAAGAGCTTCAAAGTGCATTTGAATACGGTAAATTTGAGATTCCGTTTATAAATCAACCTTGGAAATCGACACCAATAAAGTTGAAAAAAGAGGGTCCTAAGCTTCCGATTATCCTTTCAGATTCAAGTGATAAACCTATTTCTGAAAATGTTATTCTGTTGGATGTCGATAAGATTGACAGTTTTTCTTACTCAAATCCAAAGGGTGTAGCCATTGTAATGCCTTGTATTGATACAAAAATGGGAATTAATGCTGCTGAATATCTGCAAAAGCGAGCGGGTATGGATTGTTTGGTTGTTGTTGCCAACGATACAAAGCGACAAGGATTCATAAAAACTCTAAATCAGGTTTCTAATAAAATGGATGTGGCTTATGTGGTTTATTTGGCACAGGATGCTTATCCAGGTCGCAATTGGTTGAAAACGGCGTTCGACAATCTCGAAAAACAGCAAAAAGGACTTTTAGCGTTCAACGATGGAAAATGGAATGGCAAAATTGCATCCTTTGGCATGGTTCGTAAAGTGTGGGCTAAGAAACTCTATGGCAATATGATTCTGTTTGAAGGATATAAAGCTCATAAAGCTGACAACGAGATTACGGTTATTGCAAAAGTTACCGATCAATATATTTATGATGCCAATAGCGTGTTAATTGAAGTTGATTTCAATAAAGATGCAGGAGGATCCAATCAGGTCGATGATGATACATTCAAATCACGATTTTTAAATGGATTCGATGGAGTTGTGTCTGTCGAAAAGGTTATCCCTCTTGCTAAAGAGTACTCAACACGTACCATGAAATTGGTGTTTCCCGAATCGAAAGTGATCAATATTGTCAAGAGTGATGATAGTTTTGTGCTGTATCGCATTATTGGAAACGATCTCTATCCAAGGCATAAGAAAGGACAATCGCGCGAAAATTTACAATTTATTTTGGAAAACGAGGAGGAGTTTGATCGTTGTGAAAAACGTTTCGTAATTAACCGAATTGTCGATAAAGATGAAGAACGGGAAATCATTTCCTTGCTACAAAAGCACAACAAAGATTTTTTGCATCTTCCATTCGACACCAATGAATATGCCAGAGTCGGACTTGATAACGATACATTTGATTTCGAAAAATTGTTTGCAAGCAACGATTTTCAAACCCTACATTATACAAAAAAGGACAAAGCGATTGCAGCGGCGTATCGATTAAAAAACAATTACATAATGAATAACAACGGGGCTCGAAATAGTGCCCTTATTGATGGAATATCGCGTGCTAAATGGGTACTTCCTTTTGATGGAAACTGTTTTTTAACACCGGAAGCTTGGAATCACTTGGTTAGCGATATTCAGAAACATGCTGATTACAAGTATATTATCGTTCCAATGGCTCGTATTACTGATAATGCAGATTTGCTTAATCCCAATTTTGCACCTGATCCTGTTGAAGAGCCTCAAATCGTTTTCCGTAGCGATGCTGATCATATGTTTGATGAACGATTTTGTTATGGAAGACGTCCCAAAGTTGAGCTTTTGTGGCGACTGGGAGTGCCTGGAAAATGGGACAATTATCCAAAAGATGATATCTGGGACTTACCAAAACCGACACCCTTAAAAGAAAAATTATGGGCAACCGCAGGTTGGGTTGCGCGTTTATACTCAGGAAATAAAGAGCAGGAACAAGATTCAGCCGAAAGTGCAAAAAACCGAGTGTTAGCTCGTGTTGAGGCTATTATTTCAACCATTGAACATGTCGATGAAGTAGTACACGGACAGAATGGTGTGAAACTTTCGGTATATCGCTCAAATGAAGAATAATAGATTTGAAAGAAACGACTAGAATGGCAATTGGAACACAAATAAAATATTATGCAAAGGACAAGTTGAAAAATCTTGCCCATAAATTGCCATTTCTTCCATATCGGAAACGAAGTAAGCGATATAGGATTTGGAATCACAAAACCGAGCACCGTTTTCTTGGCCAAATTGAAAGAGTTTACAATCATAATCCTTTGATATTTAATGCAATTCAGGTTTCTATCATCATGCCTGTCTATAATCGAAGGTATTGTATTGATAAGGCCATTGAAAGTGTTATAAACCAAACACACGAAAATTGGGAACTCATTATTATAGATGATGGAAGCACAGATGACCTAAACGAAGTAGCTGCAAAATACAGCTCAAACATAAAGATTAAATTTATTCACAGAGACAGGGCAGGAGTCTCTGCATCACGGAACATTGGGTTAGAAGAGGCAAATGGCGAGTTTGTTTTTTATCTCGATACCGACAATACTTGGTATGAGAGTTATCTGCAAACGATGGTTGTCTATATGTCAACCGGGAATTTAGAAGTAGCTTATTCCGGAGCCCAAATTATTGATGATAAAGAGGTAGTTATTGGATATTACGGCGAAAATTACAATTGGGACGAATGTTGGGAATTAAATTATATAGACATCAATGGATTAGGGCATCGAAGAACTTTGTTTGATGGAAATGTTAAATTTGATGAGACGCTGAAACGTCTCGTGGATTGGGATTTTGTTTTGCAACTCACCTTTATGAAAAGAGCCGCCTATGCTCCTTTTCTTGGGGTGAAATATTACGATGGGCAAGGGGGAAATCGAATTACATTTACAGAATTTGTCGGCAACGAGCTAGAACAACTTAAAGTTTATATTCAAGCGAAACACAATGATAGAAGAGGCGTTAAAGAGAATGCTAATGCGCAAATTCGGCCACATTGGAAGCAGATTTTATATACAAAAGATTAAAGCTAGTTGCAAATGCATCCAAAGGTATCGGTAATTATTCCAAACTACAATCATGCTGCCTATTTGCCTCAACGAATAGAGAGTGTTTTAAATCAGACTATTACCGGCACTGAGATTATAATCCTCGATGACTGTTCGACCGATAGTAGCCGCGAGATAATTATGAAATATGCCAGAAATGAGAGCCGTATAATTACTTGTTTTAATGACGAAAATAGTGAAAGCCCATTCAAGCAATGGAAAAAAGGCATCGATATGGCAAAAGGCGAACTTATTTGGATTGCCGAATCAGATGACTTTGCCGATAAGGTGTTGCTCGAAAAGCTAGTTTCCATACTCGATAAAAATCAAAAGGTTGGGGTAGCTTATTGTCAATCCAATTTTGTTGACGAAAAAGGCAACGTATTCGGAAACCATTTGGAGAATTTAAAGCAACTCGATTCGCAGTTGTGGGAAACCGATTTTTGCATTGAAGGGAGAACCGTTTTATCCGAGTTTATGCCCATAATCAATATAATTCCCAATGCCAGTGCCGCACTCTTTCGTAAAAGCTTATTAACGGATATGAATTGGGGGAAATTAAATAGTTTCACACTGGCTGGTGATCGTTATTTTTGGATTCACCTTCTTAGGAACTCTTTCTTAGGATTTGTTTCGGGGTCATATAATAACTTTCGATTTAGTAACACCACCGTACGTTCAAGAACCGATAAAACTGTTCGGTATCTAAAGGAGATTAGAACCCTTTATGTTTTGCTATTGTCGCAAGTTCCTATTTCGTGGCGCGTAAAACGAATCGCAATCCGGCAATGGATTCGTCACTTTATAAAATCGATTAAAAGCAGGGACAAAAAAACCTCTATAGTTATTAGAGGTTTATGGGAGTTTGCTGTTATTTTGGTGGCATCTATATTAGGCCATAAAATAGTAAGCCACTTAGTTGCAAAAACCATTGAAAAGCATTAATTTTATGTCGCATAGAATATATTGCTAAATTATTGTAAAAGTACAAGTTAGTGATATATTTTCCGTTTAATACAGTCATGTAATAAGGATAATTTAAATATTAAAAATAACGAACATGAGAAATTTATTGATCTTAAGCACAATCGTAGCATTGCTATTGGGTTGTGGGAAAGAAGAGGCAAGGGAGCTAAAAGGATACAAATTTAATAAAGAGTATGCCTTGAGTAAGGATTTTAAAACTAGGCGATTATCGAGAAATCTTACTATTGATATGTACGTTATGTTGAATGCATATCCAAAATCGTGGACCAACGTGATCTCTAAAATGGGTAATGAAAAGTCGGGTGAATTTTCGTTGCGGATCAAAAACAATAAAGAGGGTCAGTTTTATTATGGAAATGGAAGTAGTGCAATTGTTTTACAATGGAATCCGTCAGAGGTGTTACCATTAAACACGTGGGTACGCCTGACTGCAGTGCGTGATTTAGATAAGACTGAATTGGTTCTTTATGCAAATGGGAAACAAGTAGCAAGGAAAAAGTTCAAAAAACTTCCCAGAGCAGAAACCAGTGAAAGCCCAATTTTTGTCAGTGGAACAAATAATAGAGGACTTGATGCAACATTTGCCGAAATTCGTATATGGGATAAAGCTATTTCAACTTCTGATATTACAAAGACAGCCGATATAATTAAAAATCCGGGGGAAGATAGTAATTTGGTTGGGTATCTGCTTTTTGACAATGTTAAGAATAAAAGAGTTGAGAGTCTTACATCAAAACAGTTAAGCCTTTCGATAAAAAAAGGAAAATAGTCTAGTTTTTAAGTTTGCCTCTCAATGTGCTTGTTGAATTTAGCAGGTAAATTGAGAGGCATTTCCTTTAATTAATAATTTATATATGGAATCCTACAAAAAGCAAGGAATACTCTTTTTAGCTCTTTTTTTGATAGCTGTTTTTGTTGCATTTTTTCATGGTTTGGGTTTAAATAAAATGGCAACTTATGTTATTGAAGGAGAAATAGTTACAACCCATAACTGGAGCTCTATATCTTTACTTTTGTTGGGAATAGTAATTGGTTTTGTTGTTGGAGGGTTGTTTATAGTAAAGTCCTCTAAAGATTCTTATTTTTCTTCTATCTAGAAAATCT
>JAQVXQ010000037.1 GCA_028709085.1 Salinivirgaceae bacterium | reverse complement strand
CACACCTATTTCCTAATGGAAAACTCAGGCAGCAAAGCCATGGTTACCGGAACAATGGTGCAGCACAAATATAAAAGTGTAAGCATTTACAACAGCAATCGGGACTCGTTGCTTACTCAATTCCCCGACGATAGGGTAAACGAGGCTCTTAAAACCGACCTTCGAGCGTTGCAATCAGGAACGTTGCTGAGCAACTATCCAAACCCATTTTCCGGAACAACCCAAGTATGGTATAAAACAGAGTGTGAGTCGCACGTGGCGATCATAATCTTTGATATGACCGGAAAAGTGGTGTCGCATTTGGGCGAAGGGTTAAAAGAACAAGGCATGCACAAGGCTGAGTTTGTAAACAACGGTTTGTCGGCAGGCATCTATTTCTATTCCCTAGTAATCGATGGAATCCGCACCGACAGCAAGAAAATGAACATAATGCGTTAATTGTAAAAATTTAGTAGCATCATTTTAGTGCTAGAAAACCAGAAATTATAAAAAAGAAAATCCCACGGTTTTGGATGTGGGATTTTCATTTGTAATTTAAAACAATAATTTGAAATACGTAGAGAGGTTGCATACAACGTCTCCGTATGTAAAAACAACGACATTACACTCTAAATGCAATGTCCCCTGCTATTTTATTTTAATTATTGCAATACCTCGATGCCCATTAAGGAGCATGCCGATTGTAATATGGACTTACAGTCGCCTGGATATATTAGGTGGTGATTGCCTAATGGTTTGTTTTTGAGTAATTTAACTTCATTTTCTGTAAGTGTAACCTCAATTTGTGTGCGACAAGCTGATTCTGATTTTGGTCGTCCTATGATATTTGTTGTGGCAATAAATGCCTTTTTAAATTCATTGTCGAATCGGAAAATGGTGATGGTATCGCCCTTAAAATCGCCTTGAATGGCTGTTCCTTCGCCCGTCTCAAAATGGGTTTCAACGGTGTAGTCGGTAACCATGTCGAGGCCAATGGTGCAGTGCGAAAATTGGCATATTTTGTTGGTCACTTTGTTTACATTGGCAATCCATGGAATAACGCCGGTTAACTCTTTGCACAACATCATGCCAACAATGGCGGTTAAATCGCCCTCGCATCCGGCTGGAATACCGTCGTTGTTGAATTTTGCCAACGGCAGACAGGCAGTGACACAATCTTTCTTTACCAATGGAAAGCACTCAACGGTAATGGCGTCTAACTTGTGCTTTTTGATGGCTTGCGCCAGTTGTTCGTTTACTCTGGCGGTATTGGTAAGGTCAAAGTTTTTGACTTCTGCAAAGGTCTCCAGAAATTCTTTTGTTGGCGGATAGTCTGAAAAGTGCGAAAGTTCGCTCCATGCAATTTGGTGGAGTTTAATTCCAAATTTTGCATCGATCACCTCCGCTGGCATGGCCGAAGCAATTAACCAGTTCGACACATCGCCAATTAACCCGAGCTGTTTTCCTTTTAAGTGTTGAAGTGCTTGAGATACTTTGTGGAAATTCTGAACTAGTGTCGCCGTTTCGACATCCTCTTCATCCAGAATTACAGATGAAATATTTTTGCTGTTCATATAGGCTTTTACTTCCGATGCTGAGGCGTATGCGTTGTCGTGCTTTGAGCCAATCAGAAGATAGAATTTATCGTTGGAGAGGTTTTGTATTGCTGCCTGTTCCGAGCCTCCCGTAAGAAAAAAGTGGAGATCAGGGTCGCTATCAACGAGCGTATAATTTTGCGGTTTTATTAGTTTTTCAATTCTTTGAATACCATCGTTAAAAATAGTATCAGGAGCACCTTGAAATGCCAGTAGTTTTATTCTTAGTTGTGTCATAATGTGTTTGGTTTTGTTCAAATTTTTGAGTCTCCTTTACTGTTTCATTCTCGATTTCGGATGCAATATACCCATTTAATTTTTGATTCGTCAATCATTTATGTGTGTTAAATAGGTGACACAAATTTAGATAAAAACATACGTTATACCGTTATAAAAAAACCAAAGTTCGCTTTTAAGATGGGTCTGGTTCTAAAAATGGATGATAAAATGGACATTTTCTCAACAAAATTTCTTAGTTTTGATACCTTAAAGGTGGTGAAAGTTAACGAATTCTTAATAACATTTAGTAAGCTGTTTTAAGTCGGTATCGTAACTACCTTTGGACAAAGAAAAAAAATTAACAAATATTTAAAAGATAAGACAATGGGATTATGGCAAAAACTTAAGGGCGAATTTATCGATATTATCGAATGGCTCGACCCCACACAAAACACCATGGCGTTTCGTTTCGAGCGTCATAACAATGAAATTAAAAACGGAGCAAAGCTTACGGTTCGCGAATCGCAAGTAGCTGTGTTTATTAACGAAGGGCAAATTGCCGACGTTTTTTCGCCTGGAATGTACACCCTCACTACGGAGAACATGCCCATTCTTTCAACATTGAAAGGCTGGAAATATGGATTCAACAGTCCATTTAAGGCAGAGGTGTATTTTATCAACACAAAGCAATTTACCGATTTGAAATGGGGAACTCCCAATCCGATAATGTTGCGCGACCCTGAATTTGGCCCAATTCGCATTCGTGCTTTTGGAATTTACTCCATTCAGGTTGAAGATGCCACCAAATTTATTCGTGGCGTAGTGGGAACCGATGGTAATTTTACATCGGAGAAAATTACGGAGCAACTTAAAAATATTGCCATTACTCGATTTTCCGATGCCATTGGCGAAAGTAAACTGCCCGTGTTAGACATGGCATCGAATTACAATGAGATTTCGGCGTTTTGTGAAACTAAAATTGGTCCCGATTATGCCGAATATGGTATTAAAATGACCAAGTTTTTGATTGCTAACATATCGCTTCCTAAAAACGTGGAAGATGCCCTCGACAAACGTTCAAGCATTGGAATTATTGGCGATTTGAACAAGTTTACCCAATATCAAACCGGAGAGGCAATGACTGCCGCCGCCAACAATCCAGCAGGCGGAGGCGCCGCAGCAGGAATGGGAATGGGAATGGGATTTGGAATGGCAAACCAAATGATGGGAGCCATGGGGCAACAACAGCAACCACAGCAATCGCAACAACCACAGCAATCGCCGCAGACAGGACCGCCTCCTGTGCCACCAGCACTTACTTTTTTCATGGTTGTGAACGGTCAACAAGCTGGACCATACGACATTAACACCCTAACTACCATGGCAGCCAACAATCAGCTAATGCGCGAAACGTTGGTTTGGCGACAAGGAATGGCAGCATGGATAGCAGCGGATCAAGTTCCAGAACTTGCCAATGTTTTTGCAGCAACTCCGCCACCGCTACCTCCTGTGGGATAAAGTTTTGATTGATCGGTTTTTATAAACCAAATGTGATTGATTATTGTGTTATGAAAATTTAAGAGCCAAATGAACGAAGAACCAATTATAAGTGCTACGAATCAAGCCGAGGTTACCTGTCCATCGTGTGCGGGGAATCTTTTATACAGTCCAGGAACAAAATCACTAAAGTGTGAACATTGTGGAACCATTGTCGAAATCGATGATAGTCCATTGACCGTCGAGGAGCTCGATTTTGAGGAATATTTGTCAAAAGTATCCGACGATATTGAAACCCAAGAGATCATTACAGCCCAGTGTACCAGTTGCGGTGCTCATGTTAATTTCGAACCCAACATTGTTTCTGATCGATGTCCTTTTTGTTCCAGTATTTTGGTGATAACCGAACCTGAAAAAGAGACGCAAATAAAACCTGGATCTGTCTTACCGTTCGCCATTACTCGGGACGATGCCTTCGGGCAGTTTCGAAAATGGATTAAGAAACTTTGGTTTGCTCCCAACGATCTAACCAAAAAGGTGACCAACAGCGATTCGTTAAATGGGGTTTATGTGCCGTTTTGGACCTATGATGCTGAAACCTATACACAATGGCGCGGTCGTCGTGGCGATAATTATTATGAAACGGAAACATATACCACCACCGAAAATGGAAAACCGGTGACTAAAACACGCACCGTAACCAAAATCCGGTGGACATCGGTTTCCGGTGATTTTAATCGGTTCTTTGACGATGTTTTGGTTCTTGCAAGTCAATCTTTGCCTAAAAAATATGCCGATGAACTCGAACCTTGGGATTTAGAAAACCTTGAAAGTTACAATGAGCGGTATCTTAGTGGGTATCGAACCGAAACCTATCAGGTGAACCTGAAAACCGGCTACGACGAGGCGAAAGCCATAATGAAACGTGAACTTAGTGCCGATGTCAGAAGCAGGATCGGGGGCGACCATCAGCAAATTACCGAACAAGTTACCGAGCACAGCGACATTAAATTTAAACATATTTTGTTGCCTATTTATATTAGTGCCTTTAATTATGGTAAAAAAGTATATCGTTTCTTAGTAAATGCCCGAACTGGTGAGGTGCAAGGAGAACGTCCATATAGTGTGTGGAAAATTGTATTTGCATGTTTGGGAGTTGTTGCAATTGGAGTTTTGGGGTATTTTATTTATAACTACTATTACTAATATGCCAGCAATGGCAACCTGCAAATAGGTTTCTTTATAGATTAGAACAGTCGTTTGATCGGAGTAGTTTATGTCAAACGGCTGTTTTTTATTAAACGTGCTTAGTATAAAAATTCTGGCACACAAGCTAAATTTTCTTATTTCTTATATTATTTCGTACTTTCGCATAAAAGGGTAATCAATGAACATACAGACTCAAAAATTAGACTTAATCGAGTGGATTTCAAAACTAAACGACTCTTCGGTGATTGAGAAACTTCGTTCTATTAAGGAGGATTATGCCAAATCGAAAGATTGGTATGCAGACTTAAATGCCGAAGAACTTGCATCCATAAATCGTGGATTGAAGGATATCGACGAAGGGCGATTGAATTCTCATGAATCAGCCAGACAGATTTATGTAAAGTACTTATAAAATTATTTGGACCGATGAAGCATTGAAAAATTAGGCAGATATTTTTGAATATCTTGAGCATCGTTGGACAGAACGAGAGATTCGTAATTTTGCCAGACTTTTGGATAAGCAAGTTAATCTGATCCAATCAAATCCTGAAATTTTCCCATCAACTAAGATATCAAGCCGACTAAGAAAATCTGTATTGAGCAAGCAGACTTCAATCTATTATCGTGTTGATAATGATGAAGTTCGGATTGTCACACTTTTCGATAATCGACAAAACCCGAATAGATTAAAAGGAGATTAATTATGCTGTTTTATGTGAGAAACAAGATAACATTGTAATTTGGGTTTTAAGAAACATAATTAACGGGTCAATGCCCATCATCATTAATTCACACCTTGTTTTTTAGACGAAAATCAATCCCCGATTACGAAGCATTTGAAAACCTTCGGATTCGATAAATTGGTCGAAATTTGAGAGTTTGTGCTCATCGAAACTGGTTCTTAAATCGTGGACACAATATTTAGAGCTATTTTCAAAGGTTGCCCTATCCATAAGTTCGACAATCAATCGAGCGATATTTTCTTCGAAGAAAAGCGCGTATTCTTCGGTGGAACTGCAAATAATAATCTCGGCGTAATTGATTGACGCCTCTTTGGATTTTCTCCCCTTTTTTACCGGAGTAACAATTATTTCAATGGGTTTTCCGCCTAGCCAAAGAATCTGGTTGTTGTCGTGGAATGTTGTTTTGTCGGGCACTTGAATACACTTTTCGATATAATTGGGCAGAACGGTGGTTGCAGGAATATTGAAATCGAACCAGTATTGTAAGGGCTCATCAAATCCAACGCCTTGCATGTAATTGTAAATGGAGTGCTTTAATCCTTCGGAAAACTTTTCGTGATTTGCGCCTTTAGAATCGAGATGGAACAAATCGTTTTCGGCAAAACCGCCAAATTTAGGACCGGTAATTTCAACATCGTAATCCGCCGGATGCAATCCAACTTGACTATGGGCTGTCATGGCAAATTGGTGCCAAAATCCCGACTGAATGACCTCATTTAGAAATAGTTGACGTACCATCTCAAGGCTATCGATGGTTTCCTGAGTTGTTTGCGTAGGGAATCCGTACATCAGATAAGCATGCACCATTATGCCTGCTTCGGTAAAGGCGTTGGTTACTTTGGCGACTTGAGCCACAGTCACTCCCTTTTTCATTTTTTTTAACAATCGATCCGAAGCAACCTCTAGACCTCCTGAAATAGCGATGCATCCCGAAGTTCGTAAAAGTTTACACAAATCGTTTGTGAAGCTTTTTTCGAACCGAACGTTAGTCCACCACACAACCGTCAATTTTCGACGAAGAATTTCAATGGCCAAATCGCGCATCAATGCTGGCGGTGCGGCTTCGTCAACGAAATGAAATCCGTGTTCTCCAGTTTGGGCAATAATTGCCTCAATTCGGTCGCACAGCACCGACGCTGAAACCGATTCGTAGCGTTTAATATAATCGAGCGATGTATCGCAGAATGTGCATTTTGCCCAGTAACAACCATGGGCAAGCGTTAATTTGTTCCAACGACCGTCGCTCCAAAGACGGTGCATGGGATTAACAACCTCAATAACGGATAAGTATTTGTCTAATTGTAGATTGCTGTAGTCGGGAGTGCCCACTTGGGATTGGGGAATGTCGGGTTGAGTGGAATCATTCCAATAGGTAACGTTTCCGTTTTCGGAACAAAAAGTGCGTTTTAGGGTCGATTTTTCACGTTTCCCGTCTAAGTATTCCAGAATGTTTTGTAACGGAGCTTCGCCATCGTCCAGCGTTATAAAATCGGCGAATTGAAACACGCGTGGATCGGAAACGCTGCGAAGTTCAGTATTGGCATAGCCTCCGCCAAGAATGATTTTTATTTGTGGGTGATTCGTTTTCAGATATTGAGCACATTTTAACGCTCCGTAAACATTTCCAGGAAACGGAATTGTAATACAAACCACCGTAGGATTTGCCAATTCGACCTGTTTTTTTAGCAACAATTCGAGCATGTTGATAATAAGCGTATTAGGTTCGTTGAGTGTTAGGAATAACTCGTCGAAATGCGTTGCAGTACGTGCAATTCGCTCCGCATAACGGTTGAATCCAAAATGTGGATCAATGGTTTCAATAATTAAATCGCCAAGATCTTCGAGATACAAGGTTGCCAAATATCGTGCCTTGTCGTGTGTTCCCATGATTCCAAAAGCCCATTCAAGATCAGTTTCGTGGTTAAATCGTTCGGCTTGAGGAAGATAGTTGCCCGTGCAAATGTTCAGGGCTAATGTTTGATCCTTATTTTGTAAAAATCGAATCACCGGATCAATGCTTCGCAGGTAATGCTCACGGTTGGTGAAAATCCGAAAGCCATTATCGGAAAGTTCAAGATCGAGCTCTTCGATTTGATCAAATATTTTGGTTAATCCCGTTTTCGAAAATATTTCAAGAAGGAGTTCAATCCCCAAATCGGCTTGCACCGATGGACGTTGTATTGTATTTAAAAATCCTTTCAGGTACGCTGTTGCCGGATATGGAGTATTGAGTTGCGTAAATGGGGGTGTAATCAGAAGCATGCTTGTGAAATTGAATTAGGGAGCAAAGTAAATGAAAATCTTTCAGTTGCACGAGAAAAACTACAAATCCTTCGTAGATACGTTGCACGCAATATCTCTACGGGGTTTTAATCCATTTTGAAGTATAATGAAATTACCTTTTTCAATCTTAATTTTGCAGCGTTCAGTTGCATTTATAATGGATTGAAAATTATTGGTTCTTCGCTTAAACTAGTGGATTTTAAAAAAGTATTCATTATTGTACAGAGAATTCCAAATAATGATTACGAGATTTTTCACTCCACTACGTTACGTTCAGAATGACAGGTGCTTTCGAGGAAAAAAAGAGGAAGAGAAGGCGGCGAAGCCGCCTTCTCTTCCTCCCTCATCTGTCCGACAGGAATGTCATCCTGAGCGTAGCGAAGGATCTCTAAAACTTCATTTTAACTCAACGACATTGATTTAGAAATGTGAGAAATTTCAGCGTGATGGTAAATTTTGGAAGAGCCTAATTGACCAAATCCACTAGTTTTGGCGAAGAGCCAAATTATTTCAGTTTTAGAATCGTTAAAAGCAATAAAAACCTACATTGTATATCAAAAACAACTAATTTTGGGAGTCTCTAGGTTTTATGCGTAATTTCCAAACATTGAAAAACATGAAAATGAAAAGTGTGAAATGGATTAAACCCTCTCTCTTAATGAGAGTTATGATATTGCTATTTTTGTCATTTGGAATGAAACTCTTTTTTAGTTGCACGCCGCCGCCACCGGTTGATATATTTTACAATTCGGTCCGTTTAATCGGAATTGATAATAGCGGTCAATTCATGCGATCGTATGAGAATATTGATACCATATACTCCAACGCCATGGCGCTAAAGCTTACAATATTAGACACTTCCTATAATTATTATGCAAGTCTGAATGGGATAATGAAATCTCTTTCATTTTCCACGGCAATGGCACTCTCCATCAATGAGGCGTTTAATCCTGTAAATAAGGTGGTGCAAATCAAGGTTCAAACATTGTTTGATGTTGATGACGACATAAAAGCAGGCGACGATATTTCAATCCATATTCTTTATGCCGATGGATATGATTTTGAATTGTACGAAAGCGTGAATAGTGCAATTTCTAGGCTGAATGGAACTCAAAATATGCCCGGAGGTACTGTTGAGATGGTGTTTGAAAAATCGATCAAAAACACCAAAGCACAGTTTTATGTTGAAATAACGTTGGACAATGGCCAAGTTCTTTCTTGTGTTTCCGAT
This sequence comes from Salinivirgaceae bacterium, assembly GCA_028709085.1. Lineage (GTDB taxonomy): Bacteria > Bacteroidota > Bacteroidia > Bacteroidales > Salinivirgaceae > JAAYQU01. Next base: position 13,812 of record JAQVXQ010000037.1, on the reverse strand, counting down.
ACCTTTACCATTATAGGGGCATAAATCATGAGAAATTCATTGTTAATTCTATTAATGCTCGTCTGCTTTGGTTTAAAAGCTCAAACCCCGAAGATAAAAAATCGTGAACTTTCGTTTTCCATTGGCACATCCAATCACAATGTTCCAAAATTTACAAGCAATCAGGATTTGGATTTTCTCAATTATGTGGATTGTGATCCTGAATATTTCGAGTATTTAATCGTTAAGCTGGGATACAAGTTTGACCTCACCTCCAAAATTTCCGCCGATATTAAGTTATTACTGATGGACGATTTGGTGCTGGATAATTACGATATCATTGCAAAATATCATTTTAACAACCTCATAGATTTTGGACTGGGTTCCATTCTCACAAAAAGTTATATCTCTAATTTTGAGGAGTATCAGCGACAAAGTCTGCCCGATTATCATTTAGTTGACGACAATATGCAGCAGTTTAAGTGTTACGAAATTGGCTTTTATTTAACGCCAATGGTTAAGCTTATTCAAAGTGAATGGTTTCAGGCTACCATAAAATGCGATATGGGAATGGCTTCGTATTTGAAAAAAGAGGTAACCTTTTACCATAAAAAACGACTTTCCAATGAACGGATGATTTATAATTATAAAACAAAAACAACATTTCAACCTTACATAAAGCCCGGTGTCGATTTACAATTACAGGCATTCAAGACTAAAAACACGGCTGTGGGGTTTTCTCTAATTTCAATTTTCCACTACGGTAAAAAAAGTATAAAATATGAACGAACTATACAAAAGTGGACATCCCAAAATCAAGTAAATGAGCCGATTAGTCCTCCAAAACATACGTATAGTAAACTTGAGATTAATTTTGGTTTCTATGTACAATGGTAATAAAAGATATTTGATTCTATATTCTTAAAGTTTGCCATAAAAACGAATTCGTTCAAGTGCTTACATATTGGGGAACAGTCTAAAAATTTCATGTTTACTGTTTGATTGTTTAATTTTGCAATTAAAAAGCTATGGTTTGCAAGATAGAGAAGATGAGAGTTGAAGAGCTTGAGTCAACAAACATCATAACACAAACCCCATTTTGGGGACGTATAAAACGAGAGCAAGGTTTAATCCCTTCTGGATTTGAATTAACAGTATCGAAAAAACTCCTAAACGATAATGCGGAACCTCTGTCAAAAACAGGCGACGATTTATTAGTCCTAATCAAGTATATCGACAATAATAACTGTTATGCCTATGTTCCCTATGGCCCTGAAATAGAACCTACTTTTGAGAATCAAGGATTGTTTTTAGAGCAGTTGTCGGAATCCATTAGGCCTTATTTGCCCACCAATTGTATGTTTATTCGGTACGATTTAGCGTGGACAAATCAATGGGCCAACGAACAGGACCGTTTTGATGAGTTTGGAAATTGGAAAGGTGATCCTGAAATTCAAGTTCAAGAGATGAGGGTTAATTTTAAAACAAACAACTGGAATTTGAGGAAAAGTGTGAGTGATTTTCTTCCGAAAAATACATTCTTTCTTAATTTGTCATTAACGGAACAGGCACTACTTAGAAATATGCGATATAATACAAGGTATAATATTAAAAAAGCTTTAACCAATGGGGTTCGGGTTCAAGAGTATGGTATTGAACATATGCACGATTGGTACAAATTATACCATGAAACGGCTTTACGACATAATATGCCATTGCAAAATCAAGAGTTTTTCTCTACGGTATTTAAAAATCAAGATAACAATGCAGAAGGAGTAACCGTGAAAATGTTAATGGCCGATTTGGAAGGGGAGTTTCTTTCATCCATGTTTTTGGTCTTATCAAAGAAACGGGGAACATATCTGTATGGTGCTTCAACCACGTGTAAAAGCAACGTAATGGCCAGTTATGCGCTGCAGTGGGAATCAATAAAAATATCCAAAAAGTGGGGATGTACTGAGTACGACATGTTTGGTTCTGCGCCGAATTTAAAACAGAATCATCCTTTACATGGGGTACATATCTATAAGAAGGGATTTGGCGGAAATTTACATCATCGGATGGGGTGCTGGGATTATCCTTTCAATAAAAAAATGTATCATCTATATCGATTTCATGAGTTGCGATAGTGGAATACACGATGGTGAAAACGCCCAAACTGCAGTTTTAGTAATTTATAAATAGGATAAAACTCGTCAATTATTTTCAGATTGGACGTTGGTACGTCTGTCATAATTGTTTACATTTGCCAATGGAATCGATCCATTTTCCTCGATATCTTCTGGAAGACTGTTGAGCGATAATGCAGATCTATTATTCACCCTAGTTGGATGCTGTAAATGTTTGATACATTTAATTAAAAAGATATTTTGGAAATGAAAATTGCAATAATTGGGTCGGGTGGCGTTGGGGGCTACTTTGGTGCTAAAATGGCAAAAGCAGGATTAGATGTTACGTTTTTAGCCCGTGGCGAGCATCTTAAAGCTCTTAAAAACAGTGGACTAAGCGTCAAGAGTGTTCTTGGTGATTTCAACGTTGACAACGTAAAAGCCACCGACAATATCCAGGAAATCGGATTTGTGGATTTAGTAATTCTGGGCGTTAAAGCATGGCAAATAAAGGAGATTGCTCCCCGATTAAAAAGCATTATAAAGCACGAAACCACTGTTTTGCCTCTGCAAAATGGGGTTCTTGCTGCCCAAGAATTGAAAGAACAGATTGACGAGAAAAACATTATTGGCGGATTGTGTCGGATTATTAGTAAAATTGAATCCCCCGGCGTTATAAACCATCTTGGTGTTACGCCAACCATTCTGTTTGGTGCGTTAAATAATGCAAAAACAGAGCGAGTTTTAAAAATTAAAGCTCTTTTCGATACGGCGCAAATTAACGCAACCATTGCCGAGAACATTCAAACGGAATTGTGGAAAAAGTTTATTTCCATCTGCGTAAGCGGACTGTTAGCCGTTTCCAAGACAACGTACGGAGAAATGCGAACCTTAAAGGAGACCCGACAAATGATGATTGACCTGTTGAATGAAGTATATCAAGTATCACAAAAAGTGGGAATCCAATTGGAGGAAGGTTTTTTGGATAAGACAATTTCATTCATCGACACCTATCCGTATGATTCAACTTCGTCGTTAACGCGAGACGTTTGGGAGGGAAAACCATCCGAAATTGAGTATCAAAATGGCACGGTTGTCCAACTTGGCGCAAAATATGGCGTGGAAACACCCGTGAATAAATTCATTTATAATTGTATTTTGCCAATGGAATTAAAGGCAAGAAAGTAAAAATTGATTCATCAGATAATATTTACATGGAAGTTTAACGTTATAAAAATTACTGTATTATGGGAAAGTATTGGTTGAAAATCAGACAGTTAGGGAAGATTAAGTTCATCCTTTTATACACTTTTCTGTTTGGCGTGTTGTTTTCTTTATTGAGTTCTTTAATGCTTATGATTATTGATTCCGATTTTAGTTTGAGTAGGCTCTACTCGCCAGCAGCTTTGGGAATGTTGGTTGGAGCATTTTTGGGAGGACTTCTATTTGGTGTTTCTCTGTGGTATTCTAAAGAGAAAAAGATGAAGTAAAAGTGCTCTGCGATAATTTGCTTTTTTTTGCATTATTGTTTACCCAAAACAGGGCAGGGCTCACCAGAAAGGTTTATTGCTAATTGTTATTCACTTGTAATTGAACCAACGAATGATAAAAACACGACTCGGAAACCAAAAAGATATTGAAGGAGTTTTAGCCCTACAAGTGAAGAACTTATATAGTAAATTAACTGAAACGGAACGGAAAAACGGTTTTGTAACCACGCCATTTACGACTCCTCAAATTAAAGAAATCATTACCCAAAATGGAATGTTTGTAGCTGAAAATGAGAGCAATATAATTGTTGCTTATGCTTTTGCTGGAAGCTGGACCTATTTTGAGCAATGGGAAATTTTCAATTTCATGGTCTCTCGTTTTCCAAAATTGTCGTTTAAGGAGCACAAAATCACCACTGAGAATAGTTTTCAATATGGTCCTGTTTGTATCGACAAAAATTATCGGGGAAATGGTTTGTTAAACTTGATTTTTGAGGAGATGCGACTCGAATTTGTTGAGAAATATCCAATCTCAGTTACCTTTATTAATAAAATAAATGCAATATCAACAAAGGCACATACTCAGAAATTGGGTTGGGAAATATTGGGTGAATTTGAGTTCAATAACAATATATATATTGAATTGGCTTTTGATATGAACAAGTCAGTTCTTAAATAGCAGAAACTTGAGCTTTTACTTTCCAGGGTTTTCTGAAACAGCAAAGTTTAAAAACAACAAAGCCCGATTTATTTGAATCGGGCTTTGTTGTTTATGTCAAGTTTACGTGAATGTTAATTCTTTACAACTAATGTTGAGAAGATCATTTAAGGCTCTTTGTTAATGCTCTGAAACGTTTGTTCGACAAAATCGTTAGAAATGTAAAACTTAGTTAATGAAACGGTCGTAACGGATACTACAAAACAGGAAATCTTACTGGAGGCTTTAAGAATCTGACGTGTTGTTTCCAACTCTTTGAGAAACTTAACGCAAAGGAGTAAAGAATCTGATATTCATTATTAGTAATTCTCATTCCAACAACGATAAAAATAAAGGACTTGTTTGTCTTTTAATGTAAAATAGAATACCTTTGCATCTTAAACTCTTAATGTATATGATTATGGAACAAGAAAAATATGGTCATCAATCTTTGGCAGATATCGTGACGGAAGACTTCAGAACAGCTTCAATATTCAAAGAAAAGGGAATCGATTTTTGCTGTGGGGGCAAGAAATCCTTACAAGAGGCATGTGCCGAGAAATCCCTAAATGTTTCGGAAGTGGTAAACGAGATCCACGCTTTAAAACAAACCCCCAATTATCCAATGCAAAACTTCAAAGAATGGGACGTTGGTTTTTTAGCCGACTATATCGTCAATGTTCATCATAAATATGTGATTAAAACTTTGCCACAGCTTGTTTTTTACACCCAAAAAATAGCATCGGTACACAGCGATAATCATCCGGAGCTCATCATTGTAGAAGATTTGTTCGCGAAAATTAATGCCGATTTACTGCAACATCTTCAAAAAGAAGAGGAGGCTCTTTTTCCCGCAATTAAAGAGGTATTGAGCACAGGTTCAACAGAGGCGAAAAAAATAATAGCCTCTGAAATTGATCGTATGAGCGACGAACACGAGTTTGTGGGGGGTGCAATGGATACCATTAATGAACTCACAAACAACTATGCCATTCCCGACGATGCTTGCAACACTTACAAAGTAACCTTGAACCTCTTGGAGCAATTCGAGGACGATTTACACACGCACATTCATCTGGAAAACAATATTTTATATCCCAAATCCTTAGAGCTTTAAACGGCAAAACGGATTAAGAATATTGCAATCGCAAATTTTGAAAACGACTATGTTCGTATATTGCCTACTCGACTTTAGTCATGCTGGAAAACAAATTAAGCGGTACTAGCCCGCTTAATTTGTTTTGTTGTTAATTACCCGTGTTGATTTGAGTTTTCTAACGAGTAACCGTTTTGTTGGTCAATTAAATTAACGTTTTAATTTTTTTGCCACAATTTCAGCTGCTTTAATTAATGGGTAAGCGGCTGGTGATCCGGTAAGTAATGGATGAGTACCAATTTGTGCAGTAAGCAACGTTTTAATGTTTGTGTGACTTTGAATTAGGAACCCGATGGTGTTTGTTAATTCTCCCACGCTGGAACCACCATAAACCTCGCCACCTATAATCATACCACAATCGGCAGCCACAATCAATTTAACGGTTTGTGGATGCATTCCTTCTAGTGCTCCGGGGTGCTTGTCCATTCCGGTAAAGCTTCCAACCACAACGCTAAAGCTCTCTTCTGTAGCTTTGGACTCGATAACACCAGCTGTGCCTAGAGCAGTGTCGCCAATGGCAGTGTCGTAAATTGCAATTGTACCGCTAAACGATTTACAGGGACTTAATTCGTATAAACTCATACCGGCAACTCTAGCTTCGGCGCATGCTGTTGATGCAAGCATGGTACCGTTCAGTTTTCGGGTAAGAAAATCTCTTTTTTCGGCACAATCGCCAACGGCAAAAATATCTTTTGAGCAGTTCTCAACACGCATATATTCGCATGTTTTGATAAACCCGTATTTATTTAGCTCAATACCCGATTTTTCAGCCAACTTAGTATTGGGAACATATCCTACGGAGAGGATAACTGCATCGGCTTCAAGCTCTTGACCAGAAGATAAAACTACTTTTGAAACTTTTCCGTCCTTACCAACAATCTCTTTAACTCCGTTGTTTGTAATTACTTTTACGCCACGCGATTTTAGTAACTCTTCGGCTTTGTCGCCAAATTCCTTGTCAAACGCTTTGTTAAGAATCGATGGCTCAACTTCAACCAGCGTAACGTCCCATCCGGCTTTGTTCATCTCGTCCGACATCTCAACTCCAATAAATCCGGCTCCAATGGTAACAACCTTTTTTAAAGGTTTCAATTTAGCCTGCATCTCATCGAGATAAATCTTGTTTTTGGGAATAATAAATACGTTCTCTAAACTTCCACCCTTAAGCCATTTGGGTACTGTGGGAATTGAACCAGTTGCAAAGACTAACTTTTCGAAGTAAATTTTTTGACCATTCGACAAATTGCATGTTTTGTTTTCGATATCAACATCGGTTACTTCCGCAATCTTTATTTCAACTCCAACATCGGTTAACATTTTGTCAGGTAAAATGTTTTTGTCGCTTGAATGCAGTGACCCAAATATGTATGGAATTCCGCAAGGAACCAACACTTTTTCCTCTTGTCTAACTACGACTACCGATTTTTCAGGATAGTTTGATTTTGCTGTTATTGCAGCTTGAAGACCGGATGCTCCTCCGCCAATGATTAAAACATTCGTTTTTTCCATAATTATAAATGTTTAAATGATAAATTGTTTGCTTAAAAGTAGCCTAACGCCTATTCATTTTCACACCAAAATTGAAACAATGTCTTAATAATCAATTATTTCACTCCGTTCTTAATGGGCGTTTTGATTTTCCTGATTTCTTGTAAAACTAGAGAAAAGAGAAAAGTCAGTTTTGATTTGGGTGCAAAAACAGATAACCATTAAAGTTTTGCAATCTTTTTATAAAAACAATATCTTTTAAATAGATTTAAAAAAAACAATTAAAAATCTTTGAGACAAAAACGGTACATTTGAAAATGGATATAGCATGTGGCAAATATGGCGGGATATTGACATGAGTTTTTGCTCACCAAAATAGAATCATTGTGTTAACTGAGAAAGTTTTAAAAATGTAATAATGAGAAAGAAACAGATTTTGTGTATGCTTATGGGTGTTTTGATTTCCATGAACTCATATGCCCAGGTAAATCTTATTCCGTTTCCACAAAAGGTGATTTATGGAAATTCGAATTTCACAATTGATGAAAATACGAAAATTGTAGCTTCCAGTTTGGATTCATTTTATGTGAATCAGCTCTTAACATCTGTTAAACAAGAGCTTGGTGTTACCCTAAATTGGGTGAAAAAAGCAAGAAGTAAGCAGATTGAATTTATTAAAGTTCCCACACCCGATAAATACAAAGCGATTTTGAAGTCAAATAGCTTGGATTCGGATTTTAATATCGGCACAGAAGGATACGTTATTAACATTACTCCACAAACGATTCAGATTATTTCGCAATCCGATGCCGGGGTGTTTTATGGTATTCAGACTTTAAAACAATTATTAATTGCCAATAGAGTGGGGAATAATATTCCTTGTATGGTTATTTACGACTATCCCGATATGCCTGTGCGCGCTTGGCAGGACGATATTAGCCGCGGACCGATACCTACCATGGGAATGTTGAAACTACAAATCGAGAAAATGGCTTCCTATAAGTTGAATTATTTTTCATTATACATTGAGCATGTTTTTAAATTGGATAAACATCCTGGAATTGCGCCAAAAGATGGAATCTCAAAGGCGGAAATAGAGGAATTGAGTGCGTTTGCTGAAAAATATCATGTGAATTTGGTCGGAAGCTACCAATCTTTCGGGCACATGGAGAAGACTTTGGCGCATCCAAATTACCAGCATTTAGCGGAAACAGATCATATAATTTCACCGGCACTCGACGAATCGTATGAATTTCTTAGCGATGTATATCAAGAGATTGTCCCAACGTTTAGTGGCGACTATTTCAACATTAATTGCGACGAAACCTTTGGCTTGGGAGAAGGGAAATCGAAATCCATGGTCGATCGTTTGGGAATCGATGGCGTATATCTATTCCATATTAATAAGTTGAACACCATTTTAAAGCAATATGATAAAAAGGTTTTAATGTGGGGCGACATTATTACCGATTATCCACTAATAATAAACCAATTACCAAAGGATATCACCGTTATTGCGTGGGGATATCATGCCGCCGATAATTTTGAAAGCACAATAATGCCTTTCTATAAATCAGGGGCAAATTTCTGGGTGGCGCCTGGCGTGAATTGTTGGAGTAATATATTCCCCAATTTTAAGGAAACGCAGGTGAATATTTATAATTTAATTCGCGATGGACATAAGTACAAGGCAACTGGAGTATTTAACACAACATGGGACGATGACGGGTTGAACTTTTTTCATAATAATTGGCACGGCTTAATTTGGGGAGCAGAAAACAGTTGGAATACACCCGATTATAAAAGCTCTATTGAGGAGTCAAATAATGCTAGGAAAATTAGATATAACGCTTTTAATCAAGCTTTTGACGCTATTTTTTATGGATTGGAAAGCGATTCTATAATTGCCGATATAATTGCGTTTTCTAATTTACATCAATCGGGAGTAAGAGATGTTTTGAAGAACAGTCGATTCTTCGAGCCCATATTCCCCATCCATTTAGAATATGTTAAAAAGGGAAAGAAGCAAGATAATCTGCAGTTGTTACTTCAATTAGACGAAATAAATAATCGAATTGAATCTGTAATTCCAAAAATTAAGCAAAACAGAATCACCATCGATTATTTGAAGTTTGCCATCCGGCAGGTTCAGTTTACGTTGCATAAGAATATTTTCAGAATCAATTTGTCTCATTTCATGAAAAACGAAGAGGAGGTTACTACTTCGGAAATCAAAAAGGGTATTCAAGATCTAATTGAAAAGGCAACGCTTCTAAAAACAGAATATATTGTTCTTTGGAATCAAGAAAATCGCGAGCATTGGTTAGAAAAGAACATTCAGAAGTTTGATGAGTTCATTGAAAGTTTGGCTAACCTAGAAGGATATTGCGTTATTTCACCTTCGATAACGATATCAGAAAAAGGAAGAGAAATTGCCATGAAGTCACTTTTTGGCGATTTGCCCGTTTATTATTCAACGGAAAAAGACGCAGTTGAAAGTTCGTTTATAAAATATGTTGAACCCATATTTTGCAATTCAGATGTGTCTATAAAGGCGCGCGTAATCAATAAGGACAAAGCGTTCGAAATAAACGAATGCAACCTCATTTACCATAAAGCAATTGGGAAACTTCATACGTTAAATGCCAAGTATTCGAAGTATCACCCCAGCTACGATGGTGGCGGAACATACGCACTTCTTGATGGAAAACAAGGAACGGCTGATGCGTTACTAAGTGGAAAATGGCAAGGATATGCAGGGCAAAATATTGATATTGAGATTGACTTAGAACGTTCGCAATCCATTAACTATTTCTCCATGGGCTTTTACCAAAATACTCGATCGTGGGTGATTTTTCCTAAAAAGATAGAGATTTATGTTAAAGATAGTATTTCAGATAGTTATAAATTAATAAAAATCATTGATAATACAATTCCTCCCGAAGCGGAAGGAAGTTTAAAACACATATATGAAACCAAATTTACGAATCTTAAAGTCCGATATGTTAAAGTTATAGCCCATTATTATGGTAAATTGCCGGAGTGGCATCATGCCGGTTCTAACTATGAATCCATGATTTTTTCGGATGAGATTATCCTAAAATAGTGAAAAGTGAAAATGGAGAAGACAAAAAAAGTAGGTTTAGCCCTTGGAGGCGGAGCTGTATTGGGAGCAGCTCATATCGGTGTTTTGAGAGCTATCGAGGAATTTGATATTGAAGTGCAATATCTTTCGGGAACGAGCATAGGCGCTCTGGTTGCAGCACTTTTTGCATTTGGAAAAACTTGGCAGGAAATTCAGGAGCAAGCATTGACTTTAAAATGGCTGGATATATCAAGCATTTCCTTAACGAGGTACGGTTTGCTTTCGAATCGAAATTTGGGCGAATTAATCATTGATCAAATTGGGGATAAAAAGATTGAAGATTCAACCATTCCTTTGGCAATGATCGCGACCGACATCTCTAATGGCACGAAAGTGGTATTAGATAAAGGCTCTGTTGCCGATGCGGTTATGGCAAGTACGTGTATTCCAGGTCTTTTTATTCCCGTAAAACAAGGCAAAACACTGCTTGTCGATGGCGGGATTGTTGAAAATGTACCCATCAATACAATCCGAAAAATGGGTGCTGAATATATTATTGGAGTTGATTTGAATGCGAAGAATTCCTATAAAAAACCGAAAGATATTATTGATGTGATGTTGAATAGTTTTCATTTTTTGATGAATCAATCGACTAAATATCAGACACAAAATGCGGAATTGTTGATTGAACCTGACTTGTCGTCATTTAATAGTTCTAATCCAAAACAGGTAAAAGCGTTAATTGAGAAGGGGTACGAGGAAGCCATGAAAACACTTGAGAAATATAGCTGACATTTAGTATCGCAAGAATAGTAGTTTTATACTGCATTTTTGCGGCAATTTATTTTGAGTCTTTGTTTGATGCAATAAACTGAAAATCAATGCATTCTGCTCCCTTTAGGGTCGGGGTCAAAGAAGATGATTCAGTTTGAGATTGGCAATAAAAGCCCATGGACTTATTGTTTTTATCATCAAACGGTGCTGATTTTGAGATAAAAGTTGAATTAAATATAAGGAGATTTAATATGTATAAATATTTGTTTGGACCAGTTCCATCGCGTCGATTGGGAATGTCGCTAGGCGTAGATTTGGTTCCCAAAAAAGTTTGTACGCTCGACTGTGTGTACTGTGAAGTGGGGAAAACCACAAAATTGACTCTGGATCGAAAAGAGTATATTAAATTTGATAAAGTAAAAGAAGAGCTCATTCATTATTTTAATAACAACCCAGACCCGGACTATATTACCTTTTCGGGTTCAGGAGAACCTACTTTAAATTCCCGAATTGGGGAAATGCTCCAATTTATAAAGCAGATTAAACCAAATATACCCGTTGCGGTTCTAACCAACGGAACTCTTTTTTATGACAAAAAAGTGCGCGAAGCACTGCTAAATGCCGATGTAGTTCTGCCATCTCTTGACGCTGCAACCAATGAGGTTTTTATGAAAATTAATCGACCGGCTACCAATTTAACCACGGACCAATATATTCAGGGTTTAATTGATTTCAGATCTGAATTTAAGGGGAAAATATGGCTCGAAATATTCATTTTGCCTGATTTTAACGACGCTGACGATGAGTTGTCCGAACTTAAAAAAGTTATTCTGAAAATTAAACCCGATTCCATTCAGTTAAACACCTTAGATCGTCCCGGAACAATTTCCAATTTAAGGGGAGCAACTCGGGAGGAGTTACAACGAATATCCGATTTCTGGAAACTCGATAATGTTGAGATCATTAGTTCGTCTCAAGAGCGAAAGAATATCCAATCATTTCGGAGCGATATTGAATCAACGATTCTCGAAACTATAGCACGACGACCCTGCACACTCGACGATTTAGCGAAAATATTAGGATTGCATGTCAATGAAATCAATAAATATTTGGATGTTTTAGAAGCGGATGCAAAAATTGAGTCAGTGCAGCAAGAGCGCGGGTTTTTCTATCAATTAAATAAAAAATAACGATTTTCCGATTCAATATCAGCAACAAAACTCTTCTAAGATGCAGTAAAACTGATGTTCTGAGACACAGAAACGGTTCATATATAGATGTTTAATGTCTTCGTGTAATGCCGCACTAAATATCGTATTGTTAATTGTTCACAAAAAAGTATCAAATTGTTGGCATAAGAGTTGCAAATATCCGCAGTGTAGGTGTTTTAAAACAAATAAATAATCATTGTGATTAGTCTAAAAATTATCTACTTTTGCTACCTCATGAAATGGACACTTAAAAATACAACATTAAAACTTGTTACCCTATTAATGATTGGGGTAATGGGAGTATTTATTGCCAACAAGGCAGTATTTTTACACGTCCATAAATTAAACGATGGCAGAATCATTGAGCACGCTCACCCTTACGACACGTCAAGCGATTCCGAGCCTTACAAATCCCACCAGCACACAAAGGCAGAATTATTGTTTTTCCAAAATTTAGAACTGCTTTTTACCGTTGTTTTCTTAATTCTTGTATTGATTGCATTTGTTGAAAAAACAAAGTTTTTATTCTCTCCCCCAACTAAGCACACTTTAGGTTGCTTAACTCTTCATAAAGGAAGAGCCCCCCCAATTCAATAATATCTGTTTTTATAATCCTTATTTTAGAATAAAATTGATTTTTTGTTCTTCGGTGTAATAGGCTGATAAAGAAGCTAAATACCGACAAATAAATTTATTTTTCAATTATTAATAGAATGTAATTTTATGAAGATAATACATATTATCCCAACAATATTTTTATTGCTATTTACCCAAATTACAGTGGCGCAAAAACCAAAAACGGATGCAAATATTGTTGGACACGTCGTTTGTGGTAGTGAGCACATTCCTTTTGCTCTAATTAGTGTTAAAGGCACAACCATTGGAATTACAACCGACGAATCGGGTCATTATCAATTAATTAATTTGCCGGAAGGCACCCACGTAATTGTTACTCAGTCGTTGGGTTATAAACCACAAGAGAAAGAAGTTACAATCAAAAGGGGCGAAACTAAAGAGTTGAATTTTGAATTGTTATTCGATGTTCTTGGGCTCGAAGAGGTCGTAATTACTGGCGACAGAAACGCCACAAATCGGCGAGAATCCTCCACTATTGTTAACACCATAACCCCAAAACTCTTTGCTGCAACTCAATCGGTTACGTTAAGCGAGGGATTGAATTTTAGTCCGGGTTTACGAATGGAAAATAACTGCCAAAATTGCGGTTTCAATCAAGTTCGAATGAATGGAATGGAAGGACCCTACTCTCAAATCTTAATTAACAGTCGCCCCATATTTAGTGGTTTGGCAGGTGTTTATGGTTTAGAGTTGATTCCTTCAAGCATGATCGAACGTGTTGAAGTTGTGCGTGGTGGCGGTTCCGCATTGTATGGAAGCAACGCCATTGCGGGCACCATAAATCTCATTTTGAAAGATCCCATCAACAATTCCTATGAATTTGGTGTAAATACTGGTATTACTGGTGTAGGATTAACCAATTCGGGCGATCCGGCACTCGATTACTCCGTTAATTTTAACACTTCGTTGGTATCGGCCGACAGTAAAACCGGAATGGCACTTTATGGCTTTTATCGTGATAGAGAGCCTTTCGATGCCAACGATGATGGTTTTTCAGAAATTGCACTTCTTAAAAACACCACCATTGGAACCCGTTTATACCATAGGTTTAGCACACGAAATAAGGTGGTTGCCGATTTCTTTAATATAAAGGAAGATCGACGCGGTGGTGATAAATTCGATTATCCAATGCACGAATCTAATATTACCGAAGCTCTAAATCACAATATTACAACAGGCGCATTGACT
>JAQVXQ010000192.1 GCA_028709085.1 Salinivirgaceae bacterium | reverse complement strand
GAGGCGGAGGTATGATCCTTACCAACGATGAAGCATTGGCAAAGCGAGCCAAACATCTCACAACGCAAGCAAAAGTGCCCCATCAATGGGAATTTGTTCACGACGAAATAGGACATAATTACCGATTAACCAACGTAAATGCCGCTTTAGGATGTGCTCAAATGGAACAAATTTCCTTTTTTATTGAGAAGAAAAGAGCATTGGCTACGATGTATGAATCGTTTTTCAAAACCACAGATCTTCAGTTTTTCACAGAGCCAGTGGATTCGAAATCAAATTATTGGCTTAATGTGTTGATTATGAAGGATAGAGTGCAACGCGATGATTTTCTGCAATTTACAAATAAGAATAATGTTATGACACGCCCAATATGGGAACTCATGAATCGCCTGCCCATGTTTGCTGATTGCGAATGTGGCAATCTTGAAAACTCCGAATGGCTTGCCGATCGAGTTGTGAATATTCCAAGTAGTGTTATTATACCTGGTTATCGTAAAAACATATAGTATAGTTCTAAAATTGAGTTTACATCGAAAATACACCTCAATGGATAATTTTTGGGCTAAATCCTAGGGAATCAGTTATTTTGAATAACCACGGGCTTTAGTCCGTGGTTGTTGATTATCAGCAACTTAATGGGCTTTAGCCCAAAATAGCAGAATTTTCGGAGTAGACTCAAATAGTGAAATTAAGAATCGTGATTCATCTGTTTTTTTTATAGGTATGAAAACGAATAAGCATAAAGTTAAATAATCAAAACCGAAATGAAAAACATTGATTTAGATTTATTTATAAAAAAATACGTAACCAACAGACCCAATAGTTTGCTGAAAAGTGATCTGGAGAAATACAATTCAGAACTCTCCAATGCGCTCACCGGAAAATCGGTTATGGTTATTGGTGGCGCTGGAACCATTGGTTCTTGGTATATTAAGGCGGTATTGAAATTCAAAATTGCAAAACTTGTGGTGGTTGATATTAACGAGAATGGGTTAACCGAATTGGTTCGAGATCTCCGAAGTAGCAACAAATACCATATTCCTGCCGAGTTTATAACCTATCCGGTGAATTTTTCCGATCCTGTTTTTGAGAAGCTATTCCATCATCACGCTCCATTTCATGTTGTGGCTAATTTTGCCGCACACAAACACGTTCGAAGCGAAAAAGATGTTTTTTCCATCGAGGCTATGGTCGAAAATAATGTTTTGAGAGCACAGAAACTCATTGAGATGTTGTCGGAAACGCCCATTGAACACTTCTTTTGTGTTTCAACCGATAAAGCGGCCAACCCTGTAAACATTATGGGCGCGAGTAAAAAGTTGATGGAGGAGCTTATAATGGCATACTCCGATAAAATGCCCATTACGACAGCACGTTTTGCCAATGTAGCGTTCTCGAATGGCAGTTTGCCACTGGGATTTCTCGATCGGGTAGCAAAGAAACAACCATGGTCGTGTCCGCGTGGAATTCGTCGGTTTTTTGTTTCTCCACAAGAGTCGGGGGAGATCTGTTTGGCAGCATCCATTCTCGGACAGTCAGGCGATATTTTCTTTCCAAAACTCGATCCGGAGGTTGATATGATTCCATTTGATCAAATAGCACTAAACCTTATTGAAGAGCTCGGGTACCAGCCCGACATTTGCGCTACGGAGGACGAAGCACGTCAAAAAGCACTGTTGCTGAATGAGAAATCGACCCACTATCCGATTTTTTTCTTTGAATCCGATACATCGGGTGAAAAAGCGTTTGAAGAGTTTTTTACTCAAGTGGAGACGTTAGATCTTCATACGTTCAAAAGTCTGGGAGTGGTTAAAAATTCAACAAAAAGACCGATTCATGAAATAAACGTGATTATAGAACAATTAAGAACCCTTTTTAAAACCAAACAAAGCGATAAAACGCAAGTAGTGAGCGTATTAAAGAGTTATCTTCCAAATTTCGATCACATAGAAACCGGAAAAGGACTCGATTCAAAAATGTAATAAAACAACTACGATTGGGGGTTCAACAAGTTGATTATAAATCACTAATTAAATTACAAACCGATAAAACCATGTATCTATTCTTAAAACGATTGTTCGATATTCTATTATCATTAATTGCCTTAATTTTGTTATCGCCACTCCTAATTCCGGTATTAATAATTTTACTGTTCACTGGCGAACATTACATATTTTATAAGCAAAAAAGGGTTGGTTATAAAAACAAACGGTTTCAAATTTTGAAGTTTGCCACCATGTTGAAAAACAGTCCAAATATGACCACAGGAAGCATAACTGTTCGAAATGATCCCCGAGTTTTTCCTTTTGGCAAGTTTTTACGGAAAACAAAAATTAATGAACTTCCGCAGATTTTTAATGTGCTTTTGGGCAATATGTCTATTGTTGGTCCTCGTCCGCAAATGGAGCCCGACTTTTATCGTTTCCCAAAACATATTCAGGAAGTGATTTATAATGCAAAGCCAGGAATTACTGGAATAGGGTCCATTGTTTTCCGCGACGAAGAGGGACTAATGGCGGATGCCAAAGAGGATGTTATTTCGTTCTATGAATCTAAAATTGCACCCTACAAAGGCGATCTTGAGATCTGGTATCAAAAGAATGCTTCGCTGTGGACCGATTTAAAAATCATATTCCTAACCGCATGGGTTATTGTTTTTCCAAAAAGCAATCTGGCGTTTTCTATCTTAAAAGGATTACCGCAACGTCCTGACTACCTAAATGATTAAGAAGTTTGTCAACTATTTATGTTCAATTTACTCTCCTAGGGTAAACTCTTATAGAGGTTTTGTTGTTCTTTGACCAAGACCTTTGTTATCGACATAAGAATATTGCACATTACAAAAAAGAGTACTAAATTTGTATCAAACTTGTTGTATGCCAAACTATATAATCACTATTTCAGCTTTTTTCACGGCTTTTATCATCACTTATCTTGTTATTCCGGTCATTATTCGGCTTGCAAGTATGAAGGGTTTGGTTGCTAAACCCAATGAAAGAACATCTCATACTACACTAATTCCCACATTGGGAGGATTGGGTATCTTTATGGGCTCAATGCTATCCTTCACCTTGTTTTCCGATTTTGCGGTATTTCCAA
Organism: Salinivirgaceae bacterium; assembly: GCA_028709085.1. GTDB lineage: Bacteria > Bacteroidota > Bacteroidia > Bacteroidales > Salinivirgaceae > JAAYQU01. The sequence goes on along the minus strand of JAQVXQ010000192.1, from coordinate 2,374 downwards.
GTTTGCAATATTTTCTATTTGCCATGTTGCTCGTCTTTTTTCTTGGAATGAAAGACGATGTGGTGGCATTAGCTGCAAGTACTAAAGCAATTGGGTTGCTTTTGGCTGTTTCGGTTTTAGTTATTCTTGGTGAGGTTCGCATTACCAGCTTTCAAGGTATTTTTGGAATTGGGGAAATAAATTATTGGGTGAGCGTTGGTTTTACTATTTTTGTATTTATTACGATTATTAATGCCGTTAATTTGATTGATGGAATCAATGGATTGTGTGCACTTCTCTCTTTAATATCAGCACTATCGTTTGGTATTTGGTTTATCCTTGAGGGAGGCATACTCAGTGTTCAAATTGTAATTTTAATTGCCGCATTACTCGGCTCTTTGATTGCATTTTTGCGTTTTAATGTTACTCCGGCAAAAATTTTTATGGGCGACACTGGGTCACTCATGCTGGGCTATATATTAGCTTTTGTAGCCGTAATGTTCATTGAAATAAACGAATCCTATGTCGGATTATATAAATTAAAATTATCACCGGTGGTGGCGGTTGGTTTTCTAGCATTGCCGTTGGCTGATATGGCAAAAGTATTTGTAATTCGGATATTTCGGGGCAAGTCTCCTTTCAAGGCCGATAAACGACATGTCCATCATTTATTGATCGATTTTGGACTTTCTCATACTCAAGCTGCATTAATTTTGAGCGGCGCATCCATTTTGCTTATCCTACTATCGCTCTATTTTCAAGAGTTTCGGGCAAAGACCAATGCTATTTTAATACTTTTGGTAGCCCTGATTATTGTTATAATCCCAAATATTATAAATCACTATCGAGGAAAACATCTGCAAAATAAAACCGATGATAAACCGTAAATTTATTGTAGCCCTTACTTTTCTTATTGGTTTTACCCTTCCAGCAATTGGGCAGGAGGCTCTTAATTTGCCACTCAATCAGTCGTTTCAACATTTCGATCGGTATCTGTATCAACCCAAAAATCGATTCCATACGGCCGTTAAACCCTTTTTAAAGCATCAGGTTGACACTATTGTATCGCTTGACAGTCTCTATTGGAATGAATCGAACAGTAAACTCTTTAATATTGTATTTAATAAAAATTTAATCGATTTTAAACAGAAAGAGTTTCATTTTACCATAAACCCATTGATTCATTTACAATATGGGCGCGATAACGATTTTGACAACGCTAGTTGGATTAATACCAGAGGTTTTATTATAGAAGGATCCATTGGAAAAAAATTTGCTTTTGGGACGTTGTTCACTGAAAATCAAGCCGTTTATAATGATTTTAGACATAGTCGAATACTCCAACTTACCCAAAGAGTGGTTCCCGGCCAAGGCATTGCCAAGAATTATAAAGACGAAGCTCATGGATATGACTACTATTTTTCAGAGGCTTATATTTCGTTCACCCCATCCAATTATTTTAACATCCAAGCTGGAACAGGGAAACATTTCCTAGGCGATGGATATCGTTCTTTATTGCTTTCCGACAATGCCTTTAGTTATCCATACGTGAAAATCACAACCGATATTTGGCATATCAAGTACGTGAATCTCTGGACACAATTCCAACATCTGCGTGATCGAATGCCCGATGTTGCAGCCAATGCCAAAAAGTGGGGCGCATTTCAATATCTTAGTTGGAATGTGACTAAATGGTTGAACCTGAGCCTGTTTGAAGCTGTTATCTGGCAAGATTGCGATACGCTGGGCTATCGAGGATTTGATTTACATTACGCTAATCCAATAATTTATTTGCGTCCGGTTGAATGGGCAGTGGGCTCGCCCGATAATGTTCTGGTTGGAGCAAGTGGGAAAATAACGCTCTTTAAAAACACCGCACTTTACGGACAACTAATTTTCGACGAGTTTAAATTGAGTGAATTAAAAGCCCGAAATGGCTGGTGGGCAAATAAATGGGGTGTTCAGGCAGGTTTAAAAACCTTTGATTTGTTTACCATTCCAAATCTCGATTTTCAGACCGAAATGAATTTGGTTCGGCCTTTTATGTATTCGCACAACAATATTGTAACCAATTATGCGCATTTTAATCAGCCATTGGCCCATCCTTTGGGCTCAAATTTTGGTGAAATTGTTACTTTTCTTCGATACAAACATCGACGTTTATCGGCCGAGATCGGATATATATATGCCCAACATGGAGCCGATACAGCAGGGTTAAACTATGGTAATGATCTGTTTCGAAGTTATCGAACAGTAGCCAGAGAGTACGGCAACGATTTTTTCCAAGGTCAGAAGATAGAGTTAACTATGTTTCGCGCCACGCTGTCTTATCTTATTAATCAAAACTATAATCTGAATGTTTACGTTTGATTTCAATCGAGAAACGAGAAATTTT
>JAQVXQ010000036.1 GCA_028709085.1 Salinivirgaceae bacterium | reverse complement strand
AAGCAATGCGAAGCAACGTGCCAGTTATTATTAGCAAACAATCGGGCGTATCGGAGGTTCTTAAACATGCCGTAAAAGTCGATTATTGGGATACAGATGCAATGGCAGACGCCATATATGGTCTATTACAATATAAGTCACTTTCAAAAATGTTTAAAATATTGGGGAAAGACGAAGTCGACAATTTAAAATGGGATAACTCTGCCGCCAAGGTAATTAAAGTGTACGAAGAAGCCATTCTAAGAACAAAAAAATAAAACATTATCCAAGTCAATAACTAAAAAATATAGCGATGAAAAAAATATGTCTCTACTTTCAAGTGCATCAGCCCTATCGTTTAAGAACATACCGATTTTTTGATATAGGACAGAATCATAATTATTTTGATGATTATGCAAATCGTACACATATGCGTCGTATTGCAGAAAAATGCTACCTTCCTACAAATGAACTACTTTTGGAACTTTTAAATAAATATAAAGGGAAATTCAAGGTGTCATTTTCACTCTCTGGAACGTTCATCGATCAAATGCAACAATACGCACCCGATGTTTTGATTTCATTTCAAAAACTAGCGGCAACAAAACAAGTTGAGTTTTTAGCCGAAACTGATACCCATTCACTGGTTTCATTAAAAAACAAAAAAGAGTTCCAAGAACAAATTAAGCAACACAGCGCAAAAATAAAAGAGTTATTCGGATATAAAACCGTAACATTTAGGAATACAGAACTGGTCTATTCCAATGAAATTGGTGCCGATGTTTTCGAATTAGGCTACAAAGGAGTTTTGGCAGAAGGAGCAAAACATATTTTAGGATGGCGTAGTCCTAACTTTGTGTATGTAAATCCAATAAGTCCAAAACAAAAAGTATTATTACGCAACTATAAATTAAGCGACGATATTGCTTTCCGATTTTCGGATCGGCAATGGGATCAATGGCCATTAACTGCTGAAAAATATGTGTTTTGGCTGCGTCATATAAATCCCAAAGAGGAAATTGTTAATCTTTTTATGGATTACGAAACCTTTGGTGAACATCAACCTGCCGAAACCGGAATATTTGAATTTCTAAAACATTTGCCTGGTGAAATTCTAAAACACAACAACTTAGAATTTGTAACCCCCGCCGAAGCTATTAACACACTTCACCCTATATCACCCATAAATGTCCAACATCCTACATCGTGGGCTGATGAGGAGAGAGATACAACAGCATGGCTTGGGAATGAATTGCAACAAGATGCATTTAATAAATTATATGAGATGCAGGAGTTTATTGATCTGCATCCCGATCCGGAAATAAAAAAAACATATCGATATTTACAAACCAGCGACCACTTTTATTATATGTCGACAAAATGGTTCTCTGATGGCGATGTACACAAATATTTTAATCCATTTGGATCACCATACGAAGCCTATATCAATTTCCGAAATGTATTAAACGATTTTATGCTCTATACAGGTTATACATTCGATGTACGACACGAGCTGCAGAGAATGAAAAAAATCAATCTCCGTCAGGACGAAATTATTAGAGAGTTAAAACATTTAGTAGGTTCAACGACAAAACCAAAAACAGCGAAGAAAAAAACAGCAACAAAATCGAAGAATACCGAAACTGATATGGTGAAGGATGTTTCAAAGAGAAAGGTAAAACCAAAAGAGGGTTCAAATAAAGAAAAAACAGCCAAACCATCAAAATAAAGTAAGTAATATAACGCAATAAAATCTGTTTCTTTCAATCAAAATAGAGACAGATTTTATTGTATTTTTAATAGAAATCTGATTTAATCTTAAAACAATGAGTCTAGGGAATAAAAAACCAGAATTTATATTCGAAACCAGCTGGGAAGTATGCAATAAAGTTGGTGGAATTCATACTGTAATTAGTACTAAGGCCAAAACGTTAGCCGAAGAGACCAATGCCAAAATTATTTTTATTGGCCCTGATAATCTTTTAAAAACAACTGAAAATCCTGAATTTATAGAAGATAAAAGTCTATATACAACCTGGGTAAACCATGCACAACGTCATGGTTTTAGAGTTCGAATTGGACATTGGCAAATACCAAGCAAACCAATTGCAATTCTAATCGATTATACCAATTTAATACCTCAGAAAGACTCCATTTTCACCGAATTATGGAATGCATACGAACTAGATAGTATTTCGGGAGGCTGGGATTTTATAGAACCCACCCTATTTGGCTATGCTGCTGGGCAATTAATTGAAAGTTTCTGTCGATTTAATCTCTCCCCTCGACTCAATGTTATTGCTCATTTTCATGAGTGGATGACGGCAGCTGGGGTTTTATATCTTGAAAAACACGCCTCGTTTATCTGTACCATGTTTACGACTCATGCGACAATCGTAGGGCGTTGTATAGCCAGTAACCATCAACTCCTATATAAAAACTTAGAGACCGTTTCAAGTGATGTTAAAGCGCATGAATTTAACGTAATAGCAAAGCACTCCCTAGAAAAAATTGCTGCAAAAGTAGCCGACTCCTTTACCACCGTAAGCGATGTAACGGCCAAAGAGTGTAAATATTTTCTAAACAAAGAAGTGGACATAGTAACCCCCAACGGTTTTGAGAATGATTTTGTGCCCGATGCAACTTTATTTAATAAAAAAAGAGAGCAAGCTAGAGCTAAAATATTTGAAATCGCTGAGGCACTTACCAATCAAACATATGACAAAAACACATTAATTGTTGCCAACTCAGGACGCTACGAATTCAGAAATAAGGGCATTGATTTGTTTATTGAAGCTATTGCTAAACTTAGAGATAGCAAACAACTGAATCGTAAAGTTATTGCCCTAATTTTGGTTCCAGCAAATCAAAATGGAGTGCGAGCCGACTTACTCCAAAAACTGAACGAGAAAAGTGACGTTGTGCTTCCTAATCCATATATAACGCACAATATACACAACTTTCATTACGACGAAGTAATCCGAAAAACGCACGATACAGGTCTAAATGTGGCAGGCGATGTGTCGTTAATATTTGTTCCAAACTATCTAAATCCCGACGATGGATTATTTAATTTATCATACTACGACCTGCTCATTGGAACAGACATAACCGCATTCGCATCCTATTATGAACCATGGGGATATACTCCTTTGGAATCGCTAGCCTTTAAAATTCCAACTATTACAACATCACTTGCCGGCTTTGGGCAATGGATAAAAGACAAAGTATCCAATATAATAGATGGAGCAATTGTAATTGAAAGGAATGAAGATAATGCTAATACAGTAGCCAACGAAATTGCAAAAACAATTATTGAGTTCAGTGTATTAGGAAAAAACGACACCATAAAAGCCCGTAATAACGCTGAAAAATTAGCTCAAGATATTACATGGAGTAATTTCATACAATATTATAGTGAAGCTTTTAACAAAGGACTATCAAAAAACACCGAACGCTTTAAATTAACAGAACAAACTCTTCCATGCGAATCATTTGAGGGCATAAAAGCCTTATCAAACGATCCTACGTGGAAAAAAATGAGAATTCTAACAAACATTCCTGAGACCTTCAGTGGTTTGGTTGAACTAACTCTAAATGTTTGGTGGTCATGGAATTATGAAGCCAGCCAACTCTATAAATACATCGATAGGGAGCTTTGGTACAATTCAAAGAAAAACCCCATTATACTACTGAACAACATCTCACAAGAACGACTACTTGAATTAGAACAAGATCAGCAATTCAAGGAGATGTACAGAAATGTTATGAATATGTTCCACAAATATATGGCAGAAGAACAAAATATATCACCATCGATTGCCTATTTTAGTATGGAATATGGATTAAATGACAACATCAACATATATTCAGGAGGTTTGGGGATTCTGGCCGGGGACTACCTTAAAGAAGCCAGTGATTCGCATGTTAATTTAACCGCCGTTGGACTCCTGTATAAAAAAGGCTATTTTACGCAACAACTCACCCTCAATGGAGATCAAGTTGTTGTTTTAGAAGATCAAAACCTAAGCAATATTCCCGTAAGTCCTGTTAAAGATAAAGACGGCAACCTCTTACTTATTACTGTGTTTATGCCTGCCAGAGCCATAAAATTGAGAGTATGGAAGATTGCTGTTGGACGAATAGATTTATACTTATTGGATTCAGATTGTGCCGATAACAATGAAATTGATCGGGCAATAACATATCAACTTTATGGTGGAGATTGGGAAAACCGATTAAGACAAGAAATTGTTCTTGGACTCGGTGGAATTCGATTACTTAAAATATTAGGAATTGAGAGCGAAGTATATCACCTAAATGAAGGACACGCTGCATTTACCAACTTGGAGCGCATGAGCGACTTAATTGAATTCAACCATTTAAGTTTTGAGGAGGCTTTAGAAGTGGTACGTCACTCCAGTTTATTCACTACGCATACCCCTGTCCCCGCAGGACACGACGCTTTTTCGGAAGAACTTATGCGAATGTATATGCGCCACACTCCTGAACGATTACGAATTTCATGGGATAAATTCATGAACCTAGGACGATGGACTCCAGACAAACATGACGAACGATTCTCAATGAGTGTACTAGCTGCCAATACATGCCAAGATATAAATGGCGTTAGCATGCTTCACGGGAAGGTATCGCGCGATATGTTCCAAAATCTATATAAAGGATACTTCCCCGAAGAGATTCATATTGGGCACGTTACCAATGGAGTCCACTACCCTACATGGACAGCAAAAGAGTGGCGACAACTCTATGAAACAACCTTTGGAGAAGATTTCATAAAACACAATAACGATCCAGAATGTTGGAATAAAATACACAACGTGGACGATAATGTGATATGGAATAATCGTCAAGTATTGCGAACAAAGCTCATTGAATACATTAAAAATCGATATCGAAACAGCTGGATTAAACGGAATGACAATCCAAAGCGAATAAAAGAGGTGCTCGAAACCATTGATGAAAATGCGTTAACCATTGGATTTGCCCGAAGATTTGCAACCTACAAACGAGCCAACCTTCTATTCAACGATTTGGATCGATTATCTAAATTGTTAAATAACCCTAAACGACCGGTACAGTTCATATTTGCAGGAAAAGCACATCCAAACGACAAACCGGGACAAGACCTAATTAAAGAAATTGTGGAGATCAGCAGAAAACCTGAATTTATAGGTAAAATAATTTTCATGGAAAACTACGATATCCAACTTGCAAAAAGGCTGGTTAAAGGGGTCGATATATGGTTAAACACTCCCACGCGACCGCTAGAAGCTTCGGGAACAAGTGGCGAAAAAGCAACCTTAAATGGAGTCCTAAATTGTAGTGTTCTTGACGGATGGTATTTAGAAGGATATAAAGAGGGAGCAGGATGGGCATTAACAGATAAAAGAACCTACAAAAATCAGGATTTCCAAAATGAACTGGATTCGCTAGAATTGTATGGGTTACTTGAGAATAAGATCATACCAATGTTCTATGATCGAGATCAAAACAATATGCCGCACGAGTGGATAAAAACAATTAAAAACAGCATCGCTCAAATTGCACCTCACTACGTTACGAGCCGCATGGTTCATGACTATTCGAAACAATATTATGTCCCCCTTGCTGCACGATATAACGAAATAATTGCCAATGACTATGCTAAAGCGGCACGATTAGCGACGTGGAAAAAACAGATGTCGAATCAGTGGGATCAAATTGAGACGATCTCAATTGACTTTCCCGATACAACAAAAAAGGACTTCCGACTAGGCATTCCTTACGCCGGTGAAGTTGTTCTTGACCTAAAAGACATACATCCCGATGAGGTTGGTGTTGAAGTAGTTATCACAAAATTGTCGGACGAAAGCGATCGTCAAATAGTAGAATGCATAGAACTTGAACTAACGAAAAACATTGACACCATGGCATTCTATTCAACGAGTTTCAATCTAAACTCACCTGGAATGTATGAATATGCATTAAGAATATTCCCTAAACACCCAGACATGACCTATCGTATGGATTTCAACCTAGTGCGTTGGATATAAAACTCAAAATTTCAATATTTAAAATCCTTCTATAAATTTATGGAGGGATTTTAAATATTATCCAATAAATTTAAAACCCGGTAATTAAAATTAACAATACAATTAAATAATTAAAATATAGAGTATATTAAGAATCAAAAATTCGTTATTTTGTATTGAATTTGAAATACGTGGAATTAATCAACTTATGAGAAAAATATCAAGATATAGCATAATCCTACTCATTCAAATTCTTTGCGTTTATAACATCGGATTGGCCAATTCAAACGTTATAACGGTAGGAATTCAAATAGAGGGTAATCCATTTGAATATATTGTCTCCAACAAAGCCATAGGATTTAACATCGATATTCTGAAAGCCATTGGAAAAAAATTGCCCGTTGAATTTATATTTATACAAAAACCATATTCACAACTAAAAACTGATCTTCTTGACAACAAGATCGATTTACTTTTGATGACCTATTCGTCAAATAATAATAATGTAAATTTCAAATTATCAAGACCATACAATAATGAAAAACTTGCTGTATTCGCAAATATAGATCAGTCATTTTCACTCAACTCAATTAATACGTACAATCTCACTACAGATATTCCGGAAATAGCTGAATTATTGAAAACAAAACTCAATGTCGATTGCACAATTTTATCAGATAAATCAAAAAGAGAAACAATAGACAACTATTTACAGAGTAATAATGCATACTATATCATTCCCCATAAAATCGGATCACATATTATTGATAAAAATGGAATTAATTCGGTTTGGAAAATACAACTTAACAATATAGAATTGCCCTATTGTTTTGGATTCAACAAAAACAATGATTCTCTTGCCTACCTTTTTGATGAGAGTCTCAAAATTTTATTAAAAAGTAAGGAATATACTGAGCTAACCGAAAAATGGTTTGGAAATATTGAACCTTTAAATATCAAAAAAACCTTGGTTAATGATACTCTTTTTTGGATAATAATTATTTTAATAGTAGCAATTGCTGGTGTTTTCATTTATAGATTACTAAGACAAATTAGGTTGTTAAAATTTGAAAACGCAGACGAAATAAATCGTAGGGAAAAGGCCGAAATTGAGACCCGAGAAAAAGATAACACACTTAAACTAATTCTTAATACGATACCGTATCCACTTTTTGTGCAGGATTCAAAAGGCAACTTTCTGCTTTACAACGATACATTGCTTGAAATTCTAGGTGTTAAAGAAACTGAAGACATTGAAAACAAACTTCTAAAAATAGCATCCAGCGACGACCAATATAAAAAGGTCTTTTTGAATAATGACCCTCACGATCAAACAACACGGAAAATTATTGATGCCAACGGACAATTGCGTATTTTCCAAATGGCCAAATCAACATTTGAAACCACAAATAATCACGAACTAGTATTAACAATAGCCCACGATATAAGTAAACGATATAAAGCAGAGAAAAGACTGGAACACGAAAGCGCGCTCCTCTCTTCAATAATCAATGCAATACCAGATCTGATTTTCTACAAAGACAAACACTTCCGATATCTTGGAGGAAATACAGCCTTTAAAAAATTCAATAACTTTAATGACGATCAATATATTGGGAAAACTGATTTTGAACTCTTCGATACAAAACAAGCGATAGCTTTTAACATGGTTGACAGAAATATACTTGAGGAGAACATCGAAGAACGAATGGAAAAATGGGGAATTCTACCCAACGGCGATAGTGCACTTTACGATACGGTAAAAGTTTCATTTAGAAACAGCCAAAACGAAGTGTTAGGCTTGGTTGGTATAAGCAGAAATATTACGAACCAGTATGAAGTAAACAAAGCACTTACAGCAGCTAAAGAGAATGCGGAAAATAGCAACAAATTAAAAACCGTATTTTTGGCCAATATAAGCCATGAAATTCGAACTCCTTTGAATTCAATTATAGGATTTAGTGACTTATTACTCGATCAAGAATTAACATTTGACCAACGCGAAGATTTTATTGAAATGATTCGTAGCAGTGGAAACTCATTACTGCAACTCGTTGATGATATCATTGACTTATCAAAAATTGAATCAAACCAAATAACGTTAAAACCATCGCCAACAAAAGCAAGTCAAATACTAAAGGAAGTTCAAAATCATTTCCTTGAAATTATTCAAGGATTTGAGTATAAAGACATTCAATTAGTTATTAAAACTCAAACCACAGACGACGATCCAACAGTTTTAATCGACAGCTTTAGAGTTAAACAAGTATTAATCAACCTAGTGGGAAATGCTATTCGGTACACAAGGCATGGTGAAATTCATATTGGAGCTAGTTTTAAGGATAGTTTTATTGAATTTTTTGTTGACGATAAAGAGGCCTCAATCCAAGATAAATTACTGGAGAAAATATTTGAACGAAATGTTTTTGGTGGCGGAGCTGAAAATTATGGCGGTTCCGGCCTAAACTTAATTATCTCCAAAGGTCTTGTTAATTTAATGGATGGCGAGATATCGATTACAAAAGGAGAGCATAATAAAGGAATCGTACTATCATTTTTCATCCCCTTACAAACTGAAGAGCCACATGAAAATCTAAACGATATAAATAAAGAACTTTCACTCTCTGAAAAAACACTATTAGTTGCAGAGGATGAAAAAAACAATTTCGCATTTATCGAAGAGACACTGCGAAAAACTGGGATTAACATTATTTGGGTAATAAATGGTAAAGAAGCATTGGAAGCCGTTGTATCCAATCCAAATATCGATCTTATCTAATGGACATAAAAATGCCAATAATGGACGGATACACCGCTACACGCGAAATAAAGAAGAGATTTCCCGACATTCCTATTATTGCACAAACTGCATATGCGGTTTCCGATGAAAAAAATAAAAGTTTGGAAGCCGGATGTGATGCATATCTATCGAAACCGATTAGACCAAAATATTTAATTCGAATAATAACCGAATTTTTACAATAAATGGAAATTGGATATACGGCACGAGCCATATTGTTTTACTCCTATTTACGGCAACAATCCTCTAAAATTGTTACAGTAACAGAATTAGCAGAGCTTTTAGAGACCTCAAAACCAAATATATCCCAAATTCTACAACAATTGAGAGAGATTGGATATGTGGAAAATGAAAAATACAAACCCTTAAAACTCACGAATAATGGATTTCTCAAATCCGAAGTGTTGTATTATAAAATATTGGTCATAGAAAGTTTTCTATTCAAAGCATTGGCAATGCCATTTTATAAATGTAGAGCAGAAGCCTTCTCCTGGGAACATGAAATTTTTGACACTACACTCGATAAAATTATAGCTAAAACCCAGATAATAATGGGGTTAACCGGAGATGAAATTCCTACAACATATCAAAATAAACCAATTGAAAAAAGTGTGAAATTATGTAAACGCTTATCCATTGGCGATCAGTTTAAAATTTGTGCCTATAAAACACTCGACCTTATGGATTCCTCCTTCTTAACCGAACTATCGTCGATCTACTTGGAAAATGCTGTAATGATAGGAATTGACAATCAAACAGAGACCTATGTGATCTTGTGTAACAACAAAAAAGTACTTTTGCCGGAAACGATTATAGACAATATGGTAGTGTATCCGTATTAGTTGAGCATTCACGACTAAAAACAATGAATACAAATCACTGAAGTCGTAATTTGGTTTGCGCATCAACGGTTAAACAATGTGAGAAGGAATCGTATTACGGTTTCTTTATCTTAGTTTTATCTTTCCAGATAAAAATATCGTTCCGCTCTTGAGGTCGAAGAACATCTAGCCACTGGAAATTTCTAAAGTACATATTTCCGGGGACAATATCTGCCAATGGAAGTACCTTTCCATCGGGACTCGACAGAAAGATCACTCGATCAATCTGCCCATCATCGAACAAGATATCAATATTCCGACAACGCGAAGAGTTCATACTACTAATTTGATCATTATCAAGCAAATAGTAAATCACTTCGGCGCGTTTGTCCACATCAGCACGTTTAAGCTTTTTGTCTTCAAGATAGCCTATAATTGTCTGTCCCTTAATCTGATCATAGTGTACCGAATCGTGTTGCATTACAATTAGGGAGTTTTCCAATAGGTGTAACTCCTTTAAATCATTGTCAACTAAAAGTATATTAATCCGATCGGCGGTCATTTGAATGCTATCGGACCAAATTACAGGATTATAGTAAAGTTGAATTATGGAATCTTTCATGGAAAAAACAACGGAGTCAGCACGCATTTGTATCGTCTTACTATAGAGTTGTGCTTTGTGGTATAACGAAATTCGATTAAACGCAGAGTCATTTACAGAATCGATTTGTGCATAAATGGTATCGGCATGTAAAAAGAGGGAATCGCCTTTAAAGATCTGTGTTACTAACGCCCGTTTTGTGAGTAAGGAGGTGTTTTTTTTCTTGTCGAAATGAACATAATCGGACGAGAGAATTATGCTGTCTTTCAAAGAATAGATTTGTATATTGTTAAACGCCTCTCCAAAATCTCGCTTTTGATTATAGAATATGGTATCGCCATACATTATCTGCTGGGAGTTTGAATATCGAGCATTTTGCCAAATTAAAGCTTCTCCGGTTTTGGTGTTATACCATCCACGTTCGGAATAAAGGGTTGCCGTATCGTTGATAATTGTCGTTGGTCCTTGGAAACTAACTAGATTTGTATTAATATCATATTTTAGCGTATCGGTATAAACTCTATAGTTTTCATTTTCAACAACCACCTTATCCTTGAAAAAAAATAGTTTCTCATTGGCATAATAGTAACCAATTTGACTGGTCAACACGGCAGTGCTATCAACAATCTTCCCTCCATTAAAATAGTATGCTCTATTTGAATTGATATCGTAATCGAGGCTATCTGAATACAAGGTTACCTTCTTATCTTGTAAAATAACATTATTTCGAAATTGGGCTCTTTTTATATTTCCTGCATGAAAAAGATAATCACTAAACACCTCAATGCTATCCCCCTTTACGAGTTTAACATTGTCGAATGCTTTAATATTATTATCGGTAGAATAGAGATAAACACTATCGCAATACATAAACATATCCTCTTGTTGCAACTTTACATCGCCAATAAAACGCCTTGCGTCATTGGCAATGTCTTTGTTGTAATTCATAGAATTTGCATGCTGTAGTTCAATTGTTGCCGGTTTCTGATTCTCTTTTCCAATCTTATTTTCCTGACCATAAGCCACAGATCCAACAAGAATGCAAATAAAAACGAATATAAAAAAGAAACTATTTTTCACTATTTAAACCTCGTAATTCTATTTTGAAAGTGCGTTTTTAACCGATATTAGTATTTGCTCAACAATATAATCAGTGGAGATACCGGCAGCCTCGGCTTTAAAGTTCTTTATTATACGATGTCGTAAAACTGGTTTTGCAATGGCAATAACATCACTTATATCTGGGGTTAGTTTTCCCAACAGTGCAGCATGGGTTTTAGCTCCTGCCACTAAGTATTGTGAAGCTCTTGGTCCGGCTCCCCAAGAAATATATTCATTTGCAAGATTGTGAGATATTTCTCCGCGATTTGGACGCGTGGCTTCAACAACAGAAACGGCATACTTTACAACATGGTCGGTTACCGGAATGGTTGGAATAAGCTTTCTGAAAAACAAAATATCATCGGAAGTAAGTACTTGATTTGTCTCTACATTTGTCTCAATTGTTGTACTTTTAACGATTTCTACCTCTTGGTCGTAGTCTGGATAATCGAGCACTAGATTGAACATAAATCGGTCGAGCTGTGCTTCCGGTAGTGGATATGTTCCCTCCTGCTCAATTGGGTTTTGGGTAGCTAAGACAAAAAATGGAGATGGCAATGCACGTCGAACTCCGGCAAAAGTAACTGCTCTCTCTTGCATGGCTTCGAGCAGAGCTGCTTGTGTTTTTGGCGGTGTTCTGTTAATTTCGTCGGCCAATAAGATATTTGTAAAAACAGGACCTTCAATGTATTTAAACTCCCTATTGGAGTCCAAGATTTCGGAACCTACAATATCCGAAGGCATAAGGTCGGGTGTAAATTGTATTCGTTTAAACGACAACCCCATTGCCTTAGCTATGGTATTGACAAGCAGCGTTTTAGCCAATCCGGGAACTCCTACTAAAAGTGCATGTCCCCCTGTAAAAAGTGATATTAGGGATTGATTTACAACCTCATCTTGACCAATAATGGTTTTATGAATCTCCGTTTGCATTGCCTTATACAGAGCATTGAGTCGTACTATTTCTTTCTGTTCTATATTCTTATTTTGTTCCATGAATCCTTCCGTTATTCTTCTGTTTGTATCCATGGATATTGGAAGTCGCAGTTGTGAAACTCTTTTGCCACTCGAATATATGTCGACGTTTTTTTATCCTTTATCCATGTACCAATGTGTTCTTCTTTCTTTTTCTCGAGTGCCATTTCTTGAATATGCGTGTAATCTTCCGCTAAATTAGCTTTATGAGAATCAATTTTCTTTCTGATTTTTATAATTTGTAATACGGGCTTATTGCTAGCATCAATCGATTCAAATGGCTCGGTAATATAACCTTCGGGATTCTCTTTTATTGCATAAGCAATTGCTGCGTCAACCTGAGTTTGGGTAAAACGTATCGAGTTGTTTTCCAAATTCAGAATATATCCTCCCCCATTTCTGGTCTCTTTATCATCGGTAAATTTTGCCACAGCATCGTCGAATGAGATTGAATCAGCCATAATTAAAGCCCGAACGCTATCTAAAAAATTACGTGCCTTATTTTTCTCTTCGATTTTAATCTTTGGTTTCAAAAGAATATGCCGTGCGTTTATTCGCTCTCCTTTACGGTCAATCATTTGAATAATATGATATCCATATTCTGTTTTAACGATTCTTGAAACTTCATTTTTCTGCAATTTAAAAGCAACGGTAGCAAATTCCGGAACCAAATCGCCCCGACCTACATAACCAAGTTCTCCTCCCCGTTTTGCTGTATTGACATCGGCACTATATAAAACAGCAAGACTTGCAAAATTATCGCCTTCTGAAATTCGTTTCTTAAATTCCTCAAGACGAGTTTTAACTTCCAATACATCCATTTCGTCAATTACCGGATATTTAGTAATTTTTTGAAATTCATATGTAGTAGGAATCGTGGGAATACTGTCTTTGGATAAATTATCGTAAAATCGACGAACTTCGGTTGGAATTACAGTAATTCCTTGTGTTATTTCATGTTGCATTTTTTGGCTAATCATCTGATCTCGAATGGTTCCTCGAAACTCCTCCTTGAGGTCGATGATTGATTTACTGAAAAACTCTTCCACTTTTTCTTCACTGCCAAGCTGTCCAATAAAATAGGATAATCTACGCTCCAACTCGTTTTCAATGTCTCTATCGCCCACTTCAACGGTATCAATTTCAGCCTGATTGGTTAACAATTTGGTATATAGCTGATCTTCGAGAATCTCACAACGCAGATCTTTGTCAGAATAGTAACGTTGGCGAAGCATTTGAACGCGTTGCTCTTCGATATAACTTTTAAGTATTATTTTATCGCCAACAACCGCTGAAACTTCATCCAAAACTTTCGCTATTTGGGCTTGACTGGTTAATGTGAAAAAGAGAATTGCAAATAACAAAGTCGATTTTAATATAATCTTCATATTTTAGTTTTTAATTGTAATCAATAACTGGCTTATTGGATTAGTGCTTTCTTGTGATTTAAGGCATTTTGCAACAAATCGTTTTCAAGACGACTTAAAAACTGATCCTTTCGTTTTCGGACAATTATGTTTCTAATTTGATCATAAACATAATTCATTGGAGTTTTATCCCCTATATTAAGGTAATCAATCACTTTTATGTAGGTATCTAATGTATTATTCGAAAAGCGAATGATTTTCCCTTTATATAAATTATCCATGGATACTGTTCGACTATCGCCTGAAACTTCGACAAGTAAACTTGAGAAAGGTTTCCAGATTGAGTCAAACCGATAATATCGAGCGCTTTGAAAACACAACGTTTTTAAGTCAACCAACGACGATTCTGTATTGGAGCGAAGTAAGTTAAGCAATTGATTTTGATTTGTTATTGATATGGGTGTTGTAACAACGTAAGATTGAACAATGGGGGTATTTAATCGAAACTCGTCCCCATATTTTGCATAATACTCTTCCACTTCAGAATGTGTTACCACTGTATCCACTTTTTGGTCAACTAATTTTTGTTTATATTCATGAATGTAAAGCGAGATACGGTAGTTTTCAACTTTCATCTCGATTAAAGTTTCATTTCCATCAACATTTTCAACGGCTTTTTCAAACAGTGCATTTTTGACAAACCAATTTTGAATTTTACGCGTTGCATATTCCACACTGTCTTCCTTCGATAATCCGTCGGGAATATCTAACTCTTTAAATGTTAAAAAATGATCTTTATATCGTGCTACCTCTTGATCGCCAATTCCGGGACTGGCAGTATTACACGAAACAATACTACCGATCAGAAAAACTATAATCGGTAATATTGTTTTCACTCCCTTAGATTTCAATATTTTCATTCAATATATTTCGTTTTCAAACCACACTACTGGTTATATAAATTCTCAAGAATTTCTTTATTTTCAACTATATTATATTTTTTGCGTAACTCTTGAATCCATCGCTTCTCTAATTCATTTTGGTAATCGGCTGTTACCATTCCTCTAACTTCTGAGAGTTTTTTGGGTGTTGGAGGAACAGTTCCAAATACGTAGCACCATAGAAGACGATTCTCGGTTTCTTGTACAAGGTGCATTCCTTTCTTGTATCCTGTTTTTGTTACAAGTTCGTTTTGACCTCTCTCTTGGGGTAATCGCTCGACTTTCACAAATATTGATGAATCGTTAAATTCGGCTCGTAATTTATGAATAAATTCGGCATTTATTTCCGTTCCTTTTTTCATCGCTTTTTGCAATGTTTTACCCAATTTATTGGAATGTTCAACGGCATTGGAGGTTAAAATAGCCGCATCGATGCGCTCGTCCCACGTGTAATTTTGACTGTTTTTATTGAAAAATTCTCGTAATCCTGCTGTATCAGCAGATGCCTTTTGCCACACAATACTATCGGTTATGTTGAACAGCAAAATTCCATCGTGATATTCCTGTACAGTGTAGGCAAAATCGGGATATTTCTGGTGCAGAATTTCGTTTTCATATTTCAAAACTGCTTTCTCGAGAAATTCTTGAACCTTGGATTTCGAATATTCAACGATATCATTTGGTTTCTCGTTAATGGTCGATTCAAGATACATTAAAAAGTCGTGTTGAATCAATGGTACGGTATCATTAATTATTGCAAAGGGTGTTTTCATGTTCTCTAATATATTTTCAGAGTAGGCACGACCATTTTCATGTTTTTGTTTCAATGTATCAATAGCTATAGCTACCACACTTTCGTCGGCAACAACATTGTATTCTTTAAGCAGTTTTACGGCCAAATTTCGTGATCTAAGATAACTATGGGGCATTCTACCAACCCTACGTTTTATTTGGTCAAGAGCCTCATTGTAAGAAGGGTGAGGTGATTTTCCTTTAATATAAATAATAAACCAGGCTCTTAATAATTCAGAATAGAATGGTTCCGACATTGTGCCTTGTTCCATACTGAAAGCCATGGAATCGAACTCAGGAAACATTCTACCGGGCTCATATTTCGACAAAAGTCCATTTGTTCCAGATGCATTTTTATCTTCCGAAAATCGGTGTATAGCATCATTCATACTCATGCCATTTTGAATACTATCATAGGCTTCTTTTATTTTACCTTGGGCAGAATTCACATTTTTAGCTAAATCAACGGTCTGTTCGCGAGTTACAATAAACTGTACATCAAGCGAGCCCTCAATAGGCATAACGTCCCAAACTTTAAGGATGTGGTATCCAAACTGGGTTCTAATAGGATCGCTAATTCCTCCAACTGGAGTGGTATATGCCGCGCTTTCAAATGGGTAAACCATGCGCATGGCTGAGAAATAGCCCAATTCTCCAAAGTTTTGTTTAACAGATGGATCATTGGAATACTTGATTGCAATTTTAGCAAAATCCTCACCACCTTCAAGCTTTTTCTTTATCTCCATAGCTTTGTTATAGGCAGCCAATGTATCGACAGGAGATGCATTATTGTCAACCTGTAAAAGAATATGACTTGCTCTAACTGCTTTGAACATACGTTCGTATGCTTCTTCATATAATTTATCTGATGTGCTTTTATCCACTAAATATGGTTCTGCAAGCTGATTTCTGTACTTTTTAAGTTCCGCAACAAACGATGCTCTTTTATCGAGATTTAAATTTTCAGCTTCGTAAACTTTTAATTTGAAGTTCACAAATAAATCCAAATAATCTTCGACCGTCTGTTTTGTGACAACCTCATCTATCTTATTGTTTTTCAGATAAATGCGTTTAAACTCATCTAAAGAGATGTTCTTATTGTTGTCAATTGTCAACAAAATATCATTTTGTGCAACGCTTGCTAATGGTAACACAAAAAGTAGAAGGAGAATAATGTTTTTCATTTGTAAAAAAAGTATTAGTTTAAAATTTATTTTCTGGTAAACACTGCATTTAACGCATTTGAGCTTATATTATTGTCTTTAATTAAAAATTACCCCGTGAATAATTTGGAGATTCGCGTGTAATAGTAACATCGTGTGGGTGCGACTCGAAAATACCCGCTTGGGTAATCTTAACAAATTTCGCTTTTTTCAAATCTAGAATGGTAGCAGCACCGCAATATCCCATTCCAGCACGCAGTCCTCCAATCATTTGATATACAACCTCCGTTAGGGTTCCTTTGTATGGAACTCTGGCGGCAATTCCCTCCGGAACTAATTTTTTATTATCGTCGGCTTCGGATTGAAAATATCGATCTTGTGATCCTTGTTGCATGGCTTCAATGGATCCCATACCTCGATAGGTTTTAAATTTCCGTCCTTGATAGATCACCGTTTCGCCCGGAGACTCTTCCGTTCCGGCAAATAGTGATCCGGCCATAATTGTACTGGCTCCGGCTGCTAAGGCTTTTACAATATCGCCACTGTAGCGAACTCCGCCATCAGCAATAACTGGAACGCCAGTTCCCTCAAGTGCCTTAACCACTTCATAAATAGCTGACAACTGAGGAATTCCAACGCCTGCAATAACGCGTGTTGTACAGATCGACCCTGGACCAATTCCTACTTTTACGGCGTCGGCTCCAGCTTTAACCAAATCGACAGCGGCTGCACCTGTTCCAATATTGCCAACAACCCACTGAACATCGGGATATTTAGCTTTTGCCTTTTTCAATAATTCAATTACACCTACCGAATGGCCATGTGCTGTGTCAATAACTATGGCATCAACGCCGGCTTCAATTAATGCTTTTATGCGCTGCATGGAATCCTTCGTAACGCCAATACCAGCAGCAACACGTAAACGCCCTCGATCATCTTTACATGAATTGGGTCGTGATTGAGCTTTTGTAATATCTTTATAGGTAATGAGTCCTACGAGTTGACCTGATTCGTCAACAACAGGTAGCTTTTCAATCTTGTGAATTTTCAAAATGCCAGCGGCTTGCTCTAAATCAACCGATTGTTTTGTGGTAATGATATTCTCAGCAGTCATTACCTCGGATATTTTGCGTTCGAGCTTTGTTTCAAAACGCAAATCTCTATTGGTTACAATACCAATTAATTTCCGATTCACATCAACAACAGGAATCCCACCTATCTTAAAATCACTCATCAAACTAAGAGCATCATTTACAGTTTGATCTTTTCCAATAGTGATGGGATCAATGATCATTCCATTTTCAGCCCGCTTCACCATTTTCACCTGCTTCGCTTGCTGCTCAATGGACATATTTTTATGAATTACCCCTATTCCCCCTTCTCGTGCTATGGAAATCGCCATTGCTGCCTCTGTCACGGTATCCATTGCAGCGGATACAATGGGACACTTTAGTTCTATTTTCCTTGTAAACATTGTGGTTAGGTCCACATCATTGGGCAATATTTCGCTATATGCCGGAACCAGAGTGACATCGTCAAAGGTTAAACCTTCGTAAATAATTTTATCATCAATGAATGACATAATGTTGATTTTTGTGGTTTTAGGGTGCGAAATTACGATTTTTATTTCGGTTTTCGCCAACATTCCAAAGGAGAGTTTTAAAAGAAAACAAGATTGTAGGAGATCTGCAATATGCCTTTACAAAACAATTATCAAAAAACTTAAATTAGCGAAATAAGACCGACTAAATAAAAATCGAACAAAAGCATAAATATTTACTAACCGAAAACTTCAAAAGTAATTTATTAATCAGAACTCCTCGTAATAATATTACACACAAACTATAAACCAGATCTAAACAACAGCACAATATAACGTGATAAACATTTTTTCGCTCAGGTCTATTTAGCGCATCTTCCCTATTCCTAATTTTATAATAAAACCATAAAGCGATTGTTTTAAATTTAAGTTCCCGTATAAAGAGAAGCCAACACCCATATATTTGATGGGTTTTAGAGTTAATTCAAGTTCAATAGGAATTGAAGGTGTTATAAATTTATCCATTTCATAATAGTTGGTTCCACCTAAACTGAACCAATCGGAAGGAGTTGTGTATAAAATATCGCCACGCTGCGTTCCACTAATTAAACCAATTCCTCCTGAAACAAAGCATTGAAACCACTTCACAGAATACCCTGTTCCTATTAACATTCCAACCTCTTGATATTTTTCCGATGGTGTGACGTTAAAAATAACCAATTCATCGTGAATCATATATCTGATCTTATACAAAAGACTCTTATTTAACATATTAAAGCTTACGTTCGAAGAAAATCCTTCATAGTCACTATCGGTTGTATAATAGTTTCCAATACCAATGTCGAACCAAAATTTTCCACTCTCTGTAAATTCGGTTACCGTATTATCATTAATTTGTCCAACTGCACTAAAAGTAAATAGAGACATAACAAATAACGATATTAATACTTTATTAAACTTTTTCATACACAATAAGTTTAAATTTATTAATTCTTCATTAATAATATTCAGGTAAATATAATGATATTTTTTAAAAGGACAATTAAAATGGCTGTAGTTTGGGATCGCGTTGCAAACGGTAACAAGTTATGGACTAAAGTCCATTTTAACGGCATCTTTATAACCCCAGGCTTAAGCCTAGGGTTATTGAACTCCTATTATTAAAGGGCTTTAGCCCTGATTAATTACGCACGCTGTTTTAAACTAGAGCCATTAAAATCAATAATATCCTGTAAATCAGAACAATATCCATCGTTAATGTTCAGAATCTAGTATTCATTACCCACAATTCTACAAACAACCGTTAAATTATTTAAACTTTTTGATTTAATCAAATGATTAAATCAAGCAAATGATATATATTTGCACAATTAAAACATTAAATAACATGGTAGCAAAAGATTCATCAACCGAAGAGAAAATTAAAAATGCCGCACGGCATGTATTTCATATTAAGGGATATGCAGGCACTAGAACACGTGATATTGCTGAAGAAGCAGGAATAAATCTTGCATTGCTTAATTACTATTTCCGTAGCAAGGAGAAGTTGTTCGAGATTGTTATGATGGAAACGCTACGAGACTTTCTTCAATCATTGACCTCGGTTTTCAATGATATGGAATCGTCGTTTGAGACAAAATTAGAAATGGTAGTAAATAATTACATCACACTTTTGGTTAAAGAACCTGAAATTCCATTATTCATTTTGAGCGAGTTACGAAGAAACCCGACCCATTTGCTACAAAAGATGAATGTCAAAGAGATTATTATGCAATCCTATTTTGTAAAACAACTTCTGGAAGTTATGGAACAGAATAAAATGGCTCAAAAAGATTTACTGCATTTAATTATCAATATTATTGGAATGACCATCTTCCCTTTTGTAGCTAAACCGATTTTTCAATCGATTGGAGAAATATCGAATGAGCAATTTAGTGCTATGATGGAAGAACGAAAAACGTTAATTCCAAAATGGATTAAAGCCATTTTAACGAGCAAATAACTTTCTATCCATCAATGATTCAACGGATTAAATTAAAAACACAAATACCATGATTACGGTCTTCAGGAAAATAAAAAAAATTGGAATAGTGCTAATCATGTGTGCTCTATCCCTACCCTTCGATAGCTTTGGACAAACAGTTCTTACGCTTGATTCATGTTATCAGAAAGCTCGAGAGAACTATCCTTTAATAAAGCAATTTGACTTGCTGGAACAAACTAAGAGCCTAAGCTTAGAGAAAACATCACGAGGATATTTGCCGCAAATAAACATCGGAGGTCAGGCAACCTATCAATCGGATGTTACCTCACTTCCCATTTCGCTGCCAAACATGAGCGTACCTACGGTCGATAAAGATCAGTACAAAATTTATGGTGAAATAATTCAGCCCATCACCGATTTATGGACCGTAAAACAGAGTCGCGATTATGTTTCCTCAACAGCAGATGTAGAAAGACAAAAAGTGGAGGTTGAAATGTACAAACTCCGAGACCGAGTTAATCAACTCTATTTCAGCATTTTACTCAGCAATACACAAATTGAGCAAACCGAAGTATTAAAAAAAGATATTACGGCAGCCCTTGAAAAGACAAACGCCGCTATTGCTAATGGTGTAGCCATGAATAGCAATTTGGATCTTTTGCAAGCCGAAATGCTCAAAATAAATCAACGGATTATTGAGATAAAATCGACACAAATTGGATTGCAAAAAATGTTGGGTTTATTGATTGGAGCTGAAATTGAGATGAATACCGAATTTATGATTCCCGCATATGTGAAACCCAACTTGGAAATCAATCGCCCTGAAATAGGAGAGTTTGAATTGCAACAAAAAGCGTTCGATATACAATACAAACTATTGTCAGCAAAAAATATTCCACGATTAAGTGCATTCCTGCAATCCGGATATGGACGCCCTGCTCTCAATATGCTTAACAACGATTTCGATTTTTACTATATGGGAGGTTTGCGATTGAGTTGGAACTTATCAACCTTCTATACCTCAAACAAGGAGAAAAAGCTGATCAATCATGGACAACACTCCATCGACATTCAAAAAGAGACTTTTTTGCTAAATACCAACGTGCAGTTGACTCAACAGATGACCGAATTAGAGAAACTAGCCAAACTCATTGAAACCGACAAAGAGATTATTCAACTGCGCGAAAACATTAAACAATGGTCCGAAAGTCAACTCGAAAATGGGGTTACAACCACTATCGACCACATAAATATCATAAATGTATTGGATCAGGCGAAATTGGAGATGAATCTTCATCAAATAAAACTGCTGATGGCACAATATGGATACAATACTATTTCAGGAAATTAGGTAAAGACGCATTTCATTGCGCCCAATAAAATAACAAACATTGACACGCAAAGCATTGCGTCTCTACAAAACACAAAAATATGAAACCAATTTACACAATAATCACCATCGCATGCATTACAATGTTGGCGTGCCAAAACGGTCAAACCGACGATGCTTCCGGAACTTTCGAAGCGGTTGAAACCATTATATCGGCGGAAATGGCTGGAAAAATAAATCAATTGAACATCGAAGAGGGAGAAGTCATAGAGGCCAACACCGTTGTTGGATATATCGACAGTACCCAAATCTATTTGAAAATGAAGCAAATAGAAGCACAAATAGAGGCTGTTGAAAGCAGAAAACCGGACATCGATGTGCAGATAGCTCCATTAATAAAACAACTGCAAACTGCTGAAAATGAGAAAATAAGAGTCGAAAACCTAATGAAAGCCAATGCTGCAACCGGAAAACAACTTGATGATGTTACTGCTCAAATCGAATTTTTGCAAAAGCAAATTGCAGCACAACGATCGATGCTCACAAATCAATCAAAAAGCATCGAAAAAGAGCTTATTCCGCTTCAGGTGCAAAATGAACAATTGGCGGATCAACTGCAAAAATGTACCATTCGTAATCCAATTTCAGGAACCGTACTTTCGAAATATGCCGAGCAATTTGAACAAACAGCTCCGGGAAAACCGCTTTATAAAATTGCCGATCTATCAAACATGATTCTGCGAGCCTATATAACTGGAAATCAATTAGCTGATATAAAGATAAACCAAAAAATCACCGTTACCACCGACGCTGCAAACGGAGAGACGCATTACACAGAAGGAATTGTAACTTGGATTAGCAACCGCGCCGAGTTTACCCCAAAATCGATTCAAACCAAAGACGAACGAGCAAACATGGTTTATGCCATTAAAGTTTTGGTAAAAAACAATGGAACGTTTAAAATCGGAATGCATGGAGGGGTGCGGTTGAAAGTGAGAAGTGACAAGTTACAAGTGAAAAGTGAGAAGTGACAAGTGACAAGTTGAAAGAAGAAAGGGGAAAGTGAAAAGGGAAAAGTTGAAAATGGAAAGTTCCCGTAGAGACGCAATGCTTTGCGTCTGGAATGTAGAGACGCAATGCTTTGCGTCTGGAATGTAGAGACGTAATATTTTGCGTCTGGAATGTAGAGACCAAATAAATCATGTCTATGATGTAGCGGCGAAAAAAAATGCTTCTCAAACAAAACAGAAGAATTACAACAAATCTCAACCTCTGTAGCAAAAATTACGATAAACGTATTCAAAGGCGTATAGCACCAAAACATTTGTAGCAAAACCAAATAGGAAAATAAATTAGGTGCAGCGCACCGCAACATTTGCCAACACAATAACAAAACATAATCCTAAATAAAAACTCCAATGGAAACAAATAACGAT